>JASBTC010000036.1 GCA_030148625.1 Sphingobium sp. | reverse complement strand
TGGGGCGATCATGCCGGCTGCCTGTTCTGTGCCACCGGGGCCTTTTTCCGGCCGGGCTATGTCAACAACATCGTCCAGGCATGGATCCCGGCGCTTGACGGCATGGAGGCGCGGCTTCGCTCCGGTGCCCGGGTCGCCGATGTCGGCTGCGGCGTGGGGTTCTCGACGCTGCTGATGGCGCAGGCATATCCCGACAGCCATTTCGTCGGTTTCGATTTCCACCAGCCTTCGATCGAGGAGGCGCGGCGCCATGCCGAAGACCACGGCCTTGGCGATCGTGTGCGCTTCGAGGTGGCAAAGGCGAAGGAGATCCCCGAGGACGGTTTCGATCTTGTCACGATGTACGATTGCCTGCACGACATGGGAGACCCGCTTGGCTGCGCGGCGCATATGCGCCGCATTCTGGCAGCGGACGGAATCTGGATGATCGTCGAACCGATCGCCGGGGACGGGCCCGCCGACAATATGAATCCGGTCGGGCGGCTCTATTATAATGCGTCGACGATGATCTGCGTGCCGACATCGCTCGACCAGGAAGTCGGCGCGGGATTGGGCGCGCAGGCCGGAGAAGCGCGGCTGACCCGGATCATCAAGGATGGCGGTTTCGGGACCGTCCGCCGCGCGACCGAGGGGCCATTCAATATGGTGCTCGAAGCCCGCTGATCCCGGAAAGCGACCAAGCTGAGATGGAGGACGCTGATGGTCGACAAGTCTGTGCTGGTTGCATGCGCCGCGGTCTTGTCGTTCGCTTCGCCGGCTCTCGGGCAGGCGCCTGCACCGCATCAGCATGAACCTCCGGAGCAGCTCGGGACGGTGGATTTTCTGATTTCATGTGCCGCGGCGGCGAAGCCGCATTTCAATCGCGCGGTGGCCTGGCTTCATTCCTTCGAATATGAGGAGGCGGAACGGGCGTTCCTTCGCTCGGCCGAGGCCGACCCGCACTGCGCGATGAGCCATTGGGGGATGGCGATGAGCCAATACCATCCCTTATGGGCGCCCCCGACACCGTCCGAACTGGAGAAGGGGCGGATCGCCATTGCGCGGGCCCAGGCCATTGGCGGACGCTCGCCGCGTGAGCGCGTATTTATTTCGGCGCTCGCGGCGTTTTACGCGGACACCGATCATGTGGGGCATCGGGAGCGGACATTCGCTTATGCCGATGCGATGGAACGGCTCTATCGGCTCGACCCGTCGGACCGCGAAGCCGCCGTCTTCTACGCGCTGTCGCTCATCGCCGCCGGCATGATCGATGCTGATGAGAGCTTTGCCCGGGAAAAGAAGGCGGCGGCGATCCTGGACGCGGTGCTCGCTGTCCAGCCCGACCATCCGGGCGTCGCGCATTATCTGATCCACAGCTACGATTATCCGCCGCTCGCGCATCTCGCGCTTCCCGCCGCCCGCCGTTACGCCGGCATCGCACCAGCGTCCGCGCATGCCCAGCATATGCCGTCACATATCTTCATCCGCCTGGGCTTGTGGGCGGAAGCGGTCCGTTCGAATCTGGCGGCAGAGGCCTCTGCCCAGGCCTATGCCAAGCGACATGGATTGCCGGGATCCTGGGATGAACGGCTCCATGCCATGGATTATCTGGCCTATGCCTATCTCCAGATGGCGCAGGATTCGAAGGCGGACCGGGTGCTCGACGATCTGAACGCGATCGAACGGGTCGACCCGGCCAATTTCAAGGTTGCCTATGCCTTCTCCGCCATTCCGGCCCGTCTGCTGCTCGAGCGCCGGCAATGGAGCCGGGCGGCTGGCTTGGTGCTCCCTCCGAAGACGCTTCGTGCCGTCCCCTGGTCGCAATTCCGCTGGGCGGAGGCACATGTCCATTTCGCGCGAGCCGTCGGCGCCGCACGCAGTGGCAATGTCGGACTCGCACATAGCGAGATCGCTATGCTGGATACCGTCCGCCAGGCCCTGGTTGGCGCCGGCGGGAATTATGACTGGGGTCTCCAGGTTCAGATCGAGCGCGAGATTGCGGCAGCCTGGGCCGAGGCGGCCGAGGAGAGGGGGAAGGAAGCATTGCAACGGATGCGTTCGGTAGCGGATCTGGACGATGCGACCGAGAAACATCCGGTCACGCCGGGATCGATCCTGCCGGCACGTGAGCAACTCGCCGAACTGCTGCTGGAACAGGGCAAGCCAGCAGAAGCATTGGCGGAGTTTGAACGGTCTCTGAGCCGCGCGCCAAACCGCTTTGCCGGCCTCTACGGTGGCGCCAGGGCTGCCCGTGCAGCGGGTGACGCCCAACGGGCTGCCAGCTTCTTCACCGCCCTGTTGGACGTGAGTTGCGATGGTGATGGGGCACGGCCCGAGCTCGACGAAGCCAGGACGTTCGTCGCCTCGACGGGAGGGCGGCCATGCGCCGGCCGGCGATCCGCACCCGCCCGGTGACGCTGGAACGCGTTGCCGATTGATCCCGTGTCCGGACGCACGCAACCGGGCGCCGGAAACTGCGTTATGACCCTCGTTCAAGGACCGACAAAGGGGGTTTATCTGTGCGGATAGGGATTTTGGCCGGTATCGTGCTGATCGGAATGGCGGCGCAGGCGCAAGGCCATGGACCGGCCGCCAGGACTGACCTCTCGGTCTATGTCGGCAAATATCCGTTCGATGCGGTAAAGGGCCACCGCTTCCTCGACCATCCGGCGGTGAAGGCGGCGATCGCCGCAGCGGTGCCGGACGCGACAATGCGCGAAGGCATCCGGACCGTTGACGACAGCGTCAACGTTCCGATCGTCACGGTGGGCGGCCGTATCCTCGTCTGGGGCGGTGCCCCGCACGCCGAGGATCGGTATAATTGGGCCGTGGCGATCGCGCCCGACGGGTCGAAGCCCGAAATCTGCATCTATGACGGGCTGGGATATGACGAGGAATTCCAGTCGTCGCAATGGTTCGAGCCGGGCCAGGCTGGCATCATGAAACAGGGCAAATGCCCCTCGTCGGGCGAAGACTATCCGCCGCGCGAGATCGTCGCGGGATGAAGGCCGGCTGAAGGGGCGCCGGCTCAGGCGCCCCAGATGTCGCCCAGATAGCGGACGAAATTCTGGCCCAGTATCTTCTCGATCCGCCGGATCGAATGGCCCCGCGATGCCAGCCGATCGGCCAGCGCCTGGAACTGGCCGGGTCCGGTCAGCCCGCGCGCATAGGGCAATATGTCGGGATATTCGCCCGGCGCCGCGACGCCGGCCTTGGCGCGTTCCGACACCATCTTTGCCCAGGGCGCGGCCTGGATCGCCCGGTCGGGGTTGAGCGGCGCCACGCCGTAATCGGTGCCGATGCCGACATGATCCTCGCCGCACACCTGGATCGCATGTTCGATATGCGCGACGACGTCGTCGATATCGGCTTCCCGGCCTTTCGCGCGCGCCAGATACATCACCCAATAGATGCCGACATAGCCGCCGCGCTCGGCGACCAGGCGCAGTTCCTCGTCGGTCTTGCTGCGCGGCGAATCCGCCACTGCCTTGCAGCCGGTATGGGTGATGGCGATCGGCTGTTTCGAAAAGCGCGCCGCGTCCAGGCAGATGCGCTGGCCGCTGTGCGACAGGTCGACGACGACGCGGCGATTGTTGAGCCGCCCGACGACCTCGCGGCCGAAATCGGTGAGCCCCGGATTGCCCGGTGCCATCGATCCGCCGCCCGCCCGGTTCAGGCTGTTATAGGTCAGCTGCACGATCCGCAGGCCCAGATCGGCGAACACGTCGACCCGCTCGGCCTTGTCGCCCAGCATCGTCGTGTTCTGCACGCCGTAGATCAGGCCGATCCGGTTGCGCGCCTTGGCGTCGCGAATATCCCTGGTCGTCCAGATCTTCGTCAGCGTGGCGGCATTGTTGCGGACGAAATTGTCGTAACGCCCGATCGCCGTCGTGCAGCTTTCGAAGCTCTCGGCGTCCAGCGTGATGTTGACCGCGGTCAGGCCCGATGCCAGCCCCGCCTGGATCGCGCCCGGGCTGATCATCATCCGGCTGTCCCGCTCCAGCTCGGGTGGGCGCGGACCATAGCTGTCGTCCAGATCGCCCAGGCTGTTGACGATCGTCATCCGCCTGATGTCCACGCGTCCGCGCGCGCTCGTCGGTTTGCCCTGCGCCAGTGCCGCGCCGCCGATCCCGCTTCCCGCCAGCGCCGCGATCATCGTGCCCGCGGCGGTCCCCATGAACGCCCTGCGCTCGATCCCCGCTTTCGCCTGAAACGCCCGGTCCTCATCCATCCTCTATTCCCTCCGGCTCTGCGGCGCCTGGACGGGCGCGCTCTTATGGAGTCGACCATAGGCGCGAATCCGCGTCCGCAGGAAGCGTGTTTTGGACAGATCGGCGCATCATTTTGCCTGTCGCGCCAATTCGATCCTGTTGAGGCGCATGCTTCAACCATCCGTTATAATCGTTTCAGGCGGGGCCGAGTTCGCATATCATGGACTAAGCATCTGGAAGGAAAAGCATATGAAGATCATCGCGGGTGGCGTCCTTCTGTCCTTGCTGCTTTCGGGCACGGCGTTGGCGCAGGAAAAGCGGGACGATCTCGACAAGGCCGGCGACATCGCCAGCCAGCCGGTGCGCGATCTCGGCATCAAGAAGGGCGAGATACCGGAGGTGCTGCAGAAAGCGGTGCAAAACCCTTACACAGCGCCGCCACGCGGGTGCCGCGCGATCAACGTGCAACTGGGCGAACTCGACGCCGTGCTGGGCGAGGATTTCGGCGTCGGCACCGAAGCGAACGAGAACCGCACCGGAAAGATCGCGGAGGCCGTCGGCAAGACCATCGTCAATTCGCTGATCCCTTTCCGCGGCCTCGTCCGTGAAATCAGCGGCGCCGCACCCGCCGAGCGCCGCCTGCAGGCCGCCGTCGCCGCC
>JASBTC010000035.1 GCA_030148625.1 Sphingobium sp. | reverse complement strand
GCAATGCCGCAGCCGACCGACGACGCCCCATCATCGCCCGAAGCCAGCGACGCGCGGCATGCGGCGGCGATTCCGCCCTTCGCGGCATTGCGCGCGTTCGAGGCGGTCGGCCGCGAAGGCGGCATCCGCAAGGCGGCGGCGGCGCGCAACCTCGACCATGCCGTGGTCAGCCGCCATATCCGCCTGCTCGAGGAATGGCTGGGGATCGGCCTGTTCCACCGCGACGGCGGACGGTTGCGGCTGACCGAAGCGGGCGGACGTTTCCACGCACGGATCTCGGGCGCGATCGCCGAGATCGCGCATGCCACGACCGATGCGATGGACAATGACGGCCATCGTGGGCGCAGCCTGAAGCTCTGGTGCGTGCCCGGCTTCGCCGCGCAATGGCTGACCGACCAGATCGCCGATTTCGAGGCGCTCCATCCCGATCATCGCGTCGAACTGCGCCCGACCGACGCCGCCGCCGACCTGCTCGCGCGCGAGGCCGATATCGATATCCGCTTCTATGGCGACGATTGGCCGCCCAGTCCCGGCGGCAAGGGGCTGCGCTTCGTGGCGCTGGCGCGCCCGTCCATCCTGATGGTCGCCAATCCCGGGATGGCGGCGCGACTGGCCGACGCAGCACCCGCCGACCTGCTCGACGCGCCCTTGCTGCACGAGGAACATGACGAGCAGTGGCGCGCCTGGCTGCGGCTGAACGGCGTTGCCGTGAACGGCAGGATCGCGGGCCCTTTGCTCTGGCACGCGCATCTCGCCATCGCCGCCGCGCGGCGCGGACGCGGCGTGGCGCTGGCGAGCGACTATCTGGTCGCCCGCGATCTCAAACAGGGCGCGCTGGTCGAAGTGCGGATGCCCGGCACGCGCCAGGTCGAGCTGGGCACCTATGCCTTCGTCACGCGCGAGGACCGCTGGTCCTCGCCCGCGATCGCCGCGCTCCGCCGCTTCCTGCTCGCGCGCGCGGCCGCCTGATCAATCGGTCGCGTTGAGCGCCGCGCCGATCCGCTCGACGATCTCGTCGATCTGCGCCTCGCTGACGATCAGCGGCGGCGACAGCGCGATGATGTCTCCGGTCACGCGGATCAGCAGCCCCTCGTCGAAGCAGCGCTGGAAGATCTCGAATGCGCGCCGCCCCGGCGCATCGGACCTGGGGGTGAGTTCGATGCCCGCGATCAGGCCGAGATTGCGGATATCGACGACATGCCGCTCTCCCTTCAGCCGATGCACCGCCGCTTCCCAATAGCCGGCAAGGCCGGCGGCGCGGGCGAACAGCCTGTCCTCGGCATAGACCGAAAGCGTGGCGAGCCCGGCAGCGGCGGCGAGCGGATGGCCCGAATAGGTATAGCCATGGAAGAATTCGATGCCCCGCGGCGCACCCTCGACGATGCGGTCATGCACCGCGCGGCTGGCGGCGACCGCGCCCATCGGCACCGCCGCGTTGGTCAGCCCCTTGGCCATCGTCACGATATCGGGGGTAATCCCGAAATAATGCGCGGCGGTGGGGGTGCCCAGCCGTCCGAAGGCGGTGATCACCTCGTCGAAGATCAGCAATATGCCGTGCCGCGCCGTGATCTCGCGCAGCCGCTCGAGATAGCCGCGCGGGGGAACGAGCACGCCGGTGGAGCAGGCGACGGGCTCGACGATCACGGCTGCGATCGTTTCCGGCCCGTGCAGCGCGACCAGCCGTTCGAGCTCGCCGGCCATGTCCTCGTTGGTGTCGGGCTGTCCGCGCGTGAACGCCGCCTCCGCGCGGTAGGTGGCGGAGAGATGATCGACGCCCCAGATCTGCGCACCGAAGCTGCGGCGGTTCCCGCCGATCCCGCCGACCGAGGTGCCGCCCATATTGGTGCCGTGATAGCCGCGTTCGCGCCCGATCAGCCGCGTCCGCGCGCCTTCGCCATTGGCGCGGTGATAGGCGAGCGCCATCTTGAGCGCGGTATCCGCCGCCTCCGATCCCGAATTGGTGAAGAAGATGCGATCGAGCCCGGCCGGCATCATGTCCGCCAGCGCGCGCGCCAGTTCGAAGGCCTTGGGATGGCCAAGCTGGAAGGTCGGCGCGAAATCGAGCTCGGCGGCCTGTTCGCGGATCGCCTCGACGATCGCGCGACGGCCATGGCCGGCATTGACGCACCAGAGCCCGGCGGTCGCATCGAGCACGGGCCGCCCGTCCGGCGTGCGATAATACATGCCCTCCGCCGAAGCGAAGAGGCGCGGCTGCGCCTTGAACCCGCGATTGTCGGTGAAGGGCATCCAGAAGGCGGACAGATCGCCACCGGCCTGTTCGGGATTCATGGGGCTCGCATCCTCCTGTATTTCCAATGCTGGTTGGCGCGAAATGTCGCGCCAACCAGGATGGAGGGCAAGGTGCCAAGCTCGCCGCGACGTTGCCCTGCGGGCACCATCGCGCGCACGGACGCAGCGTTTATTCGATCGCGTCGACCCGATCGGGATAAAAAGCCAGATGATCGCGGATCGCCGCGACCGCATCGTGCGGATGCTCGTAGCTCCACACTGCATTGCGCGAGCGGTCGCCGCCGATGGGGATGCTGAAATAGGATGCGTCGCCCTTGTACGGGCAATAGGTCGCATGATCGGTCCGCTCGAGCAGCGCCATGTCGACATCGGCGCGCGGGATATAATGGACCGGCGGATAATTCGCTTCGCGCAGTATCAGCGAATGCTGCGTATCCGCGACAGCCCGTCCCGCGACGGTGACGGTGACTCGCCCGGGATGGGCCTCGATCGTGATCGGATGATCCGTACCAGGAAGCAGGATCGGCTTGTCGGTCATGGCGGCGTCCTCCAGCTCCCATGGAAATAGGAAGTCGGACGGTCCGCCGCCAGAGCCCGGCTTACACAGTCGCAGGAACCGCCTGCCCGCCACGCATCAGGCGATACAGGCCGACGGTCAGCAGCGGCACCACCAGCACGACCAGGAAATAGACGGCGCTGTATCGATAGCCCGTGCCGATCAGGTCGATCAGGCCGATCGCGGTGGCGGCATAGCCGGCAAGCACGATCAGCGAGACCGCGATCGCCGGCCTAGCCGCCTTGGGCAGCGGACGGCCGCGATCGAGCGCGCTTCGGGCCAGCCGCTCGTTGAAGCCGTGCAGCAGCCCCACCCCCGTCTTCAGCAGCGCACCGAAGATGACCAGACGGATCACCAGCGACAGCGTCGGGCTGTCGACACGGTCGAGCACATAGCTGACCGGAAGCGCAGACGCCTTCACGTCCGGATAAAAGGCGCTGAGCGTGAGCAAGAAGGCGAAGCCCGGCAGCAGGATCAGCGGCCCCGCGATCGCGCCCGCCCACAGCGCCTCGCGACGGCTGGCGAAATCGCGCGCGACGAAGATCAGCACGGGCAGGATGGTGATGTTGTACGCGGTATAGCTGACCCCGTTCCACAGCGCCGGACCGGCGCGGACGGGCTCGGAACCGAGCGCGGTCGCCATGTCGCCGCCGAACTGCGCGACGACGAGGACGAACATCGTGCCATAAGCGATATAGAAGATGATCGACCAGGCGGAGATGACGCGCTCGATCAGCGTGTTGCCGAAAAAGACCAATGCGGCGACAAGCGCCATGAACAGGCTGGCGCTCAGCCAGTGCGGCATGCCCGCCAGTTCGGCGAGCAACTCGCTTGCCGCCGCCGACACGACGGCGAGCGCGAGGATGAGCGCCGCGATATAGCCGATCTCGAACAGCCAGCGGAACCGGCCGAGCAGCAGCCCCATCAGGCTGTTATAGTCGAAGGCCTTGGCGGACCGCGCAAGTTCGAAGGCGATCATCGCACCGATGCTGAACAGCAAGGCGGTCAGCGCCATGCCGATCAGCCCGGAGACCGGATTGACCGAGAGGAAGAACTCCACGAGTTCGCGGCCGGTGGCATAGCCACCGCCGACCAGCACCGCCTGGATGACGAGCCCGGGCACCACATAGCGAGTCAAGCCGCGCACATCATTTCTCCCCGTGAAATCTTTTATCTCGAGCGCTTCCCGACCGAAAAACCGGTTCCGACTTTTCGGGAAGCGCTCTGGAATCGATCGGTTATGCCCGTTCCGCGATCACAACACATACCGTATCGGGACTGTCTCTATCCCGATCGGGTCAGAAGCCCCGTCCCGCTCAGCGCGCGCCGGCTACTCGTACCGAGATCGCGGACGGCTGAGCGGCGTTGTGGACGATCGCGTGCGTCTGCGCCTTGAAATCCGCCGGCTTCGCCTTGAGGATATTGGGCACGAAGGTCTGCGGATTGCGGTCGATCAGCGGGAACCAGCTGCTCTGCACCTGGACGGCAATGCGATGCCCCTTCTTGAAGACATGCGATGCCGAATGCAGATCGATGGTGTAGCGCAGCACCTTGCCCGGCGCGATCGGCTCGGGCTTTTCATAGCTGTTGCGGAAACGGCCGCGGAAGACGTCGTTCGCGACCATGCGCTGGCGACCACGCAACTCGGCCGGGGTCGCTTCGTCCGATGGCGAGACGTCGATCAGCTTGACCACCCAGTCGGCATCGGTGCCCGTGGTGCTCGCGAAGAGCTGGGCGGCGACATCACCTGAGATCGTCAGATCCTCGGTCAGCGGCTCGGTCTGCCAGAACAGCACGTCCTTGCGCTTGGCGAAGGGCGCCTGGTCGTCGGCGATCCAGCTCGACCAGGTCGAACTCGGGTGCATGAAGGGCTTGAGGTTGGCGCGATCGCGATAGGGCACCGGGTTGGCGGGATCCGACACGAAGCTGTCGGGCTTCTCGCCCGCGCCAGGCGCTTCGAAGGACAGTCGGCCGCCACTGCGCAGATAGAGTTTGCGCTCGACGCCCTCGACCGGCGGCCATTGCTTGAGCTTCTGCCACTGGTTGCTGCCCGACTGGAAGACCATCGCCTCGGGCTGGTCGAGCGTGCCGATCCCCTTCAGCCAGTAACGGAACCAGGGCAGCTCGACATTGGCGCGGAATTCGGTGCCGGTCTGCGATCCGAGCGGATAGGGACCGTATTTGCTGCCCTCGCCGCGCCAGCCGCCATGGTTCCACGGCCCCACGACCAGATAGTTGAGCCCCTTGTCGTCGCCCTTTTCCTGATTGGCGTAGATTTCCATCGGACCGTAGAAATCCTCCTGATCCCACCATCCGGCGACGATCAGATTGGGCGTCGCCACCTTGGCGGGCATCATGTGAGAGGTGCGGCCGGTCTTCCAGAACGCGTCGTAATTGGGATGATCGACGAAATTCTGCCAGCTCGGCATCGTCCGGCCCAGCTTCTGCTGGTCCAGCGTCGCGAGATCCTTCTGTTTCAGATACCAGTCATAGGCATCGTCGGTGCCGAAATCGAAGGGTTTCATCGATCGGCCATCGGTCTCCAGCGCCGATACCCAGGACCAGGCATAATCGAGGCGGAAAGCGCCATTGTGCAGGAAATCGTCGCCGATGAACATGTCCTCGGGCGAGGCCTGCGACGACACCGCCTTGAGCGCGGGATGCGGATCGATCGTCGCGATCGCCGCGGTCCAGCCGCCATAGGACACGCCGAACACGCCGACCTTGCCGTTGTTGTCGGGCAGCGTCTTCACCAGCCAGTCGATCGAATCATAAGTGTCGGTCGCTTCGTCGATGCCGTCGGGCGTCGTCCTGGTCGGGCGCAGATTGACGAACTCGCCCTCCGACGTGAAGCGCCCGCGAATATCCTGAAAGACGAAGATATATTTGTCGGCCGCCAGTTCGCCATAGCCGCCGTCCTTGGTCAGCGCCCGATCGATCCGCGCCGATGTGAATCCATAGGGCGACCGCGTCATCATGATCGGCAATTTCTCGGTCACGCCCTTGGGACGCCAGACCTGTGCGTGCAGCTTCACACCGTCGCGCATCGGGATCATCACGTCTTCGCTGACATAGCCCGAAACGGGGGCCTCGACGGGCGCCGGGCTGGCCTGCGCAAGTGCCGCGGACGTCGACAGGATCGGCGCGGAGAGCCCGCACGCCAGGGCGATCGCGAGCAGCTTCGCCCGGCGTCCCGGATTGCCATTGAATATGCGCATATGGTGCCTCCCCGTTTTGGGGACTAACGAGACGATCGGAAATCGATTGTCAAGTTGGAACCAAAATTCTCCAATCGAGATTACAAATCCTGAACAGGAGGTCCGACAAACATTCCCGGCTTTACCGATCGAGTGCGACCTCGACCGTCGTCGAGAGGCCGGGACGAAGACGCGGCAGGCCCGGCTGGCCGGCATCCAGCACGATCCGCACCGGCACGCGCTGGACGATCTTGGTGAAATTGCCCGATCCCGGCTCGAAGGGCAGCAGCGAGAACTCGGAGCCGGAGGCCGGCGCGAAGCTTTCGACATGGCCGGTCAGCGCGTCGCCGCCCAGCGCGTCGACCTCAACCCGCGCCTTTTGGCCGACCAGCATGCGCCGGGTCTGCGTCTCCTTGAAATTGGCGACGACATACAACCCCTGGCTGGGGACCAGGGTCAGCAGGCGCGTGCCGGGCTGGACAAAATCGCCCGGCTGCGCCTGACGATTGCCGACCGTACCGGAAACGGGCGCGCGGACGAGAGTGTAACCGCGATCCTGTTCGGCGAGACTGAGAGCCGCGCGCGCGCGCTCGGCACCGGCCAGCGCACGCGCCAGATCGGCCTCTAGGCTGGCGCGCCGGGTTGCGGTCACCGTCGCGCGGTCGCGCGTCGCGGCGAGGCTGGCAACGTCATGCTGCGCCTTGGCGCGGGCATCGGCGGCGGCCGCGCTGACGCGCTCGGCATCGCGGCGGGTGGCGAAACCGCGCTCGGCCAGCGCCGCGAAACGATCATTATCGGCCTCGGCACGGCGGCGCTCGGCATCGGACGATGCGATCGCGGTCCGCGCGACCGCGATATCGGCATCGGCCAACCGGTTCTCCGCAACGTGTGAGGCGAGCGCAGCACGCGCGGCCGCCACCCCGGCATCGGCGTCGTGCACCGCGGCCTCGGCCGCGGCGAACCGGGCCGCGAATTCGCGATCGTCGATCCGCGCCAACGGATCGCCGACACGCACCTGCTGATTGTCGCGGACGAGGATCTCGGCGATCTGACCGCCGATCCGCGACGAAACCACCGTGCTGTCGGCGCGCAGATACGCATTGTCGGTCGATTCATGCGATGCCGGCGACAAGATCCAGGCGACGCCCGCAGCGCCGATCAGCAAAGCCAAGCCACCCGCCACCAATGCGCGCGGCATCCGGCGCGCGGGCGGCGCGGCGGCCGGGGCCGCAACGATCGGCTCCGCCGTCAGCGCATTCATGGCGTGATCACCAGCAATGTCGATGTGGCGGAGGCAAGCAACCGCCCGGTCGCATCGGTCAGCTTCGCTTCGGCAAAGGCGACGCGGCGTCCGATCGACACGACGATCCCCTCCGCGCGCACCCGTCCGGTTTCGGCGGTCATCGCTCGGTGATACGCCACTTTGAGTTCGAGCGTCGTATAGCTCTGCCCGGGCGCGAGCCGCGAATGGGTGGCAATGCCGCAGGCGGAATCGAGCAGCGTCGCCGCATAGCCGCCATGGACGGTGCCGAGCGGATTATAGGTGCGCCCGTCGGGCTCGCCCTCGAACACCGCACGCCCCGCCTCCACCTCGACCAGCGCGAAATCGAGCGTGCGGCCGATCGGCGGCTGATTGCCGTGCGCGAGCATCGCGCGGATCTGCTCGAGGCCGGAAAGATCCGAGCCGTCACTCATATGCGCCGCCTCCCAGCCCGAAGCGCTGCCGGATCGCCGCCGCGGCATGCGCCAGGATCGCATCGGACTGCGCCGGATCCGCGACGGCGCGCGACAAGGACAGCGCGCCGACCATTTCCGAAAGCATCGCGCTGGCAGCGGCGGCAGCATCGGCCACGCCAAGGCGCGCCAGCGCATCGGCCAGCCAGCCGGTGAGCGCCGCGATCCCACTGCCGAAGCGTTCGCGCGATACGGGTTCCAGCCGCGCCATATCGGTCGAGAGTGCAGCGATCGGGCAGCCGCGTTCGCGCGAATCGCGGTGACGCTGCGACAGGTAAAAGCCGACATAGGCGTCGAGTGCGGCGCCCGGATCCCGTGCCGCCGCCTCGCGATCGAAACGGCCGCGCACATCATCGAACATCACGTCGATCGCCGCGGCGACCAGATCGTCCTTCGATGCGAAATGCGCATAGAAACCGCCATGGGTAAGCCCGGCCTGTTTCATCAGCGCCGCCACACCGACGCCGTCCGGCCCCTTGGCGCGGATCGCGGACGCGGCCTCCCTCAGGATCTTTTCGCGGGTCTTTCCCCGGTGCTCGGCATCGTAGCGCATCACTGCCCCTTGCTTTATATGATGATCATCATATTATCTACGCCAGGCAAACGCAAGGGGTGAAGGACAATGTCGGGCACGACGATCGCCCCGGAAGACCTGCCGGATACGCGCAAATATCTGATCTTCGGCGTGATGGCGTTCGGCCAGTTCATGGCGTTGATCGACATCCAGATCGTCGCGTCCTCGCTCAACGAAGTCCGCGCCGGCCTGTCGGCAAGCGCCGACGAGATCAGCTGGGTACAGACCGCCTATCTGATGGCGGAGCTGGTGATGATACCGTTCGCCGCGTTCCTGGCGCAGGCGGTGTCGACACGCTGGCTGTTCGCGCTGTCCGCAGGGCTGTTCACGCTGGCGAGCGCCCTGTGCGGTCTGGCGTGGAGCATCGAATCGATGATCGCCTTTCGCGCGCTGCAAGGGTTCGTCGGCGGCGCGATGGTGCCGACGGTGTTCGCAACCGGCTTCGTACTGTTCACCGGCAAGCAGCGCGCGATGATCCCCGCGATCCTCGGCATGGTCTCCGTGCTCGCGCCGACATTGGGGCCGACATTGGGCGGATGGATCACCGATGCCTTTGGCTGGCGATGGATCTTCTATATCAACATCGTGCCGGGCGCGCTGGTCGCCGCACTGGCCTTTCTGCTGATCCGCGTCGACAAGGCCGATCTGTCGATGCTCAGGCGGATCGACTGGATGCATCTGGCGGCGATGGCGGTGTTCCTCGGCGGGCTCGAATATGTGCTGGAGGAAGGCCCCAGGAACGACTGGTTCGAGGATGATGCGATCGCGATCGGCGGCTGGCTGTCATTCGTCGCGCTGCTGCTCTTTCTCGAGCGCTCCTTCCGGTCGAGCCGGCCGATCGTCAGCCTGACGCCGTTCCGCCGGCCGACATTCGTCTTCGCCTGCGTCTTCAACCTGGTGATCGGTTTCGGCATCTATTCGGCGACCTATCTGGTGCCGGTCTTCCTGGGCAGTGTGCGCGGCTACAATGCGTCGGAGATCGGCACGACCGTGTTCGTCGCCGGGCTGATCCAGATGCTCGGCGTGCCCGTCGCCGCC
>JASBTC010000022.1 GCA_030148625.1 Sphingobium sp. | reverse complement strand
CATTTTCCGTCACGCTCGCGTCATTGCGAGCGGAGCGAAGCAATCCAGGATGCGTCAACCATTGGATTGCTTCGTCGCTTCACTCCTCGCAATGACGCGGAGGGCGTGAAGCTTCGGCGGTATTTATATTCGCCGGAAACGGCCCGGGGACGGCGCCGCCGCCCCCGGAACCAGATGATCCGCCGGCTCAGATCTTGCCGACGAGGTCCAGCGAAGGCGCAAGCGTCTCTTCGCCTTCCTGCCACTTGGCGGGGCAGACTTCGCCCGGGTGCGCTGCGACATATTGCGCCGCCTTCACCTTGCGCAGCAGCTCGGTCGCGTCGCGGCCGATGCCGCCGGCCGTCACTTCGACGATCTGGATCTTGCCCTCGGGGTCGACGACGAAGGTGCCGCGATCGGCGAGGCCCGCTTCCTCGATCATCACGTCGAAATTGCGCGTGATCGTGCCGGTGGGGTCACCCAGCATCGTGTACTTGATCTTGCCGATCGCCGGCGAGGTGTCATGCCACGCCTTGTGCGAGAAATGCGTATCGGTCGACACGCTGTAGATCTCCACGCCCAGCTTCTGGAAGGCGTCGTAATTGTCGGCCAGGTCTTCCAGCTCGGTGGGGCAGACGAAAGTGAAGTCGGCGGGATAGAAGAAGAAGACGGCCCAGCCGCCCTTCACGTCCGCGTCCGTGACGGTCACGAACTTGCCATCCTTGAAGGCTTCGGTCTTGAAGGGCTTGAGGTCGGAATTGATGAGGGACATGCATGCTCCATGTGTTTGCGGTGTCTGCGAGCGCCGATCTAGGTGGCTTTGTTGCAATGCGGAAATTGGATTTTAGAGACTGACTGATCGATCTGATCGATCAATCGGGCGGAATCGCCTTTCCCATGTCGCACATTGCTGCCAGGGCTGGA
The DNA here is from genome assembly GCA_030148625.1 of Sphingobium sp. The sequence continues at coordinate 10,716 of JASBTC010000022.1, read as the reverse complement.
TCGAAGACGCGGGACGCGTCTTAGTCGGCCAATATCGCTTGTGCAAGTGATTCGCGTTAGCAAAAACGATGTGCGATATGGCCCGCCTTCCACTCGACGAAGCCGGTCGCCAAGGCTAGAATCCCCGCCATGTCCGAACTTTCCCGTTTCCGTCGCATCGTCGCAGTCCGGTCGGCATGACCGATTCGGCGCCCGGCAATCGCCAGCCCGCAACGCTCGACAGCGAAGCGGATCTGCGCACCGTCTATGCCGATCCGTCGCAGACGGTGATCGACAAATGCTTTCCACGGCTCGATCCCCATAGCCGACGCTTCCTCGAGCTTTCGCCCTTCTTCTGCATCGGCTCGTCACGCGCCGACGGCCTGGCCGACGTGTCGCCGCGCGGCGGGGAACCGGGGTTCGTCCACGCGATCGACGACACCCACATCGCCTTTCCCGATCGGCCGGGAAACAATCGCCTCGATACGCTGGTCAATATCGTTCACCAGCCATCGGTCGGCCTGCTGTTCTTCCTGCCCGGCGTCGACGATATGCTGCGCATCAACGGCCTGGCATCGGTCACGACCGAGCCGGGGCTGATGGATCGTTTCGTCCATGACGGAAAGCCGCCGCGCTCGGTGACGCTGATCGAAATCCGCGAAGTCTATTTCCATTGTTCGAAGGCGCTGCGGCGTTCGGAGCTGTGGAATCCCGACCGGAAATTGCCCAAGGGCGCTTTCCCGACGCTCGGCAAGATTGTGCGGGATCAGTTCCAGCTCAACATTCCCGCCGAGACGATCGATCAGGCGCTGGAGGAAGACGCGAAGACCAATCTGTATTGAGTTTCACAGCGGCAGGGCGGTGGTCGCCTTGATCTCCGAAAGCGCGATCGTCGAATTGATTTCCTGCACGCCGGGCAGCTTGCTCAGCTTGTCGAAGAACAGTCGCTCATAGGCTTCGATATCCTTGGTGACGACGCGCAGGATGAAGTCGAACACGCCCATCACGACATAGCATTCGAGCACTTCGGGCAATTCGCGGATCGCGGCGGTGAAATCGTCCAGATTGGCGCGGCCGAGCTCACTCAATTTCACCTGCGCGAAGATATGCGCGTTGAGCCCGACCTTGCGCCGATCGATCAGTGCGACGCGGCGCGTGATGAATCCATCCTTCTGCAACCGGTCGATCCGGCGCCAGCATGGCGAGGGCGACAGGCCGACCCGTTCGGAGATCTCGGCGGTCGACAGGCTCGAATCCTCCTGAAGCAGGGCCAGGATTTTCCGTTCGTAGGAATCGAGGTCATGAGGCATGATTGTTCCATAGTCGGGATTAATGGAGTGAAATTCACCTGAATACTCCGATTCATCGCTGAGAAAGGCAAGAAGTTTCGCGGCGAATGAACGATCATGCCCAGCATCGATCGGAGTCTTTCATGGTTCATCTCGCCTTTCTGAATGCGCATCCTCCCGAGCAATGCGTCGCCGTCGAGGACGAAGCGACCGGCCTGTCCGGCGTCATCGTCCTCCATTCGACCGTGCTGGGGCCGGCTGCCGGCGGGTGTCGCTTCTGGGATTATGCCGACAAGGAAGCGCTTGCGGTGGATGCGGTGCGGCTGGCGGAGAGCATGAGCTACAAGAATGCGCTGGCCGGCCTGCCGCTGGGCGGCGGCAAGGCGGTGCTGCGGCGGCCCGTGGGCGATTTCGATCGGCGCCGGCTGTTCGAGGCGTTCGGCCGCGCGGTGGAGCGCCATGAAGGCGCCTATGTGACCGCCGAGGATGTCGGCACGACGATGACGGACATGGATGCGATCGGCGTCACCACGCGTCATGTCGCGGGGCGCCGGGCGGCGCGTGGCAAGCCGGGCGGCGACCCTTCGCCCTGGACGGCGCGCGGTGTGTTCAATGCAATGGCGGTTGCCGCCCAATATCGGCTGGGCAGTTCGCTGGCCGGCCTCAACGTCGCCGTCCAGGGGTTGGGCAGTGTCGGATCGTCGCTGTGCGCGCTGCTCCACGAAGCAGGGGCGCGGATCGTCGTCGCCGAGCCGCGCGCTGGGGTCGCGACGACCTTTGCCCGCCACTATGGCGCGACGGTCGTACCCGCCGACAGGATCGTGAACGTGCAGGCCGATATCTTCGCGCCGTGCGCATTGGGCGGCGTGCTCGATGCACGGACGATCGAAGGGCTGCGCGCGACGATCGTCTGCGGCGGCGCCAACAATGTGCTGGCGACGCCGGAGGACGGCGATCGCCTGGCCGACAAGGGCGTGCTCTACGCGCCCGATTATGTCGTCAATGCCGGAGGCATGATCAGCGTCGCTGCCGAATATCTCGGCTGGCGCAATGAAGAGGTGCGTCAGCGCGTCGATGCGATCGGTGCGCGGCTGACAAGCGTGCTCGATCTGGCGGGGGCCGGTGGCTTGTCGCCGGGCCGTGCCGCCGACCGGCTGGCGCGCGAGACCATCGCTGCTGCTGCCACGACCCGCCGCGCGCCATTGCCGAGGGTTGCATGATGTCCGGAGAAAATATGCACGAACAGTTTCAATATCAGGTGGATGGCCATGCCTGTCCGCAGCTCTATCTGCGTCTGCTTGGCCTCTTTGCCCAGCAGGACCTGATTCCCGCCGATATCGAGGGGCAGCAGCGCGACGATGTGCTGACGCTCAACATCGTGCAGCCTGGCATCGATCGGCGCCGCGCGGAGATCATCGCGGAAAAGATGCGGATGATCACCACGGTGCGTTCGGTGACGCTGACGGATGTGGTGGCCGTCTAAGAGTCCGATCCAGTCAAACTTCCGCCGTTCATGCGACGACGCATTGGTGTGCGGGGAGTGCGTTACACAGGCTCAGCAATTCTCCAACGTCATTGCGAGGAGCATAGCGACGGGCCGAAGGCGGCCGTAGGCCAACCAATCCAGCGGTTGACGCATCCCTGGATTGCCGCGCTTCGATCCAGAGGATCGAAGTTCATCCTGAGCGCCTGCCTTGGTAGGCAGTCGAAGGGCTCGCAATGACGATGGAGTCTCTCAGTGCTTGCGCGGCAACAGGTGGAGCAGGGCGACGATGACGCCGCCCACGACGATGCCGACCACCGCCGCGCCCGCCGCGCCGACGATCCATTCGACCGCACCGCCGGCAACGGGCACGGCATGCGCCGCGGCTTCGGCCGCGCCATGGACGATGTGCGGAATCGTCTCGAGCCCGAAGACCTCCAGGCCATGGATGATGATCCCGCCGCCGACCCAGATCATCGCGGCGGTGCCGATGATCGCCAGCCCTTTCAGCAGCACGGGCATCGCGGTCACCAGGCCGCGGCCGAGCGCGCGGACGCCGCTGGCGCGGCGTTCGGCCAGATGCAGGCCGATATCGTCCATCTTCACGATCAGCGCGACGACGCCATAGACGCCCGCGGTGATCGCGATGCCGACCGCCGCCAGCACCGCGGCCTGCATCCACAATGTCTGCGCCGGCAGTTCGGCGAGCGCGATCGCCATGATCTCCGCCGACAGGATGAAATCGGTGCGGACTGCGCCGCCCACCTGTCGGTCCTCCAGTTCCTTGGGATCGGTCACCTCGAGGACATCCTCGGCATGGCTGTCGCCCGAAACCGCTTCCCAGACCTTCTCCGCCCCCTCGAAGCAGAGATAGGCGGCACCGATCATCAGCAGCGGCGTGATCGCCCATGGCGCCAGCGCGCTCAGCGCCAACGCGGCAGGCAGCAGGAACAGCAGCTTGTTGCGCAGCGATCCGATTGCGATCTTGGCAATGATCGGCAATTCGCGATCGGGCGACAGCCCGACCACATAGCGCGGCGTCACTGCCGTATCGTCGATCACCACGCCTGCCGCCTTGGCCCCGGCCTTGCCCGCGGCGCCGGCCACGTCGTCGAGCGATGCCGCCGCCAGCTTCGCGATCGCGGCGACGTCATCGAGCAGCGCAACAAGTCCGGATGGCATGGATGTCTATTCCCCTGAAAAGGGGGGCAATCTAGCCTGACCTGCCCGATAGTCACCCGGAATCGCGATGGCCGGTTGCGCTTTTCCATTCGGGATTGCAGCTTTCATATTCAGCGAATCGATTCCGCTATCCGAAAATATCTGGGGGCAATCCATGAAACCGAAGACGATGCCGCGCCTGATGCTCACCGCGATGCTGCTGGCATCCGCCGGTGCCGCATTCTCGCAGGGGCCGGCCGCCGAATATGACCTTGTCATCCGCGGCGGGCGCGTGCTCGACGGGGCGGGCAATCCCTGGGTGAGCGCCGATGTCGCGGTGAAGGACGGGCGGATCGTCAAGGTCGGCCCGGTCAAGGGCCGGGGCGCGAAGGAGATCGACGCCAAGGGCCGCTATGTCGCGCCCGGCTTCATCGACATGATGGATCAGTCGAGCCGCACCCTGCTCAAAAATGGCGGGGCCGAGAACAAGCTGCTCCAGGGCGTGACCACGGTGATCACCGGAGAGGGCGGCCCGCCGGTGCCCGCCGCCGAAATGCCCGCCTATTTCGACCGGCTGGAGAAACAGGGCATCGCGGTCAATCTGGGCACCTATTATGCGACGACGCAGGCGCGGCGCAAAGTGATGGGTGACGCCGATGGCCGGCCGACCGTCGCCCAGCTCGAAGAGATGAGCCGCGAGGTCGACATTGCCATGCGCGGCGGCGCGTTCGGCATTTCGTCGGCGCTGATCTACGCGCCCTCCAGTTTCCAGACCACGTCGGACCTGGTGACCCTGGCCAAGGCGGCGAGCCGCTGCGGCGCGATCTATGCCACCCATATGCGCGACGAGGCGTCGAACCTGATCCCCGCGATCGAGGAAGCGATCGAGATCGGCGAGAAGGGCGGGGTGAAGGTCGAGATCTTCCATCTGAAGGCGGCGACGCGGCTCGGCTGGGGCAAGCTGATGCCGCAGGCGCTGTCGACGATCGAGGCGGCGCGCGATCGCGGCGTCGACGTGGCGGCGAACATGTATCTCTACACCGCCAGCGGCACCGGGCTGGAGATCACCGTTCCCGCCTGGGTCTGGGCGGGCGGCAAGGAAAAGGGGCTGGCGCTGCTCAAGGATCCCAAGGTGCGCGAGCGGCTGAAAAGGGAAGTCGCGGCGGGGCCGCAGCCCGACTGGCCCAATCATGTCGCGGCCGCCGGCGGCTGGGACAATATCATGCTCGCCAATGGCCGGGTCGAGAAATACGCCAAATATCAGGGGATGAGCATCGCCAGGATCGGTGCGGCGCTCGGCAAGGATCCGGCGGACACGGCATGGGACATATTGATCGAAGCGCAGCCCGAGCGCGCGACCGCGGTCTATTTCACCATCGGTGAGGATGATATCCGGACCGCGCTGCGCCGCCCCTGGGTCAGCATCGGCAGCGATGCCGGCGCATCGGTCGAGCTCAGCAAGCCCGATGGCGACGTGCTGCCGCATCCGCGCTCCTATGGCAATCACGCGCGCACCATCGCCGAATATGTCCGCAATCATCCGATCCTGACGCTGGAGGATGCGGTCCGCAAGATGACGAGCTGGCCCGCCGAGCGCATGGGGCTGAGCGATCGCGGCCTGGTGCGCGAGGGTATGCGCGCCGACATCGTCGTGTTCGACTATGCCAGGATCCAGGACAATGCGACCTTCGCCAAGCCGCTGCTGCCGTCCTCGGGGATCGACGACGTCATCGTCAACGGCGTGCCGACCATCGCCGGCGGCAAAGCGACCGGCGCGCGCGCGGGGGTGGCATTGCGGCACCAGTGCGTGGCAGGCGGGTAGGGGGCTCTTCTCCCTACTCTGTCATTCCCGCAAAAGCACTGGTGTCCGGGATTTCACGCGGTGCACGAGGCGGCGGGACTTTCTCCTCCCTGCGCTTCAGCGCGGGGAGGGGGACTGCGACGCGTCGCGTCGTGGCGGAGGGGAATTGCGATGCACCATTCCTGGCCGCATCTGTAGCAAATCGCTCAATAGGTGCTGATCAAACCCTGCATGGTGGCGGCATCGCATTTCCCCTCCCCCACCAGCCTTTGGCTGGCGGTCCCCCTCCCCATCGCTTCGCGATAGGGAGGAGAAATAGGTGTCATCTCGCGCTCCGAATGAAGCCCGGACACCAGTGCGCGAACGCGGGAATGACAAGGAGGGTTGGCGAGGTGCGGCCTCACCGCCCCGCAAAAGCAGCCTGCAACGTCTCCGTCCCGCCGGCGGCGAGATGGACCATCAGCAGCACGCGCGCCTTGGCGGGGTTGAGGAAACCCGATCGCGCGAATGCGGCCGGCGCCTTTCCGTCCCACAATCCCGAATCCTTGACGGCGCCGCTGGCGACGCGCGCCGACAGCACCACCGGGAAACCGCGTTCGGCGAGCGTCTTCACCGTCGATCGCATCGCCGGGGCCAGTGTGCCGCTACCGAAGCCCGCGACGACCAGCCCTTTTGCGCCCGTCGCGACTGCGGCATCGGCGAGGGCGCCGTCACCGTCGAGATAGGATTGCACGATATCGACGCGCGGCAGCGTCTCGATCCGCTCAGGCGACAGGTCGTAGGTGCGGCCTGCGCGACCGGCGGGCTGGAAGAAGCGGACGCCGTCCTCGATCACCGCGCCGACCGCACCCTGATTGGGGCTGGCAAAGGCCGAGGTGCGGCTGGTGCTGAGCTTCGCCGCGTCGCCCGCCGCAAGGATCTGGCCGTCGAGCGCGACCAATGTGCCGCGTCCGCGTGCCTGCGGATCGGCGGCGACGCGCACGGCTTCGAGCAGATTGGCGGGGCCGTCGGCAGAGACCGCATTGCTCGATCGCATCGAGCCGGTGAGTACCACCGGCCGCGTATCGGCGATCACCAGATCGAGCAGCATCGCGGTTTCCTCGAGCGTATCGGTGCCATGGGTGACGACGATCCCGGCCAGTGCCGGATCGCCGGCAAAGGCGGCGCGGATGCGGCGGACCAGCCGGGCCCAGTCGGCGCGCTTCAAGCCGCTCGATCCGCCGGCGGCGAGGTCCTCGACCTGCAGCCGGGCGACCTTGTCGAGCCCCGGAATCGCCGAGACCAGCGCATCGCCGGTGAGCCCCGGGCCGGAGGCCGTGCTGGCGATGGTGCCGCCCGTCGCGATCACCAGCACATGCGGCCGGTCCTGCGCCCATGCGGGATTGGCGGAGAAAAGCAGCAGCGCAAACAGCATGATGGCTTGCGCCGCATGGCGGCGGCCTTGGCGCAGCATGCCGTTCATCGTGTCGCTCCACGGATCGGCCGGCCCGGCCGGGCGGCGGTGATCAGCTTGCCGTCGCGGATCACGAATTCGCCGCCGACCAGCACATTGGCCATGCCGCGCGCGGGCTTCGTCGTGTCCTCATAGGTCGCCTGGCCGGCCACCGTTTCGGGATCGAAGACGATGATGTCCGCATCGGCGCCGGGGCGGATGCGGCCCTTGTCGCGCATGCCCGGTGCCACGCTTTCCATCAGCCGGGCGGGCAGCAGCGATGCGCGCCGGAACATCTCGTTCAGCGAGAACATGCGCTTTTCACGGACATAATAGGCGATCGTCGCGGTGAAGGTCGACGCGGTGCGCGGATGGCTGACCGCCTTGGCCGGCAATGGCCATTCGGGCTTGTCGAAAATCTTGCCGTCGATCTCGTAGGGGACGGCGTCGCTGGCGATCAGGCTGTCCTTGACCATCACGGCTTCGTCGATGAAGCGGCGCTCGGCGGGTATATTCTCGTCGAGATAATGGATGACGACCTGTCCCTCGGGATCGCTCTTCTGCAGTTCGGCCAGCCGTGCATTGGTCGCCGGGCGCTCCCCGGTCTTGAGATAGACGATGCTGTCCGACTTGATGTTGATCTGCGGCAGGTTGTCGGGTTGGAGGAAGGGCGCGTCGATCTTGGTCGACCCGGCGCCCCAGGGATAGGCTTCGCTGCTGATCGAGACGCCGTTGGCGCGCGCCGTTTCGATCATCGCGGCGATCGACGGGATCGCGCGCAGCGCCGAGCTGTTGATATGGCAGATATGCATATGCGCGCCCGTCGCTGCCGCCACCGCGATCACTTCGGAGAAACCCTCGACCGCGCCCCTGGGTTCGCGCGTGTTCTTGGTGCGGACATGGGTGAAGGTGGGCACGTCGCGTTTCGCGGCGAGCCGCGCCACGTCGAGATATTCCTGGCGGCCGGTGTCGGGCGCATAGCCGGCGAGCATGCCGACGCCGAGCCCGCCTTCGTTCAATCCCTGTTCGACGCGCGCGACCACCCGGACGACATCCGCGTCCGATGCCGGTCCGGTGCGTGACAGCCCCATATCGGTGCGCGCGGCCAGCCAATTGACGCTGAAGCCGTAATTGATCGGGCGGCCTTCCTTGCCGACCGCATCATAGGTCCTGGCGACGGGCCAGGTGCCGCCTTCGAGTTCGAGTGCGGTGGTCACCCCGTCGAAGGCCTGGATCCAGGCCGCCGGGATGGTCTGGGCATGCGAATGGACGTCGACGAAACCGGGGCCGACGACCAGCCCCTTGGCATCGACGGTGGTGCGGCCGCGAAGCGGCTCGGTGGTCACGACAGCGATGCGTCCGTCGCGGATGCCGATCTGGCGGATGCCGTCGAGCCCGCTTTCGGGATCGATCACGCGCCCGCCGGCGATGACGACGTCATAGACCTGACCCGATTGCGCCGGTGCGGTCGTTGAAAGGCCGAGCAGTGTCAGGCCGGCCCCAAGCCAGAGCGCGCGAAGATGCTGTTTCAATGAGTCCTCCCGATCTTCCCCGAAACGGGCACGGGGCCATGCTTCGGGGAGGATCAGCTTCCCATGCGCAGGCGGCGATCTCCAAGCGAAGAGGTGGAGATCGATCATATCCCGCGGTTATGGGTGAATGGCCGCGCCTGAGGAGGCGCTCTCAGAGTTTGTTTGGAAATGTGCGGAAGAGCACATTTCCAGAGCCGCACCAGCCCGCTCCCCACCCGGCCTCCCAGACGATACTGCCGTTGGGAGGCCGGGTGGGGGAGCGGGCTGGTGCGGCAATGCGCCATCGGCGCATTGCCAAATGGAATCTCAGCCGATGAAATCGACTTCGCCGCCCATCGCGTCGCGCAACGCGGCAAGCGCCTGCGCCTTGATCTGGTGGACGCGTGGAACGCTGACACCCAGGATCTCGGCGATTTCGGAGAGATTGAGCTCTTCGACGAAATAAAGCTGCACGATCAGCTGATGGCGTTCGGCCAGGCCGGCGATCGCCTCGACCAGTCGGCCACGTGTCTCGGCATCGGCCAGCCGGTCGAAACTGTCGGGCTTGTCGTCGGCAAAGGCGGGGTCGCTATCCGAATAGCAATCCTCCAGCCCTTCAAAGCGCAGCGGCGTCGATGCAACGCGCAGTGCGGCGAGATCCGCCTCGCTCATCTCCATCGCCGCCGCGAGTTCGGCAGAGGAGGCCGGACGGCCGAGCGCGACCTGCAGCGCGGCGCCCTTGTCGCGCATTTCGCGGCGGCGCTCCATCGCGCCACGCGAAATCGTGGCATTGCGGCGCAGCATGTCGATCATCGCGCCGCGCACGCGCATCTTGGCATAGGCCGCGAAGCCGTCATCGCTTTCGCTCTCATGCCGGCGCACGCATTCGGTGAGCGCGACCAGCCCGGTCTGGACCAGATCCTCGATCTCGAGATCGGCATGGCCCGATCCATGGATATGCCAGGCAAGGCGGCGGACCAGCGGCATGAAGCGCCGGATGCGATCCATCGGGTCCTGCCGGTAGATGTCGGCGGAAATCGTCGACTTGTAAGGATGAGTCATGCGGTCATGCTTTCCTTCTGGGCCGGACGGCCAGTGTCTTCGCTGAATGAAACGGGGGGCTCGCTGCCGCCGACCACCGCGACGACTTCGATCGGCTGGGTCGCGGGCAGTTCGGCGATGCTGATCACCAGGCATTGCGGCGCGCGCAGCTTGAGCAATGCGGTGACGGAGCGGCGGACGCGGGGCTGGACGACGAGCGCGCAGGGCGGCTGGTCGGGGGTGCGCTGGGCCATGATGTCGCGGATGCGATCGCCGATCGATCGGGCGAGATCGGGTTCGATCACCGGCTGGTTGGTCGCCGGATCGATCATGCCCTGCATGATCATCGATTCCAGCCCGCCGTCGAGCGTGATCACGGGCAGCCGGTCGGCAGGCCCGCAGATCCGCCCGATGATATAGCCGCCCAGATCGATGCGCAGCATGTCGATCAGACGCTCATGGTCGAGCGTCTGCTGGACCGAGGCCGACAGGCTGGCGAAGATCGGCAGCAGGTGCGAGATCGATACGCCTTCCTCGAGCAGCGAGCGCAGCAGGCGCGTCATCGCGGCAAGCGACAGCGGCTGCGGATAGACGGTCTCGACCAGGCCGGATGCGCGCTCCTTCAGGCTGTCGATCAGTGCCAGCACTTCGTCAGGGCCGAGCAGCGCCTGCGGACGATCGATGAGCAATTGGTTGAGCTGGGTCGCGACGACCGTGCTCGCATCGACCACCAGGAACCCGTCGGCGATGGCGAGATCGCGCAGACCGGCATCGATCCAGAGCGCGTCGCAGCCGAAGCTGGGATCGCGCGTCGGTTCACCGGCAAAGGCCGGCTGCGCGCTACCCTCTCCGGTGTTGATGGCGAGCAGCTTGTCGGGGCGGATCGTAGCGCCGCCGATGACGACGCCGCCTAGCAGCACGCGATAAGCGGTCGGTGGCAGGTCCAGGCTGTCGCGCACGCGGATCTGCGGAACGACGAAGCCGAAGAGCTGGGACAATTGCTTGCGGACGCCGGTGAT
>JASBTC010000017.1 GCA_030148625.1 Sphingobium sp. | reverse complement strand
CGGTACACGCGATCTTCGAGGCCCTGCCGGTTGGGATAATAGATCAGCGAGATCTCGCTATGGGGATCTTCGGTCAGCGTGTCATCGTCTGTCCAGGCCGGCATCCAGAATTCGGCGTCGTCGGTATAGCATTCCAGCCATTCCCCCCATTGCCGGTCGTCGAGCAAGCGGGCCTCGCGATAGAGGAAGTCGCAGATCGCCTGATAGTCCGCGCTCATTCCGCAGCCTCCGGCAACGTCGCCGGCGCGTCCCTGTCGAGCGCGGCGAGAAGCGTCTCCGCCCAATAGGCATGCTGCCTGACGAACAGGCCTTCGTCCTCGCTGCGCTCGCTCGAAAGCAACGGATTCATGCCCATCGCCCTGGCATTCTCGTCGGGGCCGGCGATCCAGCGCAGCGCGCCGCGGCTCAGATCGTTCCAAAGCGCACCCGTGCCCGAATAGGATGACTGACACGCGCGGAATTCCTCCAGGTCATCGGGCGTGCCCATGCCGGATACGTTGAAGAAATCCTCATATTGGCGAATGCGCGTGGCGCGGTTCTCGGCGCTCTCGCCCTTGGGGGCGAAGCAATAGATGGTGACTTCGGTCTGGTCGACGCTGACCGGCCGGACCACCCGGATCTGCGTCGAGAACTGGTCCATCAGGAACACGTTGGGGTAAAGCGCCAGATTGCGGCTCTGCGTCACGATGAAGTCCGTCCGTTCCGTGCCCAGGCGGTGTTCGAGCGCATCCTTCTGGGACCAGATCGGGCGAACCTCCGGGTTGAGGACACGCGTCCACAAAAGGATATGGCCGCGTTCGAATCCATAGACGCCGCTGACCGCTTTCGACCAGCCATCGGCATCCACGGCCTTCGTGCCGCCCTCGGCGCGGCGGGTCATCGTCGAGGCGTAATTGGCGTGGACCGAACTGACATGATAGCCGTCGCAACCATTCTCCATCTGGAGTTTCCAGTTGCCGTCGAAGAGATAGGTCGAATTGCCGGTGAGGATTTCGAGGCCTTCCGGCGCCTGATCGACGATCTGGTCGATGATGATGCGTGTCTCCCCAAGATGATCCTCCAGGGGGAGGACATCGGGGTTCATGCTGCCGAACAGAAATCCGCGATAATTCTCGAAGCGGGCGACGCGCGCCAGATTGTGCGAGCCGTCACGGTCGAAACTGTCGGGATAGGCCCCGGAGCTCGCATCCTTCGCCCGAAGCAAGCTGCCGTCGATCTTGAAGCTCCAGCCATGAAAGGGACAGACCATGAGCGGCTGGTTGCCGCGCTTGCGGCGGCATAATTTGGCGCCGCGGTGCGAACATGCATTGACCAGCGCATTGATCGATCCATCCCTGGCGCGAGTCAGCACCACCGGCACGCGGCCGATCCAGGTCGTGAAAAAATCGTTGGCCGCCGCAACCTGGCTTTCATGGGCGAGATAGACCCAATTGCTCTCGAAGATATGCTTCATTTCGAGTTCGAAGAGCGCGGGGTCGGTGAATGCGTCCCGCCGGCAGCGGAAGACGCCTGCCTTTTCGTCTTCGACCACGGCGGTCGCCACACGGTGCCGCAATGCAGTGTCCATGTTGTCCTCCCTCTCGCCGGTCACTCGACGGCGGCGCGCCTCCGCGCCGAAAATGCCTCATCGTCCTTGTCGGAAGAGCGCTGCAGCTCGAAATCGAACGCGATGTAAGCCGTGTCACCCTGGCGGCTCGGAACGGGCAGGAGCCCTTCGCGCGTGCCGAAGGCGAAATCGTCCGCCGCAAAGGGGTCGTCGCCGAAATTGATCTGGGTGGTCAGCGTGCGATAGCCCGGCGCTTCGACGAAGAAGTGGACATGGGCCGGGCGGTTGCCGTGCCGGCCAAGCGCCTGCATCAGCGTTTCGGCCGCGCCGCCGGGCGGGACGCTGTAGCCGTTGGGCATCTTCGAGCGGAACGCATATTGCCCGTCGGGGCCCAGCTTGATGCGACGGCGATTGTTGAAGGGGGATTGCTCACCCGTCGGGTCGAAATGCGAGTAGAAACCCTTCGAGTTCGCGTGCCAGACATGGAGCATCACATCCTGGACGAGTTCGCCGTCGGGGCCGGTCACGCGACCGGTCATGTGGAGGGTGTCGGTGTCGTCGGGATCCTCGCTCAGGTCGACATTGCCTTCGACGATCGGGGCGCCTTCGACATAAAGCGGGCCCTCGATCGTGCGCGGCGTTCCGCCATTGCGTCCGGCCTCCGCATCCTTCGCATCCATATAGAGGTCGAGGAAATGCTCGAGGCCGACGCCGGGAACGATCAGGCCGAATTCGCCTGCGCCATTCTGCAGATAGGTGACGGCAGACCAGAATTCGCTCTCGCTGACATCGTGGCGCACGATGATCGTCATCATGGCCTCGAGCAGGTCGCGCAGGATCGACTTCAGGCGAGGATCGCCATCGGCTCCATCAAGCCCTGCCGCGCGATCGAGCAATTGCTGCACCGCCGCCGTCTTCACGAAATTCTCGTTCATAATTTCTCTCCTGATCTTGTTGTTGCGGCGCCGGTCAGCGGTCGTCGTCGTGCATCGACGAGGGATGCCGGCAAAGTGCGGTCACGCGGATCGTCATGAAGGGATAGAGCGGCAGCCCCGTCAGAAGGTCATGGAGCTGGGCGTTGCTCTCGACGTCGAAGATGCTGACATTCGCGTAGCGACCGACGACGCGCCAGATGTGACGCCAGGTTCCGGCTGCCTGCAATTGCTGAAAGCGCTCCTTTTCCGCGGCTTTCAGGCGCGCAGCCTCGTCGGCGTCGAAGCCGGGTGGAATGTTCACGTCCATTTCGACCATGTAGAGCATCGTTCAGGCGCCTCCCGAAACGGCGTGGAGCGTAGGTGCGGTGCGATCGCGGCGGAAGAATGCGACCTTGGCTTCGTCGAGCGTGATCCCGAGGCCGGGCCCGGTGGGAACGGGCATCGAGAAATCGCGATAGGCGATCGGCTCGGCCAGTATCTCCTCGGTCAGCAGCAGCGGCCCGAACAGCTCGGTTCCCCATTCGAGCGTCGCGAACGTCGCGAAGAGATGCGCCGAGGCGATCGTGCCGACTCCGGCTTCGAGCATCGTGCCGCCATAAAGGCCTATCCCGGCGGCCGAGGCGATGCCGGCAACCTGCGCGGCGGCGTGCAGCCCGCCCGATTGCGCGATCTTCACCGCGAAGACCTGTGCGGCTGCGGCCGATGCGAGCGCGAAAGCCGTTCGCGGACCGTGCAGGGCCTCATCCGCCATGATCGGCACTATGTGGCGCGATGCCAGGCGTGCGAGCGCCGGTACGGCGCCGCCGGCGATCGGCTGCTCGACGAGATCGACCCCCGCGTCGCGAAGCAGTGCCATGCCGCGATCCGCCTGTGCTTCCGACCAGTTCTGATTGACGTCGACGCGGACGCTGGCCCGCCCCTCGACCGCGCGGCAGATCGCGCCGACATGTTGCGCGTCCGCCTCGACGCTACGCTTGCCGATCTTGAGCTTGAAGATGTTGTGGCGGCGCGTGGCGAGCATTTCCTCGGCCTCTTCGATGTCGCGCGCGGTATCGCCGCTGGCCAGCGTCCATGCGACTGGCAGCGTGTCTCGCACCCGGCCGCCGCCGATCAGTTCGGACACGGGAATGCCGAGGCGCTTGCCCGCCATATCCAGCAGCGCGGTCTCGACGGCGCATTTGGCGAAATGATTGCCTTTCACCGACCGGCCGATCACTGCCATCGTTTCGGCGACCCGCTCCGGATCGCAATGCGACAGGATCGGCGCGATATAGGTATCGATCGCCGATTTGATACTTTCAGGACTCTCTTCGCCATAGCTGAGCCCCCCGATCGTCGTCCCTTCGCCGACACCTTCGAGACCATCCGAACTGCGCAGCCGGACGAGGACGATCGACTGGCGGGACATGGTCGCCATTGCCAGAACATGCGGGCGGATCGTTGGAATATCGACGATGCAGGTATCGACCGCCGCGATCTTCGCCATGTGATGCACCCTCAGCCAAACCGGTATTCGCTGATGGGGTAAGCGCGGCGACAGCCATACTCAAAGACCATTTGGGTGCGATGAGAATACCTGTAAAGTATCGGAATGAACCTGCGTCAGCTCCAATATTTCGTCACGCTTGCGGCCGAACGGAATTTCAATCGCGCCGCGGAGCGCCTGAACATGGCGCAACCGCCGCTGAGCAGGTCGATCCGGCAGCTCGAGGAGGAGTTCGGCGCGGACCTGTTCGACCGGACCGTGCGGCCGCTCCGTCTCACACCCGTCGGTCGCCTGTTCCATGAGCAGGCCAAGCAGGTGCTCGATCGGGTCGAAAGCATGCGATCGATGATGCAGTCCGCCGCTGCGAACGAGCGGCGGCGTTTCACGATCGGTTTCGTCGCATCGACGATCTATGCCCGGCTTCCGGAGCTCATCCGGGCCTTTCGAATGGAAGCGCCCGATGTCGAGCTGGTGCTGGTCGAAAGCAGCACGCTCGATCAGATCACGGCGCTGAAGGAACGGCGGATCGATGTCGGCTTTGGACGGATACGGTTCGAGGACCCCGCGGTGAGCCGTACGGTGCTGCGTCACGAACGCCTTGTCGCCGCCTTGCCGGCAGGCCATCGGCTTGCAATCGGAGAGGGCGCGGTTTCGCTTCGCGAGCTCGCGGGCGAGCCCTTCATCCTCTACCCGCGTGCGCCGCGGCCAAGCTATGCCGACCAGGTCATTTCGCTGCTCAGGGATCATGCGATCGAACCGCAGATCGCGCATGAAGCCCGCGAACTTCAGATCGCGATCGGTCTGGTCGCGGCGGAGGAGGGCATTGCGATCGTACCCGAATCGGTTCGGCGGTCGCGAACCGAGGATGTCGTGTATCGCGACCTTGTCGAGCCGGCGACGTCACCCATCATCCTGAGCCGGAGAATTGACGACAGCTCGATCGATCTGAGGACGATGTCGAAGGTCATCGTCAGCAATTATCGGGAATGGGGTTACGATATCCCGGAGGCGCTTGAATAGGGGATTATATGGTGGTGCTGCCGGTCCGATGCGAACCGCTCTTCGCGTGGCGGCCCAGGTTGAAGCGTTCGTCAGTGAACATCACCAACAGCCGTGCCAGGCTATCGAGATCGACGTCGGGCGAACCGACATCGGGAAAAATGGTGGAGCAGTGCCCGGGCGCCACCACAGTGAGTTGAATGTCGCGCGACGCCAGATCGGCGAGCAGGGATTTGGAGACCTCCTCGACTGCGAACCTAGCCGCGTCGCAGGCTCCGGAGGCAGAGCCGGTATGATCGTCATCGACACAGCAGATATTCAGGATGTGGCCCGAACGGCGCGCGCGCATATGAGGCAAGGCGGCGCGCGTGGTCGTCAGCAAGCCCAGTACATTGGTACGGAAAATGCGCCCCTTGTCGTCGTCGTCGCCCTTGTCGGCCGCGTCCGGGGAAGCGGAGCTGATATTGTTGATCAATATGTCGATTGCGCCGAAACGCGCGACTGCCGTTGCGATCGTGGCGCGGGCCTGTGTGCCGTCGGTCGTGTCGAGCGGCAGCGCAAGCAGGTTGCGGCGGCTGCCCATAGCCTTGGTGATCGCGGATCTGCGGCGGGCAGTGGCGACGACATTGTCGCCACGGGCCAGCGCCAGCCGGGCGATCTTCAAGCCAAGCCCGGATGACGCGCCGGTAATGAACCAGGATTTCACGATATCGAGTCTCATGCCGTGGCATCTTGCCGGCGTGGCCCAGCGGATGGAGGCGGTTCGCACGTCCGCTCCATGCCGCTGTACCGGGCGGATTTTTCCCGTCCGCGATCAGCGGGGCCGCGGGCCGCCGAGATGGTCCATGAAGAAGCGCATGGTGCGTTCCACGCCGTAAGGCTCGGCGGCCACATGGTGGGGAGAGTCGGGGACGATGAGCAGATCGAATTGCTTGTTCGCGCGGACCAGCGCATCGATCATCTTGAAGCCCGACCGCATGGGCACGATCTCGTCGATCCCGCCATAGATCAGCAGGAGATTGCCCTTCAGCCGGTCGGCCAGGCGGACATTGCTGATCAGATCGAAATAGTCGCGCGCCTGTTTGGATTGCGAGGGCACGCCGAAGAAGCGCTCGTTGCTCGTGTCTCCGGGGAAATCGATCCATTCGCCGGGGCCGACGCTCGATACGCCCGCCTTGTAGAGATCGGGGTGGAGCAGCATCGATCTGAGCGAGCCGTATCCGCCGAAGGACTGGCCGGTGATGCCGACACGATCGAGATCGAGATAAGGCCGCGTCTTGCCCAGATTGCGCAGCGCCGCCGCATGATCGGCCGATCCGAAGGGATCCTCGGTCCCGCGAAACACATCGCGGAATTCGCGCGATCGATAGGCCGTGCCGCGCCCGTCGAGATAGACCACGATGAAGCCGAGCTCGGCGGTTGCCTGGGGCTGCATATAATCGAAATAGCCGCGGAAGGTTGAGGGCGCGAATTTGCCCTGCGGCCCCGGATAGGTCTGTTCGATCACCGGATATATCTTGTTCGGATCGAAATCGATCGGCTTGTAGATGACGCCGTAAAGATCGGTCTTGCCGTCCGCGGCCTTGACGGTGAATTGCTCGGGCGGCGTCCAGCCGGTGGCGCGCAAGGCGCTGTCGTCGGCTTCGGCCAGCTTGCTCACCAGCTTGCCGGATGCCGCGCGGATGACGAATTTGGCGGGCGCCGTCGCGGTCGAGAAGCTGTCGACGAAATAGCGGCCGCTGGGGGAAAAATCCGATCCGGGCCGCGGCCCTTCCCAGAAATCCTGATCCGCGTCGAATTCGTGGTCGGCGTCTTCGGGCGTCAGCAGTTGCGGCGTCCCGCCGTCGAGACCGACCCGGTAGAGATGGCGATAATAGAGATTGCGTCCCTGCTCGCGGCCGGTCGCGGTGAAATAGACCTGCCGGTTCGCCTCATCGACCCGCACCAGATCGGCGACCACCCACGGCCCTTTGGTCAGCTGGCGCTTAACGGCGCCGGTGGCGACGTCGTAAAGATACAGATGCCCCCAGCCGTCGCGTTCGGAATACCAGATCGCCTCGCGTCCGCTCTTCAGGACATGAACATTGGGGCGCGCATAATCATAGGGGTTGAGGCGAACGCTGAAGCGGCCGGTTTCGGTGACCACGTCGCGAACGTCGCCGGTTTTCGTGGCGATCCGGGTGAGGCGGTAGCGTGTGCCGCCCCGGTTGGCGGAGATGATGAAGGCGGCG
>JASBTC010000009.1 GCA_030148625.1 Sphingobium sp. | reverse complement strand
AGAAAGCCGTAAAAGGCCGGCCGGGGTTCGGTGTAAACGATCGAACCGATATCGACATAGACCTGCGGGTAGCTGAAAAGCAGCGCGCGCATCCGCTCGGCCATCGGGTATCCCGCATGCATCACCGACACGCGCAGCCTGGGATGTCGCACGAGCACGGGCTCGAGCAGCAAGGGATCGCCTAGGCTGACGCGATATGCGCCGTCGGCGTAAGGCTGGCCCGGCTCACCCGGTCCAAGGTGGATCGCGACCGGCACGTCGAGTTCTTCGGCCAGCGCCCATATGGGTTCCAGCCGTGGATCACTGGGCGAGACGCCTTCATATTGCGCCATGATCTCGCCGATGACCTGCAATTTCCCCTGGGAATGGAGCTTGCGGAGATCGGCGATCGATCGAACCCCCACATGGCGCGATCCCGATGTGCCCGGCAGCCGGTAATCGACCGCTTCGATGATACGCTTCGGCGCCGCTTGCGCCCACCGGCCAACCATCTGCGGCTCGCCGCTGACCACACCGTAGATGTTGAACCGCTCCATCGCCGCGATCGTATCGCGCATGACCTGATCGTCGGTGGTGGCGGGTTGGATCGGACTGGGGCATGGCGCAGTGTCGAACGACATCCCCTCATAGACACCGGCCGCGTTGTCCGATCTCGGCATGATCTCGAAAGGCGCGCACATCGGCGGCGGATTCTGACCCGAATAATCCGCCGCCCGGGCATGAAGATGCATGTCGATGATCGGCTCTGGCGCCTGTTGAGCATAGGCAGGAACCGGCAAGAGAATTGCCATCAAGAGCAGCTGACGCATCGGCACTTTCCCTTGCTGATTGATGTGAAAAAACCAGCTGCGGGTGAAACATGCCTGATGCTCTCTTGTCGACCCCATGCCGGGTCTCGCCGCCAGCCATGATGTCCGCATAGCTGTCCCCGGGTTCGCCGGGATGGCGGGGTCGAGGACGCGTCAGACCGCGATCGCCGGAAGCCTGTCCTTCCACGGTCGCGCGGTTTTGAGCTGCGCGGCGAGGTGGAAGGGCAGGGCTTCGTCGCCGATCACCGGACGCAGACGATGCGATCGGTCATTGCACTTCGGGGTGGCAGTGCGTCAACGAATGTGCATTTTTTCAAACGATGATGCGGTCAACCTGGGCTTGCAGGCGCGGTCCAACCACCAAAATGGCGGGAATGACGATCGCATAGGCTGTTACCCAGGAACGTAGCCAGGTCGCCACAAAATCCTCTGGAAAGCCAAGGTTGATGGCGAGCAGGGAAAACGAGATAATTCCTGTCGTTACGATGCCCATGAGGAGGGCGAACGCGATTTTCCGCTTCACTTGAACGTTCATTTTTCATCTCCCCGAAATTGTGCTGATCCCGCGTCGATCACTGCCCCGACAAATGCGTCCGGCGCTTCCTGGGGCAGGTTGTGGCCGATGCCGCCATTGATCGTACGATGCGCATATCGGCCGGAAAATTTCTTCGCATAGGTCTCCGGCTTGGGATGCGGGGCGCCGTTGGCATCGCCTTCCAGCGTGATTGTCGGTATGGTGATGGCCGGAAACGTCGCAAGCCGTCGCTCCAGCACGTCGTTTTCGGGTTCGCCTCTGCTCAGCCCGAGCCGCCAACGGTAATTGTCGACGACGATGGCAACATGGTCCGGATTTTCGAGCGCGCGTGCCGTGCGGTCGAATGTGGCGTCATCGAAATGCCAGGTCGGCGACGCCGTCCGCCATATCAGCTTCGCAAACTCGGTCCGGTTCGCATCATATCCGGCCCGGCCCCGTTCGGTGGCGAAATAATATTGATACCACCAGGAAAGTTCGGCCGCCGGCGGCAAGGGCATCATGTTCGCCTCTTGGCTGCCGATGAGATAACCGCTTACCGACACAAGCGCCGTGCAACGTTCCGGCCAGAGTGCCGCAAGGATGCAGGCGGTGCGGGCGCCCCAGTCGCAGCCGGCGACGATCGTTTTGTCGATGCCAAGCGCATCCAGCAGGGCGATCGCGTCTGTTGCAAAGACGGATTGCTGGCCGTTTCGGGGCGTGTCCCTGGAAAGGAGGTTCGTTGTCCCGAAGCCGCGCAGATAGGGCACGATCACTCGATAGCCAGCTGCTGCCAGTGCAGGCGCCACAGCTTCATAGCTGTGAATGTCATAGGGCCAGCCATGCAACAGCAGAACTGGCTGCCCATCGCTTGGACCCTGCTCGACGAACCCGACATCGAGCCTCCCGGCATGGATTTGCTTGATCGGGCCAAAACCGGCGGCGGCAGGCGGTGGGCTGGCGAGAGCCGGAACCCGGCTGGATCCCCATGCCATACCGGCGGCGGCTGCAGTCGAGCCGAGAAAATTCCGCCGATTGAGTAAGTTCGGATATGGCATGGGATATCTCCAGTCCTGCGCCGATCAGGCGAGGTTGATCTCGACATCGATATTGCCGCGGGTCGCTTTCGAATAGGGGCAGGTCTGATGCGCCATATCGACGATCGCCTGCGCGGTTTCGCGATCGACGCCGGGCAGGCTGACATTGAGACGCGCCTGAAGCAGATAGGCATCGCCGGCCATTCCGAGATCGACCTCGGCATCGATCGCAAGATCGGCGGGGAGCTTTACATCGAGCTTCTTGGCGGCGAGACCCATGGCGCCTTCGAAGCAGGCGGACCAGCCTGCGGCGAACAGTTGCTCGGGATTGGTGCCGTTGCCTGGCCCACCCGGACTGGAGAGCTTCACATCGAGCCTGCCGTCCGAGCTTGCCGACTTGCCGTCCCGGCCTCCGGTGGTGTGGGTCTTGGCGGTGTAGAGGATTTTATCGGGCTTGTTCATGATCTTGTTCCTTTGATGCGTAATGATCGTTTGCTCAGCGCTTCTCGCGCAAGGGCCGGAAGGCGGCGCGGATTTCGGCAGCGAACAGTTCAGGTTGTTCCCAGGCGGCGAAATGCCCGCCCTTGTCGACTTCGTTCCAGTAGATCAGCTTTTTGAAGCTCTTCTCGCCCCAGCTGCGCGGGGCGCGATAGATCTCGCCCGGGAACACGGTCACCGCGACCGGCACCTTGCTGATCTCGATCGCGTTGAACGGACCGCCTTCGCCTTGCGCGGCATCCCAATAGCTGCGCGACGACGAGGTTCCCGTATTTGTCAGCCAATAAAGGGTGATGTTGTCGAGGATCTCGTCGCGGGTCAGCACGCTCTCGGGATTGCCGCCGCTATGCGTCCAGGTCGCGATCTTTTCATAGAGGAAGGCCGCGAGACCGACCGGCGAGTCCGACAGGCCATAGCCGAGCGTTTGCGGCCGCGTGTTCATCATCTCGGCATATCCGAAGCCCTTGCCATAGAAGGTCTCGAGGCCGGCATATGCCACTTTCTCTTCGGGCGAGTAGCTCGCGGGAACCGGCTGCTTGGCGCGGACGAGCTTGAGAACATCCGGTGGCACGGTGCCCGGCATGTTGGTGTGGATGCCAAGCAGACCCTGGGGCGCCTGTACGGCCATCACCTGCGAAATGATCGCACCCCAGTCACCGCCCTGCGACACATAATTCTTGTATCCAAGGCGCTTCATCAGCACGTCCCAGGCGCGCGCCACCCGCGCTGGATCCCATGCCTCGGTCGGTTTCCCGGAGAAGCCATAGCCCGGATAGGTGGGCATGATCAGGTCGAAGGCGTCCTCGGCCTTGCCGCCATGCGCGGTCGGATCGGTCAGCGGTCCGACTGTTTTCAACAGTTCGAACGGTGAGCCCGGCCAGCCGTGCGTCATCAGCAGCGGCATCGCACCCTTATGCTTCGAGCGAATGTGGATGAACTGGATGTCGACGCCGTCGATCGTCGTAATGAACTGCGGCACGGCGTTGAGGCGGGCTTCGCCTTTGCGCCAGTCATAGTCGCTGCCCCAATAGCGAACGAGCGGTTCAAGGCGGGCGAGCTGCACGCCCTGCGATGCGTCGGCAACCTTTTCGCGGTCGGGCCAGCGCGTCTCTGCGATGCGCCGCCGAAGATCCGTCAGCGCTTCTTCGGGGATGGCGATATGGAAGGGACGGATGGACTCGTCTTGGGGTGCCACGGCGCCCGCAGCGGCCGTGGTCGCGGTTACCGAACCAGCGCTATTGGCAAGGCTGGGGCCGGCGTGAAATGCCATGCCTGACGCTGCGACCGAAAGGGCCGTGGCGGAAAGCAGGCGGCGAAGGGACGTTGAGTTCGCAGCGGACATCATCATCATTCTCCTGTTTGGGCGTGAAGAGGTTGGTTTAGGCTGCGACGGCGGTCCGATAACGGTCGGCCGGTTTGGTCAGCGACAGATTGGGAAGCATGGCGACCCTTGCCGCCTCGACCGCATCCCAGGCGGCAATGTCGGGAAGCGCGGGGATGGTGACGGTCTCGCCGAGGTCGAGTCCGGCCAGCGCGGCGTCGACCATTGCATCGGCCGACATCACGATCTCCGCAGGAACGCCGGAAAGCGGCACGCCGGACAGATCCCAGAACTCGGTCGCGGTGGCGCCGGGCAAAACGACTTGGACGCGGACGCCCTTGTCTGCGAGTTCCGCGTGCAGCGACGCCGTGAGGGCGACAACGAACGCCTTCGTCGCACCATAAACGCCGTTGAGCATGAATTCGGGCGCGATTGCGACAGTCGATGCGATGTTGATGATCGTACCGCTGCCCACCGCTGCAAACCGCTGCGCAACGGCGTAAGTCAGCCGGGCGAGCGCGGTGGCGTTGATGTCGATCATCGCTTCCATCTGGTCGACATCCGCCTGCCACGTCGGGACCGGGGCGCCGATGCCGGCATTGTTCACCAACATCGTGATGCGGCGGTCGTTGATGAGGCGCGCTTCGATCAGGCGCAGTTCGCCAGGGTTGGAAAGGTCGGCCGGCAGGGTATCGACATTACGGCCGGTGGCTTCGCGTATCCCCTTCGCGACCTGATCGAGCTTGGCGGCGCTGCGCGCCACCAGAATCAGGTCATAGCCCCGTCGTGACAGGCGGTCGGCATAGATCGCTCCGATTCCGGTGGAGGCACCGGTGATGAGGGCAATGCCCTTTGCTTCGTTCATCGCTCTTCCTTTCAAGAAGGTTGGGATGCCGACCGACCGATGCGATCGGGGCGACCAGAACGATTTAGAGGGTTGGGAGAATGCCGGTAGGAAGGGAAAGCGAGAGCAAGCCTCTCATTCCGCGCATGTCGATCAGGGGCAGCCCAGTCCCGTGCACGCCGCGCGCAGGCGCGGCGAGGCCCAATCGATGAAGGCGCGCACCTTGAGCGGAAGCAGGCCTTGGCGCGGGTAGACGATATGGATGGGGCGAGGCTCGCCATCAAAATCCGGAAGGAGGCGTATGAGCGTGCCCGATTGGATATGCTCCGACACCTGATAATCGAAGAGGCGCGCGACACCCACGCCGCTGAGCACGGCCGCGAGATTTCCGGCGGCGCTGTTCACTGCAACCCGCGCACGCGGCATGCACATCAGATCCTCACCGTCTACGCGATAACCCCAGAACATGGGGAGCGGGCCGAATAGGATCCCGTCGTGGCCGGGGAGGTCTCCCGGAGTGGTCGGTGTTCCGCGCCGCCCGAGATAGGCGGGGCTGGCGCAAGTGATCAGGCGAAACTCCCCCGCCTTGACCGCGAACAGCGCGCTGTCGGGCAGATGGCCGAGCCGGATCGCGACGTCGACATGCTCGTCGACCATATGCACCAGCCGGTCGGAGGTTATGAGATTGAGCGTGACCTCGGGATATTCTTCCATGAAGGCGAGCGCGATGGGGATCACATGGCGCACACCGAATTCGATCGGCATGGTGATCGACAGTTCGCCGCGCGGCGTCTGATACTCCCCTGATGCTCGGCGCTCGGTTTCTTCCAGATCGGCAATAATGCGTCGGGCTGCCTCGACATAGTCGCGCCCTGCGTCTGTAAGTTGAATGTTACGGCTCGTCCTCACGAGCAAATTGGTTCCAAGATAGCGCTCGAGTTCGGCGACCTTGCGGCTGACACTGGGAAGCGGTGAGCCCAACGCGCGGCTTCCCGCTGACAGGCTGCCGGCATCGACGACCGCCAGAATCACCCGCATGGCGTCGAGCCGATCCATCTGCCCCTCTCCCGCGTCGACAGATGCGTAGCTGACTTTGGCTGATCAACATAGCGCCATGCTCGGGCCTGGGCCTTCGCGTTGTACGGAGAAACGGTCCACCGCGGCCCTGCTCGACACGCTAGAGGTCCGCTTGTGCGCGTTTCGGCCTGAAAGCTGACAGTCTGCAACCGGACCGGAAGTTTCCATCATAGGCGCCCCCCCGGGTTCGCCGGTGTGACGGGGGCGAGGATGCGTCAGACCGCGATCGCCGGAAGCCTGTCCTTCCACGGTCGCGCGGTTTCGAGCTGCGCGGCAAGGCGGAAGAGCAGGGCTTCGTCGCCGAAGCGGGCCATGAACTGGGTGCCGATCGGCAGGCCGGCGGCGCTGTGGAATAGCGGCACGGTCATTGCCGGAACGCCGGTGATGTTCGCCAGCGCGGAATAAGGTGCGAAGCTGGTCGACAGCGTCCGGACGTCCGCGGCGGTACCGTTCAGCGTGCCCAACGGTGCCGGCGGTTGCGCCAGCGCCGGGCTCAGCATGATCGGATACCGCGTCTGGAAGGCGGCGAGATCGCGGCTCGCTTTCTGGAAATATTGGGTCGCGCGCAGATAGTCGGCGGCGTCGATCGACTGTCCCGCTTCGACCAGTGCCGCGACATGCGGTTCGAGCTCGCCGTCCGCAGGCGCCCGGCCGAGCTGCTGCGCGCGGGCATCGACGAGCGTGCGGACGAGCGTGGCGGCCACCACTGACGAGGCAGCGGCGAGCAGTCGCCGATCGATCGGCAGGGCAGCGGGCTCGACATGGTGGCCGAGCGCTTCGCACAGCGCGGCGGCATCCTGCGCGGCGGCGCGGCAATCGGCGTGGACGGCGCCGTCATCGGGCAGATCGATGATCAGCGCGATACGGATATGGCCGGGATCGGCCCCGACTTCGCTCAGCCAGGGGCGCGCGGGCGGCGCGATGCCATAGGGCGCGCCCAGATCGGGGCCCGCCGATATGTCGAGCAAGGCGGCGCTGTCGCGAACCGAGCGACTGACGGCATGCGCCGTGCCGAGGCCCGCGCTCGATTCGCCGCGTTCCGGCCCCATCGGCATCCGGCCACGCGTTGGTTTCAGCCCGAACAGGCCGCAACAGGATGCCGGGATGCGGATCGATCCGCCGCTGTCGCTGGCATGCGCCATCGGCACGATGCCCGCCGCGACCGCCGCCGCGGCGCCACCGCTCGATCCGCCCGCCGTCCGCGAAAGATCCCAGGGATTGCGCGTCGGCGCGGAGACGGCCGGTTCGGTCGTCACGCTATAGCCGAGCTCGGGCGTCGCGCTTTTGGCGAAGATCGCGAAACCGGCACGGCGATAGCGTTCGAACAGTTCCGAACTTTGCGACGGCACATTGCCGGCCCAGAAACGCGATCCGTTCGCTGTCGGCTCGCCGGCATAGGCCATATAGAGGTCCTTCAGCACGAAGGGCACGCCGTGGAACGGTCCATCGGGCAGGCCGTTGGCGATATCCGCGCGGGCCCGCGCCTCGAACAGATGGTTGAGCGCATGGATTCGTGGATTGACCGCCGCGGTCCGCGCCAGCGCGGCGTCGAGCAATTCGCTTGCCGAGACCTGTCGGTCCGCGACCAGCTTCGCCAGCCCGAGCGCGTCGTGCGCGACATAATCATCGTTGGTCATGATGGGCTCCGCATCGTGTTTTCATTTGGAAACAGCGCGCAATGAACGATACAGGACGGGTTCTGCTCGTTTCTGAACGCTGAGAGGATTGGCATGACGACGTCGCTCGCGCCCGCTACGATCGGCGCCCGGCTGAAAGCGCTGCGTAAACGCGAAGGCTGGACGCTGACCGAAGTCGCTGCGCGCACCGGTATCTCGCAGGGCACATTGTCCAAGCTCGAGAACGGGCTGACCAAGCTCAATTTCTCGAGCGTGGTGAAGCTTGCGAGCGGGCTCAATCTGCCGGTCACCGCCTTCACCAACCCCGAACCCCATGTCGAGGTCAGCGGTTCGCGCCGCGCGGTGACGCGCGCCGGAACCGGCCCGCGCTTCCAGGCGCAGGACATCGAATATGAAGTGCTGGCCGACGGCCTGGCCGGCATGAACAAGGTGTTCCTGCGCGCGCGGATCAAGCAGCATCCCGATCGCGAGCCCGTCGAATTCCGCCGTCACCCGGGGCAGGAATTCATCTACGTCCTCAGCGGCGAGTTCGAGCTCCAGACCGAGGCCTATGCCCCCATCCGGTTGCGCGAAGGCGACAGTGTCGTTTTCGATTCCAGCATGGGCCATCGCTATGTCTCGATCAGCGAACCCGACACGATCCTGCTGATCGAGATGGAGGTCGCGAGCTATCCGACGGTGATCGAGGATCTGATCATCTGAGGCGCGGGATGTCCGCAATGGGGGAAGGCGATGGTCGCATATGCGGTTCATTCGGCACCTCCCTCAGAGAATATTTTCGTAATCGAAACTTGACCGAATGGCAAGATTGCCGCAGATAATTCGCGCAATCCTGCTTCATTTCGACAGCCGCGCCCGATGATTATTCCGAATCGATATTCGGAAACCGGGGCGGTGAAAGGGTCATCATGGATATCGAAGCGCTTCACGCCGAAACCATCATCGTCGATGCCGTCTGCCCGATCACCTATGAGAGACGCTACGTCGACTGGTATCGCGAAGGCGGCGTCACCGTGGTCACGCCCACCGTAGCCTGGGTGCAGAATGCCGATTATGCGTTCAAGGCGATCGCGGGATGGCACGCCTTTGTCGCCAGCCGCGCGGACATGCGCCTGATCCGCAGCGCGGCGGATATCGTTGCGGCGAAGCAGGCCGGAGAGACCGGCATTCTCCTCCATTTCCAGGGCACCGATCCGATCGAGGACAATCTGGAACTCATCCCCATTTATGGCGAACTCGGCGTCAAGGTGATCCAGCTCTGCTATAATCGCCGCAATCGCGTCGGCGACGGCGGCAGCGAACGGACCGATTCCGGGCTCAGCTATTTCGGCCTCGAACTGATCGCTGCGCTCAACGATGCGAAGATCGTCGTCGATTGCGCGCATACCGGCGCGCGTACCACGCTGGAGGCGATCGAAGCCTCGCGGTCGCCGGTCGTGATCTCGCACGGCAACGCCGCCGCGATCCACCCGTCGAACCGCAACGTCTCCGATGAGGTGATCAAGGCGATCGGCGCGAATGGCGGGTTGATCGGCGCGGTCGGCTTCCCCGCCTTCGTCAACGATTCCGAACGCCCGACGCTCGATCATTTCATCGATCATATCGTCCATATCGCCGATCTGGTCGGGATCGATCATGTCGGCCTGGGCATCGACTATGCATCGATGCAATGGCCGATCGTCAGCGACGAGACCGCGGTCGCGATCTACGATCAGGCGATCGCAGCCGGGATCTGGCGCGCCGATACCTATCCCAAGCCGCCATATTATTATCCGGCCGGCATCGAGACCCCGCGGACGATGATCAATCTCACCCGGCGTCTGGCCGAGCGCGACTTCGACTCGGCGTCGATCCAGAAAATCCTGGGCGGCAACTGGATGCGGATCTACGAAACCGTCTGGGAGGGCTGAGGACTCGTCTGGAGTCTGATCCAGCTAGATCAACTCATCCTGTCATTCCCGCGAACGCGGGAATCCCGCTTCTTCTTCTTTCTGATGCTTCACGGAATAGCGGGATTCCCGCGTTCGCGGGAATGACAAGATGGCTGTGTTTCGACCTAAGCGCATTCCGCTCCAGGAAACTGCCGGGTTCAATTCTGCCGGCGGAGATGCAGCAGCGGATATGGACGGCCGGCATCGTCGAGCGGCGAGCGATCGAAGCGGACAAAGCCCAGATGTTCGTAAAAGGCGAGGGCGCCTGCATTCTGCTCGTTGACGTCGACGGTGATGCTGTCAGCGTCGCGCGCCGCATGATCGGTCAGCGCCCGCCCGATGCCGCGGCCATGCTGGCCGGGCGCCACGAACAGCGCATCGATATGCGGTCCGGACAGACCCATGAACGCGGCGGGCAGTCCCGCCTCGTCGTCGACCACCCAGAGCGGCGCGGTGGCGACATAGGGGCGCACCTCCAATGCGATCGCATCGAAGTCTCCGGGCGTCAGGAAATCATGCGTCGCCTTCACCGCATCGTGCCAGATTTCGAACAGCCGGTCGGCGTCGGCGGGGGTGGATGGTCTCGGGCGCATAGGCGCTCATAAACGGGCGATCTCGCGAAAGGCAATGGCGATGCACCGGGTTGTCCGCAAACCGGTCCACAGCTTTATCCACAGCCTGAGAGACCGTCCGGAATGGCAGGATCTGGAGTTTGATCCATCTGCGTCGAAACACCACCCACCGTGGCATTCCCGCGAACGCGCACTGGTGTCCGGGATTTTATTCGGGATGCGCGATGGCGGGATTTTCTCCTCTCCATCGAAGATGGGGAGGGGGACCGCCGGCCCCCGGCCGGTGGTGGAGGGGAACTGCGATGCTGATGCCACGCACGGTTTTCGGCGGCGTTATCTCGCAATTTCTGCTGGTTGCGGCGGGGAATGACGCATCGAAATTCCCCTCCACTACGCCGCTTCGCGTCGTGGTCCCCCTCCCCACGCTGCGCGCAGGGAGGAGAGGCTTTGCCGTATCAGCCAATCCAGCTGGACAGACTCTAACGCCCCGTCGCGCTTTCCAGGCAGCGGCCCATGCCACAGGCCAGCGATCGATCCATCGCCACGCGGACCTTCTCGATCATCGGGCAGGTGGCGCCGGGCTGCGGTGTCAGCCTGACGGTGTGGCCGGCGGCATCGGCCATATTCAAAGTATCGCGCAATCTTTCGTGCGAAGTGATCGTGCCGTTCCACAGGATGCGGTCATGCTGGTCGAGGATGATGGTGTCGGTATTGGCCGGCGCGGGTGCCGGCTTGCCGCTGGATGCGGCGATCCAGTCGGCCCGCGGCCCCGGGCATGGCGTGCCGCCGCTACATGCCGACAGCGTCAGCGGGACAAGCGCGATTGCGAGCAGGCGGGGAAGGGGGATCATCGGGCTATGCCACCGCGGATTCGAGGATACGGATCGTGCCCGCGGTCGCGTCGATCTCGGCGCGGATGCCGACGGGAATGCTGAACTGGTTGGGGATATGGCCGATCAGCGCCCCCTGGAACGCCGGTACGCCGAGCGGTTCGAGATGCTGCTTGAGCACTTCCGACAGAGTGAAACCGCCATAATTGCCGCCCGAAGATCGGCAATCGGTGCATTGGCCGAAAACGACGCCGGCGACGCGACCGAGTATGCCGGACAGCGCAAGCTGGGTCAG
This sequence comes from Sphingobium sp., assembly GCA_030148625.1. Next base: position 5,701 of record JASBTC010000009.1, on the reverse strand, counting down.
CATGCGGTCGATCCGGTATTCGGCCTCGCCGATATCTTCCAGGAACAGGATCGCGCCGTCGAAATCGGGCAGATAGGGCGTGCCCATCAGCGCGGCGAGCACGGTCAGATTGCCGCCGAGCAGGCGGCCGCTCGCCTTGCCGGGGCGGAAGGTGCGGATCCGCCCGCTGCGCTGGACGAGGCGGTCGTCGGTCCCTTCGGGTGTCTGATAGACCGGCGTCGCGCCGTCATAGACGAGGCTCCGGAACGCATCCCAGGACAGCTTGCCCCAGGAGCTTGCGGCATTGGGGCCGTGGATCGTGGTGAAACCGGCGCGCGCGGCAAAGGCCAGGTGCAGGGCGGTGATGTCGCTGAAGCCGACGAGCAGCTTCGGATTGGCGCGGATCAGCTTGTAATCGAGATAGGGCAGGATGCGGGCGCATCCCCAGCCGCCGCGCACCGCGAAGACCGCGCGTACGCTGTCATCGGCATACATGGCGTTGACGTCGGCGGCGCGCGCCTTGTCTTCGCCGGCGAGATAGCCGTAGCGCGCCGCCAGATGCGGCGCCGGCTTGGGAACGAGCCCCATCGCCTTCACCGTGTCGACGACGAGCTGCAGGTCGAATTCGTCGTCGGTGAAGCCCGCGGGTTCGATCAGGCCGACGGTGTCGCCCTGCCGCAATCGGGGCGGCTTGCGGGCGGCTGGCTGGGCGGCGGTAAGGGATTGCGGCAGGGCAAGCGCGGCGGAGAATGCGCTGAGGCCCTGGATGGCGGTTCGTCTGTCGATCATTCCCAGGGCCATAGCAGCGTTGACCGGATGCCGCGACACCCGACCAATTCTTTGGCATGTGCATCGCCGCCGCCGGCTTCGCACGGCGATCGTTTTTTTCGATCGCCGTGCGAAGAAATGCCGTCCGCGCGTCTAATGGGATACGGCCGTCTGCGAGAGGCTCATGTGATGCCGGGTGAAAGTGCGATGCCAGGGGAAAATGCCGAGCCGGGCGAACATGCCGGGCAGGGTGAAAGCGCGCGCGACGTCATCGAATTCAGCCGCGAATATCGGCCGGCGCTGATGGCGTTCTTCCTGCGCCGGATCGCCGATCATGCCGAGGCCGAGGATCTGACGCAGGAAGTGTTCACGCGGCTGGCGAGCCATCCCGATATGACGGTGCAGTCGGGCAGCGCCTATCTGTTCCAGACCGCTGCGAACCTGCTGCGCGATCGGTCCCGCCGCGCGAAAGTGCGGACCGAATATCGGCAGATGCTGGGTGAGGGCGATGCGATCGGCGTCGATCCGCTCGATCCGTTCCGCATTGCGGCCGGCCGCGATTCGATCGTCGCGATGCGCCAGGCCCTGGGCGAACTCGACGAAACGACCGAAGCGATCTTCGCGCTCTACCGGCTGGAGCATATGAGCAAGGACGTGATCGCCGATACGTTCGGCATCGCGGTGCGCACGGTCGAGAAGCATCTGACCAAAGCGATGGTGCTGCTGACCGAGCGATTTGGAGACGATCGATGAGCATCTCCGTCGTCCCCACGGATCGCCAGGCGCGGCTGGAAGAAGCGAGCGCATGGTGCCTGCGGCTGTCCGAGGGCGCGCTGTCGATCGACGAGCAAAGCGCCTTCGATGCATGGATCGATGCAGATCCCGACAATCTCGACGCCTTCGAGCGATCGGTGCGCGTCTGGCAGCGTTTCGGTGCGGCCGCCACCGCGCCCGAGTTCATCGAAGTCCGCGAGCGTGCGCTGGCGACCTATCGAAAGCGGAACCGGGCGCGCTGGGCGGTCCGGTCGGGACCGCGACGGGCGTTCTGGGGGATTGCGGCCTGTCTGGTTCTCGCCTTTGTCGCGAGCGTGCTGTGGTTGCAGAGCCAGCCCGACATTTATCGCACGGCGGTGGGCGAGCGCCGGATCGTCGTGCTTGCCGACGGTTCGCGCATCTCGCTCGATGCCGCCACCCGCGTCGATGTCCGGCTCGAAAAGGATCGGCGCGTGCTGGTCCTGCGCCAGGGGCGCGCGAAGTTCGACGTCGCCCACGATCCGGCCCGCCCGTTCAGCGTTACGGCGGCCGACAAGCTGGTGGTCGCGACGGGCACCTCGTTCAGCGTCGAATTGCTGCGCCGGCAGATGCATGTCGTGCTTTATGAGGGGCAGGTCGCGGTGCTCGAGCAGCGCGATCGCGGCGCCATGCCGGTGCCGGTTGCGCTCAAAGGGGCAAATGGCGCCGCGGACCGGCTGCTCAAGCCCGGTGGAGAGCTGGTTTCCAATCTCGCCCAGTCGACTGCGTCGGTCGCCGCGACCGACGTGGCGCGATCGCTGTCCTGGGAAGTCGGGCAGCTGACCTTTATCGACGAGCCGCTTGCCAGCGCGGTCGAGCGCGTCAATCGCTATTCCGCGCGCAGGATAGAGCTGGCCGATCCGAAGGCGGGCGCGCTCGAAATCAACGGCGTGTTCAACACCGGCGATGTCGATGCCTTTGTCGTCGGCGTTCGCGAGACTCTGCCGGTCCGCATCGCCGGCCGTGACGGCGCGATCACGATCGCTTCATCGGATCGCTGAGCCGCTTTCAGAAAATTTCGCGTCCGGCGGGCGGAGATTGGCGGATGATGCGTCTAATCCCCAACGGCCGGGTTCGCCGGGCATGATTGGGGGATTATACGGGTATGTCGCGTCACATTTTTCTCTGGGCGGTTTCCGGGGCGGTTCTGGCGACGGCAATGGCCGCGCCCGCTTGTGCGGCAGCGCAGCAGCAACAGCAGCAGACCTATTCCTTCGACATTCCCGCACAGGATCTGGCATCGGCGCTACGCACGTTCGCGCGCACCTCGCGCCAGCAGGTGACGTTCAGCGGCACGATGGTCCGCGGCCGCAAAAGTGCGACGCTGAAGGGCAATCACGCGGTCGACCGCGCGCTCGACATCCTGCTGTCGGGTACGGGGTTCAAGATCCGCCGCGCCGATCGCGGCGTGCTGGTGCTGGTCGCGCCGCAGCCGGCTCGAGTCAGCGCCGCGGCGCCTGTCGCGCAGGAAGTGCCCGCCAGCGTTCCGACCGATGATGCCGGAGACGACGCTCCGAACGCCGAGATCCTGGTCACCGGTTCACGCATCGACCGCGCGGGTTTCAGCGCGCCGACGCCGACCACGGTCGTCAGCGGTGCCGATCTGCGCATCGGCAATCGGCCGAGCATCGCGCAAGTGCTCAACGATCTGCCCCAGTTTCGTGCCAGCACCTCACCGGTCACCAACTTCTCGGGCACGGCATCGGGATCTTCGCCCGCCGATCTTCGCGGCCTTGGCAGCACGCGCACGCTGACCCTGTTCAACGGCCGCCGCTTCACCGGCGCGGGTGACCTCAACACCGTGCCGCAGGCGCTGGTCCAGCGCGTCGAGGTCGTGACCGGTGGCGCCTCCGCCGCCTGGGGCTCGGGCGCGGTCGGTGGTGTCGTCAATATCCTGCTCAACGAAACGCTCGACGGGCTGACGCTCGGCGCGACGGCCGGTGTTTCGTCGCGCGGGGATGCCGAGCGTTACGGGTTCGAAGGCAGCTTCGGCACCAGCTTCGCCGGTGGTGCCGGCCATTTCATGATCGGCGCCCAATATCTGGACGACAAGGGCGTGCTCGACCGCGATTCCCGCCGCAATCTGGGCAGCACCACACTCTACACGAATCCTAACGGCTCTGCGCACACCTATGTCATCGCGCGCGACGTCAACTATGCCGATGCCAGCGTCGGCGGCCTGATCATGTCGGGTGTCCTTGCCGGCCAGACCTTCAACAATGACGGGACGCTGCGCCCGTTTCGCTTCGGTACCAAGGGAAAGCCCAGCGATTCGGTGATGATCGGCGGCGAGGGCACCAGCCTGCGCGACGAAACCGCGCTCGCCGCGCCGCATGAGCGGATCAACGTCTATGCGCGCGCCAGCTTCGAAGTGGGCGATGCGAAGCTCTGGATCGACGGCAGCTATTCGCGCATGTCGGCGCAATATCCCTTCTACGCCGAGAGCAACCGCAACAACATTACGGTCTCGCGCGACAATCCCTTTCTGCCGCAGGCGGTCCGCAACCAGTTGATCGCCGCGGGCCAGACGAGCTTCGTGATGGGGCGCGTGTTCGAGGATTACGGCTATCGCACCTTTGGCTATGTGCGCGACACGATCGATGCGGCGATCGGCATCGACGGGTCGTTCGGTGACGGCAAATGGCGCTACAGCGCCTATTACGGCCATGGCGAACTGGGCGACGATCGCGGCTATCTCAACCAGAAGGTCGCCCCCAATTTCGCGCGCGCGATCGATGTGGTGGCCAACCCGGTCGGCGGCGCGCCGATCTGTCGTATCGCGCTGACCGATCCGAATACGGCCTGCCGCCCGCTCAATATCTTCGGCGAAGGCAATGCCGATCCGGCGGCGGTCGCCTATGCCTTTTCGAACGCGGCGCATGTCAAGAACACCACCAAGCTCGACACGGCGGGCGTCAGCCTGCGCGGCGATCCCTTCTCGCTCTGGGCGGGGCCGGTCTCGATCGCGGTGGGTGCCGAGGCGCGCTGGGAATCGATCACGTCGAGCGGGCTCGATCCGCTCTCGGCGGCGCGCGCTTTCACCACCTTCAACTTCTCGAACCTCGAAGGCGCTTTCAACGTCAAGGAAGGATTCGGCGAAATCGCGATCCCGTTGCTCGATCAGGATTTCAGCAAGCTCGAATTCAGCGCCGCCGCCCGCTACAGCCATTACAGCAATACCGGCAGCGTCTGGTCTTGGAAGCTGGGCGTCACCGATCGGATCTTCGACGATCTGCTGATCCGCGTCTCGCGCTCGCGCGACATCCGTTCGGGCAGCCTGTCCGAACTCTTCACGCTGCGCTCAACCACCCGCTCGACCATCGCCGATCCGGACACAAAGTCTTCGTACGAGATCATCACCTATGGCGGCGGCAATTCGGTGCTCGACCCGGAGATCGGCCAGACGACGACGATCGGTGCGACCTATTCGCCGTCCTTCATTCCGGGGCTTAATCTCTCGGTCGATTATTTCGATATCAGCATCAAGGGGGCTATCGCGACGCTCGGCGGGCAGGACATCGTCAGCCGCTGCTTCAACGGTAACACAGCCCTGTGCAGCCAGATCGTGCGCGGTGGGCCCGACAATCGCGTGACCGAGGTCTATGCGACCTTCGTGAACCTGGCCGAATACAAGACGCACGGCGTTGATTTCGAGGCATCCTATTCGCTGCCGATGGAGACTATCTCGTCGTCGATGCCGGGCTCGCTGCGCTTCCGCGCGCTGGCGACCTATGTGCCCAGCCTGACCACCTATGACGGCATCACGAAGATTGAATATGTCGGCGATGTCGGTGAGGCGGTGCCCTTTGGCACGCCGAAATGGCGCGGATCGTTCAGCGTCGCCTATAATGACGAGGCGTTCAGCGCCGATGCCCGCCTGCGCTATGTCGGTGGCGGCGTTTGGAATCATCAGCTCGATATCGCGAACAACGCGATCTCGGCGCGGACCTATCTCGACATCGGCGCGCAGGTGAAGGTGGACGGTTTCACGCTGTTCGGCAGCATCAGCAACGTCTTCGATCGCGATCCGCCGCTCACCACCACGGGGCAGGTCCATTACGACCAGATGGGTCGCTATTTCACCGCTGGTGCGAAGGTGAAGTTCTGATGCGGATGAGCGCGGTCTGATCACGTCAGGGTCGGTTTGAGAAAGCCGGTACCA
>JASBTC010000449.1 GCA_030148625.1 Sphingobium sp. | reverse complement strand
CTGCTCGTGCCCGGCACGAAGGCGCGATGGCCGCGCGGTGCGGGGCGGGCGACGCGGGCATAGGCGGGCTGCAGCGAATTGTCGGGATGATAGAGATAGAAGCTCGAATGCGGATAGCTGGTTTTCTTGGGATAGAGGATGCCGCGAAAGCGCACGCCATGGCGTGTCATCCAGTCGACCGTCTCGACGCTGGTGTCGCAGAAGCGCCTGAGCGTCGCGTCGGAAACCACGCCCGCCGCCTCGATGCGGAGATATTTGAACATCTCCCCGGCCTCGTCGCTGACGCCGGCTTCGTGCTGCGCGGGCGTGCCGCCACCAGCATAGAAGACGCCGCCATTCATCGCAGTGGCGCCGCCACCCTCGAAGCGATCGGCGGCGATCACCTCCAGCCCGGCCTCTGCCGCCTCGAGCGCCGCCGAGACGCCGGCGCCGCCATAGCCGATCACCACCAGGTCGGCGGCATCGTCCCAGGCGATGGCGTCCGGCCCATCGACGATGTGCGCGGCCTCGACGTCCGAATGCCAATGCGGGTCGCCGGGCCGCGCATCGGGCAATCCGGCAATGTCAGCCATGCAGAAACGCCAGCGTGTAGCGGTTGAATTCCTCCGTCCGCTCGACCTGGACCCAGTGGCCGACCTTGTTGAAAGTCATGAAGCGCGCATTCGGGCAGGCATCCAGAAAATGCTGCGCACCCGAGGCCGGGCAGAATTCGTCGTTCAATCCCCAGAAGCCGAGGATCGGCATGGGCAGTTCGCCGAGCCGCGGTGCGAGATTGGGCGTGCGCATTCGTGCAAGCACGTCCTTGGGCTGGGTCCGCGCGACGGCATAGCGTTCGGCGACGAGCGCATCGGTGATGGCCGAGGCGTCATAGACCAGGTTCGAGACGAGCTTGCGCTGATCCTCGAGCGTGAAGTCCGGGCTGGTGAAGTCGCCGACCATCCTGGCGATGCCGGGCATCGCGAAATAGACCGGCAGCTCCTCGATACAGCCCGGCGCCATCAGCACCAGTCGGGTCGCGAAACCGGGATGGTCGAGCGCCATCTGCACCGCCACGCCGCCGCCGAGCGAATTGCCGACCAGAACGGCTTCTGTCACGCCCGCCTGGGTCAGCGCTTCGAACAGGGTGTCGGTGAACAGCGCGAGCGTATAGTCGATCCCCTCGGGCTTGGACGAGGCGCCATAGCCGATCATGTCGGGCAGCAGCACGCGATAGCCCGCCGCCACGAACGGCGCGATATTCTGCTTGAAGTTCGATTGGCCGGACGCGCCGGGGCCGCTGCCATGGATGAATATGATCGCCGGGCCGGATCCTGCCTCCGCGATCGCAATCTCATATCCGCCCGAAACGGCGTAGCGCGCCTGGCTGATCTCGCCCATTCTCGTCTCTCCCATCGTTTCGGCCTTGCTCAAAGGAACATGAAGCCCGGCGCTTCGCCCAGCAGCCCGTTGGTGAGGTCGGGTCCGAAATTATTGGGGTCGTTGGCGATGTGCGCGCGCGCGGCGTGGAGGTCGAGCCAGGGCTGGACGACCGGGCTCGACGTGTAGATTGCGCGCCCACCCAGCAACGGCATCAGCGTATCGACGAGCGCGGCGCAGCGCCGGACGACCGATGCCGACTGGAAACGGTAAAGCGTGCGCTTGTCCATCGGCACATCCTCGCTCGCTTCGGCATGGGCGATCATCGCGTCGAAATTGCGCACCAGCACGGTTTCCATCTCGTCGATCTCGGCCCAGGCTTTCGCGATCGCGTTCTGGAGCAGCGGATCGGCCTTCGATGCCTTGCCGGTATTGGTCGAGACGCGTGTCTGCATGATCTCCAGCGCGCCTTTGGTCGCGGCGCGGGCGCCGCCCAGCGCCGCCGTCGAAACGAGCCTTACGAAGATCTGCGCCCAGGGCAGGCGGTAGAGCGGCGCGTCATTCTCGGCCTGGCCGGGATTCTGGCAGAGGAAGCCGTCGACCGCCCGGTGCGTGCGGTGGTCGGGCACGAAGGCGCCATCGACGACGATGTCCTGGCTGCCCGTTCCCTGCAGTCCGAAGACATGCCATGCATCCTCGATCCTGTAGTCGCTACGCGGCACCAGGAAAGTGCGCATGTCGGGTGCGTCGCTTTCCTTTGCGGGCGGCACGACGGCGCCGAGCAGCACCCAGCCGCAATGTTCCGATCCGCTCGAAAAGCCCCAGCGGCCGGAAAGGCGGAAGCCGCCCTCGACATGTTCGACCCTGCCGACGGGCTGATAGGAGGAGGAAACGAGCATCGCGTCGTCGTCGCCCCAAACCTCTTGCTGCGCGCGATCGTGGAACAGCGCGAGTTCATAGGGGTGCCCGCCGACCACGCCATAGACCCAGCCGGTCGACATGCAGCCTTCGGCAAGCAGCTTCTGGACTTCGAAAAACACATTGGGGTGCATTTCATAGCCGCCCCAGCGCCTCGGCTGGAGAATGCGGAAAAATCCCGCCGCCTGCATCTCCGCGATCGTCTCGTCGGGGATGCGGCGATCGGCGGTGGCCTGTGCGGCGCGCGCCTTGAGTGCGGGGATCATTGCCCGCGCGCGTTCGATCAGTGCCTCGGCGCTGGGAATCGCGATCTGCCCGGTCTGGTCGAGGGCGGTGGCCATGGTCTCTCCTTGCGATTCTTGTACGCCGTTTGCAGCAAATAAGAATGATCAACTGCTATATTCGTACAGAAATCTATTATTTGCTACGCAAGCTGTCAATCCACTTCGGGGGAGCGTCGTACCGCCTCCAGGCTGCGTGCGACGGTATCGTGCGATTCCTGCCGTTTAGCAGTGATTGTTGTGTTGCGTATGAAATATGCTTCCAAACTACGCAAAGCGCGTTCTATGACGCAATATCGAATCGAATATCCGATCACGGATGTCAACGGGCCCGCAATCGGGCAAGCGAGGATGTTGCAGATGGGCGAGCAGAAGGTGGCAGTGGTGACGGGCGCGAGCCGCGGCGCGGGTGCGGGGATCGCGCGCGCGCTCGGTGAACAGGGCTATGCCGTCTATGTGACGGGGCGGACGGTTGAGGAGGGGAGCGCGCCGCTTCCCGGAACCGTTGCCGCCACTGCCGCAGCGGTGACCGCTGCTGGTGGGCGCGGTGTTGCCGCTGCCGTCGATCATGGCGACGACGCGCAGGTCGCCGCCTTGTTCGAGCGCGTGCGTCGCGACGAAGGCCGGCTCGACATCCTCGTCAACAACGCCACTGCGATCCACGACGCGCTGATCATGCCCGGCGGCTTCTGGGAGCGGCCCGTCGCGCTGGTCGATATCCTCGATATCGGGCTGCGTTCGAGCTATGTCGCGAGCTTCCATGCGGCGCCGCTGATGATCGAGACGGGCGGTGGGCTGATCGCCTTCACCTCGTCCTTCGGATCGGTCTGCTATATGCACGGCCCGGCCTATGGCGCGCAAAAGGCCGGGGTCGACAAGTTCGCCGCCGATATGGGTGTCGATCTCAAGGATCATGACGTCGCGACGATCGCGATCTGGATGGGGCCGCTTGCCACCGAGCGTACCGCGCGTGCGCTCGGTGAGCGGCCCGATCAGTATGAGAGTTTCATGGCCAATGCCGAGACGCCCGAATTCACGGGGCGGCTGATCGCGGCGGTCCACAAGGACCCCGAGCGCATGACGCTGTCGGGCAGCACCCGGATCGGAGCGGAGCTCGCCGAACGCTATGGCATTACCGAGGCGGGCGGCCGTCGTCCGCCCTCCTATCGCGAAATGCTCGGCGAGCCGCGCATCCCGCATCCCGCGATCGTTCGTTGAAATTTTCTGCGGTATGCGTATGATTTATACGTCATAGATACGTATAATGCTTGTATTATGCCAAATATGCTATTAGCTTGCGCAGCGAGAGGCGTCAGGAGACGCGCAATCTGGGGATGAAGCGAATGGCGATACGATCGCTTGCCTATGTGGTCGTCGACACGGCGGACGTCGAAGCCTGGCGCGTTTACGGCGAAACCGTGCTGGGCATGCAGGCCATTGATCATCAAGACGGCATCCGCCTGCGCATGGACGACCGGCCCTTCCGCATTCAGATCCGCAAGGGCGATACGGACAGCTTTCACGCGGCGGGTCTGGTCTATGCCGATGCGCATGCGTTCGAGGCCGGGCTTGCCCGGCTTCGCGCCGCCGGCGTCACGTTCGAAGCGGCGAGTGCGGAGGAGGCGGCCGAGCGCCATCTGCGCGCCTTTGTCCGCTGCAGCGATCCGTCGGGCAATCGGCTCGAACTGGGCTGGGGCAACATCGTCGATGGCAGGCCCTTCGTCTCGCCCGCCGGCGTGCCGGGTTTCGTGACCGGCGAGATGGGGCTGGGCCATGTGGTCTTTCCCGCGATGAAGCTCGCCGAGACGCGCGCTTTCTATGTCGACCTGCTCGGTTTCGGCGACAGCGACGAGATGCGCGCCTTCATGCAGGGCGGGCCCGACGATCCGGGGATCGGTTTCCATTTCCTGCATTGCGACAATCCGCGCCATCACAGCGTGGCGCTCGGCGAATATCCAGCGCCTTCGGGGTTGATCCACATGATGGTCGAAGTTCCCGGGCTCGACGATGTCGGCCGCTCGCTCGACCGTGCGATCGCCGCCGGCGTCCATATCTCGTCGAGTCTCGGCAAGCATATGAACGACAAGATGACGAGCTTCTACATGCGCACGCCATCGGGCTTCGACGTCGAATATGGCTGCGGCGGCATCCGTCCCGACTGGAAAACCTTCACGCCGACGATCAGCCTGAAGGAGGATGAGTGGGGCCATCACTGGAATTTCGGCGGCTGAGAATGGCCGGTCGATGACGACCGGGACGTTCGAAAGACGGGTAGCCCCGAAATGGTGGTGGCGTCCCATGTCGCCGTTGGGACAATGGGGATCCGATCGGTTCGCCGGTTCCCGGAATTTTTGCGGTTGAGGAGGAATGGATGCCCAGTCACGCGGTGATGGTCGAGGCGGTCGAGCGCTATGTCGAAGCGTTCGAAAAGGGCGATCCCGAAATGGTCGTGGCGCTCTATGCCGCCGATGCGACGGTGGAGGATCCGATCGGCACGCCCGCTCATGCGGGGCATGACGCCATCCGGGAATTCTACACGCGCTCGATGACGATGGGGCCGAAGCTGAAGCTGCACGGCCCCGTTCGCACCGGTGGCGACTATGCGGCCTTCGCTTTCTCGGTCGAGCTCGATTATGGCGGCCGCAAGTCGATCGACGTGATCGACACGTTCAAGTTCGACGAGGAGGGCAAAGTGGTCGAAATGCGCGCTTTCTGGAGCCAGGCGAATATGCAGGGCTTCGAGGCATGACGAGTTTGCGCGAAGCCGCCATCGTCGCCACTGCCCGCACCGGCATCGGCAAGGCCTATCGCGGGGCCTTCAACGATACCGAAGTGCCCGTGCTGACCGCGCATGTCGTGAATGCCGCGATCGCGCGCGCCGGGATCGATCCCGCCCGGGTCGACGATGTCTATATGGGCGTCGGCAATCATTGGGGTACGCAGGGCTATAATGTCGGCCGCCTGACGGTTCAGGGCTCGGTGCTGCCCGATGCGACCGGGGGCTTCACGCTCGACCGCAAATGTTCGTCCGGGCTCAACGCCATCGCGCTCGCCGCGCGCGGCATCATGTGCGACGAGATCGACGTCGCGGTGGCCGGCGGCGTGGAGAGCATCTCGCTCACCATCAACAAGCATGCGCCCAGCTATCGCAACCGCTCCGAATTCGTGAAGGCGGCCGATCCCCACGCCTATATGGCGATGATCGAGACCGCCGAGATCGTGGCCGATCGCTACGGCGTCTCGCGTGAGGCGCAGGACGCATTCTCCGCGACCAGCCAGCAGCGCGCCAGCGCGGCTCAGGCGGCGGGCCGGTTCGACGACGAGATCGTGCCGATCACCGTCACCAAGGCGCTGTTCGACAAGGAAGGCAACGAGACCGGCAAGGAAGAGGTGACGCTGGATCGCGACGAGGGCGTACGCGGCGACACCACCGCCGAGAAGCTCGCGGGGCTCAAGCCGGTCTTCAAGGACGGGCTCGTCGTCAAGGAAGGTCGCCATATCACTGCGGGCAATGCCAGCCAGCTTTCGGACGGCGCCTCGGCGCAGCTGGTGATGGACCGCGCGACCGCTGAAAGGGAAGGGCTGCCGATCCTGGGCATCTATCGCGGCTTCCAGGTTGCGGGATGCAAGGCGGAGGAAATGGGCATCGGCCCGGTCTTCGCCGTTCCCAAGCTGCTCGACCGCGCGGGGCTGAAGGTCGACGACATCGGCCTGTGGGAAATCAACGAGGCCTTTGCCAGCCAGGCGCTCTATTGCCGCGATACGCTGGGCATCGATCCCGAAAGGATCAATGTCGACGGCGGTGCGATCGCGCTCGGCCATCCTTTCGGCATGACGGGTTCGCGGCTGGTCGGCCATGCGCTGATCGAGGGCAGGCGCCGCGGCGTCCGCTATGTCGTGGTGTCGATGTGCGTCGCCGGCGGCATGGGGGCTGCCGGACTGTTCGAGATCGTCTGAGGCGGTCATGGCGTCTTCGCTGCACGGAAAAAGCGTGTTCGTGACCGGTGGCGGCAGCGGCATCGGCCGCGCCGCCGCGCTCGCCTTTGCCGCGGAAGGCGCGCGTGTCGCTGTCGCCGACCTCAATGCCGACAGTGCCGCCGAGACCGCCGCGATGGTACGCGCGGCAGGCGCCGAGGCGCATCATGGCGCGCTCGACGTGACCGATCGGGCGGCGGTCGATGCCTTTGTCGACGATATCGTCTTGCGCTGGGGCGGGCTCGACTGCGCATTCAACAATGCCGGCGTGTCGCTGGAGGGCATGGAAACGCCTTGGGGAGACCTCGACCTCTATGACCGCACGATCGCGGTCAACCAGCGCGGGCTGACCCTGTGCATGGCGGCCGAGCTTCGCCACATGGAACGTGCCGGGCGCGGCGCGATCGTCAACACCGCTTCGATCGCGGGCATGGCCGGGGCGGGGGGCGCCGGCTATTGCGCGTCCAAACATGCGGTGATCGGCCTCACCCGGTCGGCCGCGATGCGCTATGCCGCGCAAGGCATCCGCATCAACGCGGTCTGCCCCGGCGCGATCCGCACGCCGATGGTCGAGGCGGTGGTGAAGGAGGAAGCCGCGGCGCGCTTCATCGCCGAAATGCATCCGATGAACCGGCTGGGCGAAGCGCAGGAAGTCGCCGATGCCGTCGTCTTCCTCTGTTCGGACAAGGCCAGCTTCATCACCGGCCATCCGCTCGCCGTCGATGGCGGTTATCTGGCGCGGTAGCCAACAAATACCTTCTGTCATTCCTGCGAAAGCGGGAATGACACAGGGGTAAGCAATCCAGCTAAATCTACAGGCTCTGGATCGCGCTTTCAGTTTCCTCGACGACCAGCAGCCGTGTCTGCGAGCGGTCGAGAAATTCCTCCTCATCCGCCGCGAGCCGCGCGGCATTTGCCGGCTGCATGAGCACGGCCAGCGCGTCCTCATAAGCCCCGCGATCGCGAAACCATATCTCGGTGACCGCATCATAGTCGAAGGGCGGCGTCCGATCGAAGGCGATGCCGCCGTCCGCCCCGACGTAATTGCGCCGATAGGCGAGGATATTGGGCATCAGCTCCAGGATCAGCGGCGCATGATTGGTTTCGTAATAGTCGCGAAAGCGCGCGCGATCGATATCGGCGCGCGCCTTCAAGAGCGAGATGACCTTGAAGCCGCCTGTCACCGGTTGACGCCCAGCATGTCGCGCGCGGCGATCCAGCCAAAGGTCATCGCCGGGCCCAATGTCGCGCCGGCGCCCGGATAGGTCCGGCCCATGGCGGCGGCGGAAACGTTGCCCACCGCGTAGAGACCCTGGATCGGCTTGCCGCCCTCATCGAGCACGCGCGCCCGTTCGTCGGTCGCGAGCCCGCCATTGGTGCCGAGATCGCACGGATAGATCGCGATCGCGTAGAAGGGCCCGTGCTCGATCGGCGCGAGCGTGGGATTGGGCGAGACCGAGGCGTCGCCATAATGGCGGTCATAGGCCGACTGGCCGCGCGCATAATCGGGGTCCTCGCCGCGCGCCGCGAAACCGTTGAAGCGCGCGACTGTCTCGCGGAACACCGCCGGATCGACGCCCATCTGCGCCGCCAGCCCGTCGAGCGAGTCCGCCTTTTTCAGGATCTTGCGCATCGGCGCCGGGATGCGCGCGTCGGCCGAGGATTTTCCGGGCATCATCGGTCCCAGCATATATTTCCCGCGATAGCGCGCGTCGAAGACGAACCAGGACGGCACGGTCGGCGCATCGGGCCGGTTGGCGCGATGCATCTCGCCGCCCGCGACATGATAGGACGCGGCCTCGTTCATGTAGCGCCGGCCCGCCTGGTTGACGATGATCGAGGAGGGCAATGCACGCTCGACGAACATGATACGTGCACGATCCTCGCCATCGAGCATGAAGCCCGGCCCCCACCAGGCGGAATCCATCAGTCCGGTCGCGGCGCCGACGCTGATGCCGGCCTTCAGCCCGTCGCCGGTGTTGCTGGGCACACCTGCGCTCCAGTCGGCCGAGGCGGGCTGGGGCGAATGGCGTGCGCGCAATGCCGGATCATGATCGAAGCCGCCGCTGGCGAGGATCACGCCCTTGCGCGCGCGGATCTCGATCGCCTCGCCGTCGCGTTCGACGATCGCGCCGGTCACGCCATCGGGGCCGTCGACGAGCGAGACCATCGGCGCATCCAGCCAGATCGGAACGCCCTTGGCATCGATCGACAGTTTGAGCCGGCCGATCAGCGCGTTGCCCCCGGTCAGACGGCGCGAGCGCTTGGTCTTGAAGCGCCAGGGCAGGTCGAACAGATATTTCATCATCAGCTTGAAGAGGAGGGGCTTGGCGCCCGGGCTCATCGTCAGCAGCAGCTTGGCTTCCTCCATCGTCCAGGTGAAGCGGCCGAAGGTGAGTGTCAGCGTGTGCGGCGGCTCCATCCGCCAGAAATCCTCGCCCAGCCGGTCGGCCATCAGCGGGATCGGGTCGTGCGTCCGCCAGCCGTCACGCGCGCCCGCCACGTCCATGTGATAATCGGCATAGGCATAGGCAGTGTAGCGCAGCTCCGAATGCGCCTCCATGTCGCGCAGCATCCGCGGGGCATTGTCGACAAAGGCGCGGAGCTTGGTCTCGGGCACGTCGTCGCCGATCAAGGCCTTGATATAGCCGAGCGCCTCTTCGGGGTCGTCGGCATGTCCCTTGGCGCGGGCATCGTCGCTGGCGGGAATCCAGATGCCGCCGCCCGATGTCGCCGAGGTGCCGCCATATCGCGCCGATTTCTCGACCACGAGAACCTCCGCGCCCGCATTGGCGGCGGTGAACGCCGCGGTCAGCGCGCCCGCGCCCGATCCCACGACCAGCACATCGACTTCATGCAAGGCTTCCACGGCGGCTCCAATCCCGGCTTCCGGCATCATTCCGGTTCAGCTTGAGATTTTACATACGAAATGCGTTCTGAGAAGTGAAAATTTGTACGCAAAATGTGATAATGGCTTGCTTCGGCCTAAAATATTGACAGGATTGCGGCAATAAGGTCTGTGCATCGTCGTTTCGCGTAAGTCGCCGGCAGGATGGCCGCGCATTGCCGCAATTGAGGAGAGAACCGCGTTGCGAACCGAAGGCAAGAGCGAGCGCCGGACGCGCGGCAAGGCGCAGGGGAGCGGCCGTGAGGACGGCACATACCGCGTCGATGAGGTCGACGACCAGATCATCGCCGCCTTGCGCAAGAATGGCCGTATCGCCAACCGCGATCTCGCGCGCGACATGGACGTCAATGAGGCGACGGTCCGCACGCGGCTGCGCCGGCTGGAAGAAGCCAATATGGTGCGTGTCGTCGCAATCCGCGACCTGGCGGCGCTGGGCTTCGAATATCTCTCGCCGGTCGGCGTGCAGGTGAAAGGGCGCTCGGCCGCCGCCGTCGGCGCCGACATCGCCAAGCTCGAACGCGTGATCACGGTCAATGTGGCGATCGGTACGCACGATCTGGAGATCCAGGTGGTCGCGCAGAGCCTGGACGAGATGCAGAATCTGCTGACCAACGTGATCGCGAAGATCGAGGGGGTCGAACGCCTGTTCCCGAGCCTGGCGCTCAAGGTCTTCAAATATAATCCGGAATGGGCACCCCTATGAGCACGCGTATCGGCCTCGACGAGCTCGATCACCGGATCATCGACCGGCTGGGCCATGACGCCCGCGTTTCCAACCGCGAGATCGGCCGGGAATTCGGGCTGACCGAAGGCACGATCCGGTCGCGGCTGAAGCGCCTGCTGGACGCCAAGGTGATCCGCGTCGCCGCGGTGACCAATGCCAACCGGCTGCGCAATCCGATCCTCGCCTATCTCTGGATCGAGGCCGACACCGCCGCCGATATCGAGAATGTCGCGACGAGCCTGGCCGCGCTGCCCGAGATTGCCTTTGTCGCGACGACGCTCGGCCGCGCCGACGTGCTCGCGATGACATTGGTCGAGAACGGCAACGAGCTCACCGATTTCCTGCACCAGACGGTCGACAAGATCCCGGGAATCCGGCGGGTCAATTACAGCCTGGGCCAGAATTTCATCAAGCACGACTATCGGTGGTGCGCGCTGGTCGACTGACGCGCACCGGAGCTCAGGGGCCAACCCAGCCGGCTTTCAGCCCATCCTCTGCCAGTGTGCCGTCGACGATCGCGCGCGGTTCGGAGCGGGTGTAGCAGATGCGCCAGCCATCGGCGGTGCGGCGATAGCGGTCGTGATAGAAATTGGCGAGCAGCCGGAAGCTGCGCTCACGCGGATCATAGCTGGCATAGCCCAGATTCCAGCGCGCGCTCGCCGCGTCGCCGTCGATTTCGATCTCGCCATTATGTGCCTGATGCACGTCGACGATCGGCGTCGTCGCCGCCATCTGCGTGAATATGCCGATCAGGCCGTCGAGATCGAATGTGCCGACCGGCGGGAAGTCGATCACCGCGTCGGGCGTGAAGCAGGCGCGGATCGCCGCCACGTCCTTGGCGTCGCAGGCATTGAGATAGCGTGCCTTGAGGCGGCGGATATCGCTCTCGGCCTCGAGCCGGGCGATGCGCGATTCGAGATCAGTCATCGAGGCGGATGATCCTGCTTTGTGGGACGGGATGGTCGGTGGCGCCGGTCCAGCGCAGCAGCATCGTGCCGCGATCGTGGCCGGCGGTGTCGATCCAGTTGCCGAAGCCCGGATCGCGATCGGCGACGACCAGCGTCAACGTGCCGTCGTCGTTGAGGCGCGCGCCATGGCCGTTCACATGGATGCGATGGTATCGATAATCGAGCGATTCCATCCAGTAATTGTCGAGCTGGAAATTCCAGAAGCTGCATTCGGGAACGGGCGTGTCGATGCGCAGCGCCTCGCCGGGGGCGAGCTGCCACCAGCCATGGAGATAGAAGATCGTCGGATCGCCGCCCGCGCGAAAGAAGCGCGTCTGGTCGATCGTCGCGAGCCGGTTGAACTGTTCGGCACGGAAGCTTTCGGTCCAGTCGACAAAGGTCCTGGCAGTGCCCTCGACAAAGGCGGTGACGCGCCCGAGCGCCGAACCGAGCCGGCCGGCGGTGAGCGGAACGGGGGTGGCGGGGCCGTCGATCGCGGCGATCTCGACGGTCGCCGGCGTCTCCACGGCACGATCGAGAAAGGTCTGGCGCACGATCACCATCGTGCTGTCCTCGGCGAGCGGCAGCCAATTGCCCTCCGCCCGTTCGCGGCTCACGACGATCTCGAACGATCCGTCGGGCGCGACCTGCATGTCGGCGGAATCGAGCTCGCCCGTCGACGCCATCGTGCCGTCGATCGCATAGCGATTGGCCTTGGTCCCGAAGCTCAGGATCGGCACGCTGCCGCGCCTGCCGGTGATGCGGTAGCGCCGCGCACCCGAAACCGTGGCGTTCATATAGATATTGTCGGGATTGTCGGCGCCGATCTTCGCGGTCTGGTGGGATGCCGCGTAGAAGCTGGGGAAATCGGGATCGGCATGCTCCAGATGCATGTCGAGCCCGATGCGCAGCAGCCGCGTCAGATAGCGGAAGCCCTCGGCGCGATCGAGCGGCGATGCCGCCGCCTCGGGCGCCAGCACCACCTCTCCCGCGGCTTCCAGCCGTCGGCAGAAATCCTGCCACATCTCGCGCGTGAACATCTCGTCTACCATGGTCAGGGTGCCATATATTGGCCGCCATTGACGTCGAGCGTGGCGCCCGTGACGACCCTGGCGTGATCGGACAGGAAGAAGAGCACGCTCCTCGCGCAATCCTCTTCCGGCGGAATGATGCCGAGCGGGATGCGCGC
Source organism: Sphingobium sp. (assembly GCA_030148625.1). The sequence continues at coordinate 3,292 of JASBTC010000449.1, read as the reverse complement.
GGTGATTTCGCCGACCAGCGCCTCGCGGTCGGCGCCGTTCGCGACTTGTCCGTCGATATAATCGTAAACCGGCTTGCCGCCGATCCAGCCCATGCGCGTCGCGTTGACGCGGATGTTGAAGCGGCCGAGATCCTTGGCCATGTGTTTGGTCATCGTCGTCAGCGCACCCTTGCCCGTCGCATAGCCGCCTTCTCCCGGAAAGGGATTGACCTGGGACATGGTGGCGACGTTGACGATCGCACCGTCCTGCTGCGCCTTCATCGCGGGCAGCACCGCCTGCGCCATGCGCAGCGCGCCCAGGCAATTGACGTCGAACACGCGGGCCCAATCCTCGGGATCGGCCTGATCCACCGTCACCCAGGCGCCGTGGATATAGGCGGTGTTGACCAGGCCATCGATCCGCCCGAACGCATCGGTGGTCGCCTTGGCCAACGCGTTGCACTGGGCGGCATCGGCGATGTCGGTGGCCAGCGCCACCACTTCGCCGCCGTCGGCGCGGATCTCGTTCGCCACCGCTTCGATGAAATCGCGATTGCGCGCGCCGAGCGCGACCCGGGCGCCTTCGCGGGCGGCGATGCGCGCCAGCGCCTGGCCCATGCCGGGGCCGACTCCGCTGATCACCACCACCTTGTCCTTAAGCAGCATCCGCCAGTTCCTTTCCTGCGAGTATGTCCTTGAGCGCCGGATCGAGCGCATTGCCGACCTCCGGGCAGTGCGTGCCCGACGGGCCGTACATCGCGGCGACGCAGCGATTGCACGCGGTGCAGCCCGATCGGAGATCCGTGCCCAGGCGCCATTTGGCGACAAGGCCGGGATCGTGGATCAGCGCGCGCGCCATCACGATCGCGTCGAATCCTTCCGCCATCGCCTGGTTCGCGGCGGCGAGCGACTGGACGCCGCCCAGATGCGCGAGCTTCATCGGGCTGCCGGCCAGTGCGGTCTTGAGCTTCAGGCCATGCTCGATCAGATAGTTTTCGCGGAAGGGCGGCAGGCGCGGCACGCTCATCTTGAGGATCGCGAACTGGAGCCGGGCGAGCAGGCCCGTCTGCATCGCCGCCAGATCGTCATAGGGCAGCGCGCTGCCGAACATCGCCCAGGTGCTTTCGATGTTGCGGCCGGCCGAGAGCACGAGCATGTCGGCGCCGGCGCGTTCCAGCGCCCGCGCCGTCACGATCGCGTCGTCGACCGTCGCCCCCTTGGGCACGCCGTCGGTCAGGTTGATCTTGGCAAGCACCGCCAGCCGCCCGCCCGTCGCCTGCCTGACCGCCTCCAGCACCTCGGCGGGGAAGCGTGCGCGGTTCTCGGCCGTGCCGCCATAATCGTCGCGGCGGACATTGGAGAGCGGCGAGATGAACTGGTTGAGCAGATAGCCGTGGCCCATATGGACCTCGACCGCGTCGAAGCCGGCCTGTTCGGCGAGCAAAGCCGCCTGTGCGAACTCGTCGCGCACCATCTCCATATCGGCGCGGGTCATGGCGCGCTGGAGGAAACGGCCCTTGAGCACGCCCATCTTGTCGATGCCGCCCGATGCCGACATGGCGCGCGGCGTCGACAGATCGTCGATCTGGCAGAAACTGCCGCCATGCGTGATCTGGGCGGAGGCCTTGGCGCCCTCGGCATGGATCGCATCGGTGACGGCACGGTAGTGCGGCACGCTTTCGGCGCGCATCGTGCCTTGCCCCGGCAAGGTCCGCCCGTCCTTGGACACCGCGACATAGGCAAGCGTCGTCATGCCGACGCCGCCGCGCGCATAGGCGCGATGGAATTCGGTCAGCGCGCGCGTCGGGAACATGTCCTTGTTCATCATCTCGTTCGCGCCCGAACGGATGAAACGGTTGCGCAGCGTGACGGGGCCGATCTGGACCGGACTGAACGGATCGGCGCTCACGCCATCGGCTCCGGCGTGAAATCGGCGGGCGGATCCTTCACCCAGAAATCGGTTTCGACACGCCTGGCGATCCGCCAGCCATCGGGCGTGCGCACCAGTTCGTCCGCATAGGTGCAGCCGAGCAGGAACAGATGCTCGCCCTGGGGACGGGCCAATTGCATCGGATTGAACAGCATCGTCCGCGCGGTCGCCCGGTCCCCGTCGAGCCGGATGAGCGGCAGGCCGATCAGATGCTGGGTGAGCGGGAAGGGGGCCAGCGCCCGTCCGAGCCAGGGCTTGATCTCCGGATAGCGCCCCGCCGCCCCGCCGGTCGCTCGATAGTCGATCTCGGCATCGGGGGTGAACACCGCGTCGAGCGCGTCATAGTCTTTCGCGTCGATCGCGAAGACATAGGTCGCCAGCAATTGCTGGATCGCGACGATATCCTCCGCGCTCATGCGCTTGCGTCCCGGGTGAGCATGGCGACGATCCGCGCCTTCATCGGCTTCACCCAGTCGCGCTTGAGGTCGGCGCTGAGCAGGCCCGCGGCATCGAGTTCGTCGCACAGATGCATCTGGTGCGCGATGTCGAACAAATCCATCTGGTAGGAGAATTTGCCGCCGCCGCCATAGGTGATCAGAGAGACGCCGCGCGTTTCGTAATGGCTGCCGTCGGGGCGCATGCCGGGACCGCGATTGACCCATTCGCTGATGATGCGATCCCCCTCGATCGCCCAGCCCAGGATCGGGAAACTCCATCCCTGCCAGCCCGAGCCGACATCCATGTCGCGGCCATAATGGGTGGTGCGGATCGCTTCGCGCCCCTCGGCGCGGACGAACATCGCGCCGCCATAGGGGCATTCATAGACGCAATCCTCATGATAGAAGGCGTCGGCGATCCACGACCAGCTGCCGCGCCTTTCCGCCTCGACGAAAGCGTCGCGCAATCCCCTGATCGCGGCTTCGACCTCTTGCCTGGGATAGTGCATCGCCGCGTCCTCCTGTCTGGGCGGTTCAGTCGAAATTGGCCTGCCCGCCGTCGAGCGGGATGGTCGCGCCGGTCAGATAGGCCAGGTCCTCGCCGCAGAGCGCCGCCACAGCATTGCCGATATCGGTTTCGCAATCGCCGACGCGGCGCAGCGGGATCGAACGGAAGAACGCCTCCGCTTCCTCAGGATTGGCGTCGATCCACGCAGCCAGCCCGGGCGAACGGGCGTGCGGCGCGATCGTCAGCACGCGGATATTGGCAGGGCCCCATTCGGCGGCGGCGGCGCGGGTCAGCGCGCGCGTCGCCTGCTTGACCGCGGCATAGGCGCCATAGCCCGACATGTCCCAGCGCAGCGCCGCCGAGCTGGCGAGATTGACGATCGTGCCGCCGCCGCGCCGTTCGAGATGGGGATGGCAAGCCTTCATGAAGCGGAAGCTG
>JASBTC010000428.1 GCA_030148625.1 Sphingobium sp. | reverse complement strand
TTGGCCAGGAAAGCTCGCGCAACTACGAGATCGGCGCGAAGACGAGCTGGCTCGACCGGCGCCTGATCTTCAATGCCGCCGCCTTCTACACCGAGCATCTCAATCCGCAGATCTTCCAGCTCGACGCCGCGACGCTGACCCAGGGCTCGCTCAACGCGCGGCGGTCGGAGATCAAGGGGTTCGAGCTGGAGCTGAACGCGCGCCCGGCGCGCGGCGTCGATCTCAACGCCTCGTTCGGGTACATCGACGCGAAGATCAAGGATTTCAACGGCACCGCAGCCTATGTCGGCCAGCAGCTTCCCAACGCGCCCAAATTCACGCTGAACATCGGCGCGCAATATCGCCATCCATTAACCGATACGATCGAAGGGCGCGTGCGGCTCGATTTCGCCGCGGTCGGACGGCAATCCTTCCAGGATTTCCAGCTGCCCTCCAGCCCCGACGTCTATCTGTTCCAGAAAAGCTACGGCACGCTCGACGCGACATTGGGGCTGGACGGCACCAACTGGAGCGCGACGGTCTTCGTCAAGAATCTGACCAAGCGGCATTACGCCACCTCGGCCTTCTCGCGATACATCTTCGCGGCCGGCTTCGTGCAGCTCAATGCCGATGCCGTTCAGATCGACACCGGCCGGATCTTCGGCGGCGAACTCAGCTTCAGATTCTGATCGGGGACAGGCAATGACAATCGACCGGCAAAGCTTCCACCTGTCGCCCGAGGGGGAAAAGGCGTTCGGCTATGCCCAGGCCGTCCGGATCGGCGACCGGCTGCACATCTCCGGATCGCTGAGCGTGGACGGCACTTTCGCGCCGCTCCACGCCGGTGACATGGCCGCGCAGATCGGGCAGGTCTACGACACGATCCGCCGCACGCTCGCGGCATTCGATGCGGGGCCCGCCAATGTCGTTTCCGAACGGATTTTCGTGACCGACATGGATGCCTTCCTCGCCGCCAATGGCGCGCGTATCGCTGTCTATGCCGGCTGTGACCTGCCCGCGACCACCGCGGTCGAGGTGCGCCGCCTCGCCTTTCCCGAATGCATGATCGAAATCGAGATCATGGCAGCGCTTTGAATTCGGAGACTCCAATGCCCAGCGATATCGTCGATCGATCTGCCCGCTCCATCCATGTCGAACGCTCGGTCACGCTGGCGGCCGACGCCGATACGGTGTGGGCCGTGGTCGGCGATCTCGCCGACACCACGATCACCGAGGGGCTGGCCGAGCGCGTCGAGGTGGACGGCAGCGGGGCCGGCGCCGTCCGCCGTTTCTTCCTGCCCGGCGGGATCAGCATCGCGGAGCGGATCGAGCGCTTCGAGCCCGGCGAGCGCAGCTATGCCTATCGCATCTTCGACTATGGCCCATTGCCCTTCACCGATTATCTCGGCCGGGCGCAGGTGGTTGCGGCGGGACCGGACGGCGCGCTGCTGACCTGGTCGGCGGCCGCAGCACCACTGGACGGTGCCGGCGACGTCGCGCGCGCAATGATCGAGGCCAATATCGATCATGCGCTGTCGGCGCTGGCGCGGCGCTTCGGCACGGCGACACCGCTTTGACCGCGCCGGTCTGGACCGTCGGCGCCGACCGGCCCGTCTATCCCGCGCTTCGCGGCGAGGTGACCGCGGACGCCGTCATCATCGGCGCGGGCTATTCGGGCCTGATCGCGGCGATGGAGGCGCAAGCGGCCGGGCTGTCGGTGGTGGTGCTGGAAGCGGATCAGCCCGGCGCCGGCGCATCGGGCGTCAATGCCGGGCATTTCGCGCCGATGATCATGCCGGGAACGAGTCCGGAAAAGGTCCGTACGACGCTGGGCGAAGCGCGCGCGAAACGCTGGCTCGGCCTGATCGCCGGGTCGGGCCGCTGGCTGACCGACTGTATCGACCGCCACGCCATCGCCTGCGACCTGAGACGCGGCTATCTCTGCGTCGCGCGATCGGATCGCAGCGTGGAGCGGATACGCGCGGGCTTCGCCGCCTGGACCGAGCATGGCGGTTCGTTCGAGACGGTGGATCGCGCGACGCTGGACACGCAAGTCAATTCCGCGCGCTATGCCGGCGGCGTCCGGCTTGCCGAAGGCGGCACGCTCAACCCGCTCGCCCTGGCGGCGGGCCTGGCGCATGCGGCGACGCAGGCCGGCATCCGCATTTTCGGCGACAGCCGCGCCTTGTCCGCCACGCGTGACGGCGACGCCTGGATCCTCGCCACGGCCCGGGGGACGGTGCGCGCGCGGCGGATGCTGGTGGCGACGGGTGCCGCGCACCTGCCCTTCTCGTCGTTGCGCGGCATGACCTATCGCATGGCGGCCGCCATCGCCGCGACCGATCCGCTCGCCGATCGAGGCGCCGCGATGTTCCCGCAAGGCGGCGCCATGGTCGACCTCGACGACAAGGCGGTCTTCAGCCCCGGCATCGATTGCGCCGGCCGCCTGGTCGGCAGCATGCTGTGCGGACGCGGGGATCCGTCATTGCCGCGCAGCGCGAAGCCGCTGCTGCGCCGGCTCGAACGCGCCTTTCCCGACGTCGAACAACCACGCTTCACACGCCTGTCCTGGGGCGAGATGACGATATCGGCCAATGGCCTGCCACGCATCCTGCGCTTCGGTGACGATGCCTGGTCCGTCACCGGCTGCAACGGCTTTGGCCTGACCCACGGCATCGCGGCGGCGCGCGAGGCGGCGAAGCTGTTGAGCGGCGCATCGCCCGACACGCTCTCCCTGCCCGTCACGCCGCCCAAGCCGCTCAAGGGGCATCGCTTCGTGGCCTTCACGCTGCGATCGATGGTGGCGCCGGCGCTCAATCGCTTCGGCTGATCCGGCTGGTTATAGATAGACGGTCGGCGTCGAGCCCCGGCCGAGCAGGCACAATGACGGGCGGGCACCGCGCGTATATTGCAGCCTGCCGATCCGTATGACGCTGATATGACCGAGCTTGCGCGATCCGAGCCGGCGATGCGAGAGGATCGAGGGGATGTTGTAATCGGCGATGCTGCTCATCGTGCAGTCCAGCCCCTCCTTGCGCAGCCAGGTCTTCATCGCGCCCCATATGGCGGAGAAGCCGCGACCCATCCTTTTGTCCTCGCGCAGCCACATGCCCGTATCCCACGCAGCATTGTTCGGCAGCAGATAGCGGACATGCATGTCGCCTTCGTCATGCACGCGCTTTCCCATCCAGGTCACGCCGATCAGTTCGTCATGCCGGTCGAAGATACCGATACATTCCAGCCCGCGCGCAAAGCGTTCGGCCTGCGCCTCGGGTCCGATGTCGATGCTGTGTCCGGCGAGTGCGGCCTGATCGAGATCGCGACACGAATAGCCGCGCGGCATGTCGGGAATCCGGTGGATCGGCACCGCGATCAGCTTGTAGCGATGATAGGAGATATGCGGGAGCTTGGTGCAGAAATAGGCGAGCCCGTACGACGCCATGCCCACCATGCCGAGAACCTTGAACGACAACATGCTCGGCATTCGATCCCCCGATCGCCCACGGCGCATCGGCAGGCTTATCAGCATCGCGTCCGGCTGTTCAACCCGGCGAGGGTCAGGCCAGCCGATAGGGCGCGGGATCGCCGATCTCGTCGACAAGCTGCGCACGCGCCTGCGCGCGGCTGGCATCGAACAAACGCTGCAGCACGGGTGGATCGACGGTGGTGCACTGCGCCGCAATGCGATCGAGAATCGCGGCGTCGCCATCGAGCGCGATCTGCGAGATCAGATCCGCCGCGGCGATCCCGCAATCGAGTTGCGGGGCCAGCAGCTTCATCGTCCGTGCGCGCAGGCGGAATTCGAACTCGGCGAGCCGCGCGGATTCGACTTCCTGCTTCTTCAGCAATGCGCCGCGCAGATCCCAGACCAAATCATGCCTCCGCCACACGCATCAGCTTATTTGCTGGCAACCTTCGTATAGGGCACGAACTTGCCCAGGCCGACAAAGCCGGACGAGAATTGCGTGCCGCGATCGAGCAGGTGCACCGTATCCAGGCTGCAAAGCTGCGAGCTGTAGGTCTTGGTCACCAATATGTCGTCGCGATCGAGCGAGGATTGACCGATATCGGGCCGGTTGACGTACAGCCTGTTGCCGCTCGTCCGATAGACGATCGCCGTCCGGTCGATGATCTCGCTCGACTGGATGTCGCGCAGATTGATGCAATCGACGGGCTTGCCGGCAACGCGGCCGTCGAGCGCCTTGGCAAGGCGCGCCTCGGCCTTGGCCGTCGCAGCGGGCGACGCTGCCTGTGCGGGAAGGGCGGCAGCGAGCAGCGCCGCGCCGACCGAGACCGTGATGGGAATTCGCATAGCTTTCACCTCATACTGAGTCTGTCGAAATCCGTATCACATCGAAACTGAACTGATGATGAGCGTATCCGATAATACGCCGATCCCTTGTCGCGGCCAGTCCCGACGTCTCGAATTCGAATGTGCCCATCCGTAAGTTCGGGAGCGTCGAAACAATGACGGCACCATGCGTTCCAAACCGCACCACCAGTTCCGCATCGCGGGACGGTTTGCGCAATGCTGCCCGGGCATCGATTGCGTGCGCAGGGCTCGACAAGTCTCGACAGGATCGCCCCGACGGATCATGAGTGCCGGCATGAAATGGCCCGCTCCCTTCCTCGCGCTGCTCGCGCTCACCGGTTGCGCCGCAGCCGATCCCAATCCGCCCGCCGCATCGGCGCCGGCCGCCGAGGCGACCGTCAATCGCCAGATCTTCGCCGCGACCGCGCATCCGATGGCGACCGAAGCCGCGCTTGCGGTGCTGCGCCGCGGCGGCACCGCGGTCGACGCCGCGATCGCGGCACAGGCGATGCTGTCATTGGTCGAGCCGCAAAGCTCGGGCCTGGGCGGCGGCGCCTTCATGACCTATTTCTCGGCGGAGGACGGCCGCGTCACTGTCTATAACGGGCGCGAGACCGCGCCGATGGGCGCATCGCCGCGCATGTTCCTGGGCGCGGACGGCAAGCCACTCGATCGCGGCGCCGCGATCACCGGCGGGATCGCGACGGGCGTGCCCGGTGTCGTCCGCATGCTCAAGCTCGCGCATGACGAACAGGGCAAGCTGCCCTGGAACAGCCTGTTCGCCGATGCCGAGCGTGCCGCCGATCAGGGTTTCCCCGTGTCGCCGCGCCTCGGCCGTTTCGCGCAGGGCGGCCGCTATCCCCAGGCTGCACAGCCCGATGTCGTCGCCTATTTCACCAAACCCGACGGCAGCCGCTACCAGACCGGGGAGATGCTGAAGAACCCGGCCTTCGCCGACTTCCTCCGCCGCCTCGCCGCGCAAGGCCCCGACGCGCTCTATACGGGCAAGACGGCGGCGGCGATCGTGGCGAAGACGACCAGCGGTTCGCTGCCCGGGAAGATGACGCTGAAGGACATCGCCGATTATCGCGCGGTCAGGCGCGAGCCCTTGTGCGGCCCCTATCGCATGATCCTGGTCTGCGTGCCGCCGCCGCCATCGAGCGGCGTCGGCCTGCTCCAACTGCTCGCCATCCTCGAACGCACCGACATCGCCGAGCGCGGCCCCGCCGATCCGCAGGCCTGGTATCTTTTCGCCGAAGCCAGCCGCGTCATGTACGCCGATCGCGACGCCTGGGTCGGCGATGTGGCCGACGTGCCGGTCAAGGGCCTGCTCGATCCCAATTATGTCGCAAGCCGCGCCGCGCTGATCGGTCCGAAGGCGGGTCCGCCGCCCGCCGCCGGCACCCCGCCCGGCGCCAAGACGCCGAAGCGCGACGCCACGGTCGAGCCCGGCGGCACCTCGCATTTCGTCATTGTCGACAAATGGGGCAATGCCGTCTCGATGACGACCACGGTCGAATCGATCTTCGGATCGGGCCGCATGGTCGATGGCTTCTTCCTCAACAACCAGATGACCGATTTCTCGTTCATCCCCGAAGGGCCCAATGCGGTCGGCCCCGGCAAGCGGCCGCGCTCGTCGATGACGCCGGCGATCCTGCTCGACGAAAAGGGCCATCTGGCCGGCGCGATCGGATCGCCCGGCGGCAATTCGATCCTCGCCTATGTCGGCAAGGCGACGCTGGGCGCGCTCGGCTGGAAACTGCCGATGCAAGACGCGATCGCCCTGCCCAACATCGTCGCACGCGGCCCGAACTTCAACGCTGAAGCCGACAAGTTCGCGCCCGGCGTGGTCGACGGCCTTTACGCGCGCGGCGTCGACGTGCGCGGTGCCAGCGGCGAAGAATCGGGACTGCACGGCTTCCTCGTCACCCCCAATGGCTATGTCGGCGGGGCAGATCCCCGCCGCGACGGCAACTCGGTCACGGAGCCCGTACAATGAGCACGCTCACCCCTTTCCACCTCGCCTTTCCCGTCGACGATCTCGATGCCGCGCGCCATTTCTACGGCAATGTGCTCGGCTGTCCCGAGGGCCGCAGCAGCGATCGCTGGATCGATTTCGACCTGTTCGGCCATCAGATCGTCACGCACCTGACCGACGCGCCGCGCGCCAAGCCGACAGGCAATGGCGTCGACGGGCATCACGTGCCGGTGCCGCACTTCGGCGTGGTGCTGACACCCGAGGCATGGGACGCGCTCGCCGCGCGGGTGAAGGCCCATGATATCGCTTTCGTCATCGAGCCCTATACCCGCTTCAAGGGCGAAACCGGCGAGCAGTCGACGATGTTCTTCCTCGATCCGGCGGGCAATGCGCTCGAATTCAAGGCGTTCGCGGATATGGAGCAACTCTTCGCGGCTTAACCGCCCGCCGCGTTCATGGCCCGGCCGGTCGTACGCTATACCCAATGATGGATTCCCAATCGCGCGGCGATGGTGTTGATGGACGCGGGCAAAAGGAGTTTTCAGCTCTTGTATTCGCGTATCAGGGCGTTCGTTACCAAGTCGACCGGCATCATCGGGCTGTTGGCGCTTGGCGCCTGTGCCTCGGCGATCGTTCCGCCGCCCCGCAACCAGGCGCCCCGTACTGAATCGCCGCGCGCACAACCGCCCCGATCGCAGCCGCCGCGCAGCCAGCCCCGCACACCGGCCCCGGTGCCGCGTTCGCCCACGCCGCTGCCGCCCGCCGCCGCACCGATCCAGCGGCCCAGCGCCCCGCCCGCCGCCCGCCCCGTCCAGGCTTCACGCGCGCTGGAGAATGCGATCCGGTCGCTCGGCGCCAATTTCTCGGGCAGCGTCGGCATCGCCGTACGCGACGTCCATCAGGACTGGCTGATCGAATATAATGGCCGGCGCCCGATGCCGCAGCAGAGCGTCAGCAAGCTCTGGGTCGCCACCACCTTGCTCGACGGCGTCGACAAGGGCCGGATCTCGCTGTCCGATCAGGTCACCATCCGGCCGGAGGATCTGACGCTGTTCCACCAGCCGATCCGTGCGCTCGTCGGCAAGGACGGTTACGCCACCAGTATTTCGGACCTGCTCGACCGCGCGATGACGCAAAGCGACAACACCGCGAACGACGCCCTGCTGCGCCGGGCCGGCGGCCCCGATGCGGTGCGCGCCTTCCTCGCGCGCAATGGGCTGACCGATATCCGCTTCGGCCCCGGCGAACGGCTGCTCCAGGCGGGCACGGCCGGCCTCACCTGGCAGCAAAGCTATTCGCGCGGCATCGCCTTTCAGGAAGCGCGCAACAAATTGAGCCGCCAGACGCGCGAGGCCGCGCTCGACCGCTATCTCGCCAGCCCACCCGATGGCGCGACCGCGGTGGGGCTGGTCAACGGCCTGGCCCGGTTGAAGCGCGGCGAGATGCTGTCGAGCCGGTCGACCGACTATCTGATCCAGGTGATGACCGAATCGAAGACCGGGCCGAAACGCCTCAAGGGCGGGCTCGCGCCCGGCTGGCGCTTCGCGCACAAGACCGGCACCGGCCAGGAGCTTGGCGGACGCGCCACCGGCTATAACGACATCGCCCTGCTCACCGCGCCCGACGGCCGCACCTATGCAGTCGCCGTGATGATCGGGGAGACGACCCGGCCGATCCCCGAACGGATGAGCCTGATGCAGGCAGTGACGCGGGCGATCATCGCGAACAATTGACGTTCGGGTCACTCCGCGCGTCAATTCAACCTGCACCGTTTGTCCCGAGCGAAGTCGAGGGACGTTGGGGACCGTGCAGCGTGTCTCGACTTCACTCGACACGAACGGGTTTAGCCCACAGGCTCAACTCTTACGCGCCAGCCTAACCCTCCGCCTTGTCCCCGCGCCGCACCGCCGCGGTAGTTGCCGCCACATCCATCGTGACATTGCCGACAGTGCGCACCAGATCGGGGATCATCTCCACCGCGACCAGCAGCGCCAGCGGTTCCAGCGGCACACCCATCGCGGCGGCGATCGGTGCGATCGAGGTGAAGAAGCTGATCTGCCCGGGCAGGCTGACCGATCCCATCGTCGTGACGGCTGCGACGACCAGGCCGGTGGCCAGCACGCTCGGCGTCAGCGGGATGCCGAACCAGTGCGCGATATAGATGGCGACCGCCAGGTTCATCGCCGGCCCGGTCGCGCGGAAGATCGCGACCGCGATCGGCAGCGGCACACCCGCGGTCTCGGCCGGGATGCCCAGCTTCTCGCAGCTCTTGAGCATCGCGGGCAGTGACGCGAGCGAGCTTTGCGTCGAGATCGCGACCGCCTGTGCCGGTGCCACCGCGCGGATAAAATCGCCCAGCCCCACCTTGCCGCCGAAAATGGCGAGCGGATAGGCCATCGCCCAGACCACCACACCCGCCAGGCTGACGACGATGACATAATGCGCCAGCGCCCCGATCGCGGAGGTGCCGGCATTGACGCCGACGACGAAGGCAAGCGCGATCACGCCGATCGGCGCGATCAGCAGCACCCAGCCGACAATGACCAGCATCGCCTGTTCGATCGCGGAGAAGAAACCGACGATCCGCTCGCGCGCCTCGGTGCCCAGCCGCGTGACCGCGATCGCGAACACGGTGACGAACAGGATCAGCGGCAGCATTGAATCGCTCGATGCGGCGGCGGCGATCGGATTGGTCGGCACGATCGTCCGCAGGAAATCGAGAACGCTCGGCGCCTGGCCGACGCTTTCGGTGCGCGTGCCCAGCGCCGCGCTCAGCGCCTTGGCGGATTCACCGGGGATCGGCCAGAGCTGGAGCACCGCCGGCACGAGCAGCGCCGCGATGGTCGCAGAAGTCCACAGCACGATCGCGAACAGGATGACCGACCGGAAGGCCAGCCGCCCGCCGCGTGCGCTGTCCGCGGTCCGGGCAATGCCGGTGATCATCAGCGCGACCACCAAAGGCACGATCGTCATGCGCAGGCCGTCGAGCCACAGCGTGCCGATCGGCTCCGCCACCTTGGCCAGTTCGCCCCACCCCGTCTGCCCTGCGATGATGCCGAGCGTGAGGCCGGCGACGAGGGCGATCAGGATGCGTGTGGTATTCGACATGGCACAGGTTTAACGCGAAGCCGCATCGCGGCAAGCGGGAACGATGGCCTGGGCGTGTTCGTGCATATGCCCCCCCCTAATTCGTTCTTCAGAGTCGGTCGCTATCACCGCTGCGCGAAGGACATTCCATCGTCATGCTGAACTTGTTTCAGCATCCAGGCCACAACCCGCACTGTTGCGTGGCTTTCGACATGGACCCTGAAACAAGTTCAGGGTGACGATGCGGGTCGCCTTAGACGGATTGGGCGTCGACCTAACCCTTGCACTGGCCATAGCCCGGCCCACGCACCGCGCGGCCCGGCGTGGCGCCGGTATGTTCGCCGTCCTTGAGCACCTGCACGCCGTTGACGAAGACATGGCGCATGCCGGTGGCATAGACCTGGGGTTTCTCGAAGGTGGCATGATCGGTGATCGTCGCCGGATCGAAGATCGCGATATCGGCGAACAGGCCGGGCTTCAGCGAGCCGCGATCCTTGATGCCCAGGTTCGACGCGGGAAAGGCGCTCATCCGCCGGATCGCGTCGGGCAGGGTGATCACCTTTTCATCGCGGACATATTTGCCGAGCAGCCGCGCGAAATTGCCATAGGCGCGCGGATGCGTGCTCGATTTCAGGAACACGCCTTCGGGCGCCTGCGACGAGGCGTCCGACCCGAAACTCATGAACGGCAGCGCGACCTGCTTGCGGACATTGTCCTCGGTCATCATGAAATAGGTGGTGTCGATGCGGCTGCCGTCCTCGATCACCAGGTCCATGGCGACTTCCTCGGCCGGCTTGCCGCGCTCGGCCGCGACCTCGGCCAGCGACTTGCCGATATATTTGCGCAGCGCCGGATTCTTGAAACCGGTGAACTTCATATTGGCCGGGCCGACGCCGTAGAAATAATTCTCCCATGTGGTCGCAGGCTTCTTCATCTCCTCGGCCATGCGCTTGCGCGTCGCCGGATCCTTCATCCGCCCGATCCACGCCTCCAAGCCGCCATCCTGCGCCCAGGTCGGCATCGCCGCGTCGAGCCCGGTGGCGCCCGCGGGATAGGTGTACATATCGGTGGTGATGCGCAGCCCCTCGGCACGCGCGGCCTCGATCTTGGCGATCGCCTGGTCGTATTTCGCCCAGTTGGTCCGCCCCGCCATCTTGAGGTGATAGACTTCGGCGGGCGTCTTCGACTTGCGCGAGATCTCGATCAGCTCGTCGATCGATTCGAGCAGCCGGTCTCCTTCGGACCGCATATGGCTGATATACATGCCGCCGCATTTGCCCGCCTCGGCGGTGATCGCGATCAGCTCGGGCGTTTCGGCATAGGTGCCCGGCGCATAGATCAGCGAGCTGCCCACACCCATTGCCCCCTCGTCCATCGCCTGACGCACCAGCGCGCGCATCCGGTCGAGTTGTTCGGGCGTCGGATCGACATCCTTCTCGCCCAGTTCGTGGACACGCACCGTCTCCGCGCCGACGAAACTCCCGAAATTGGTCGAGACGCCCTTTTTCTCGAGAAAGTCGAAATAGCCGCCCAGCGTGGTCCAGCTGACGGGGAAATGCTCATCACCCTGGCGGCGCTCGGCAGCGGCCTTCATTTCCGGGCTCAGCGGCCCCATCGAACTGCCTTCGCCCATCACTTCCAAGGTCACGCCCTGGCGGATGTCGCTCTGCGACTTGCCGTCGATGATCAGCGAGACGTTCGCCCAGCTCAGCATGTTGATGAAACCCGGCGATACCGCGAGCCCGCGCGCATCGACTTCGGTCTTGCCCTTGCCCTCGACGCGCGGCGCGACCGCGACGATCCGGTCGCCCTTCACCGCGACGTCGCCGGTATAGCCGTCACCGCCCGAGCCGTCA
>JASBTC010000393.1 GCA_030148625.1 Sphingobium sp. | reverse complement strand
GCAGATCCGTCCGACGCCCGCTTTCCGAGATCCGCTTAGGCCATCATCTGAACCGCGAACGCAGCGGCCGGCGACATACAATGAGGGGATGGGCCCCACAGCGTGACACCGACACCATTACGACCTATCTTGTGCCATGCTTAACATGGGCCAGTGCGACACCATGGGGCCGCAGCATATCACCCTGCACATCATCGGAATGTAGCCAACCAGCTCCAGCGGGCAGAGATATTCGCTTTGCCGTTTCACCGTGGTTGACGGCGATGATGAAGCGTTCGGCACCGCGCGCGCGCGTCATGAACTCGACACCGTCGACCGGCGTCATCAAGGGACGCGGCACGGCGGCCTCCGTGATCATCCAACGGGTAAAGCGGCCCTGCCCCTGCTGATCGAGAATGGCGCCAAGGTAGGCGATGCTGCCTCGTCCAACCTTTCGTCGCAGGAGGGCGGGCTGCCCCGAAAGCCAACCCTGATCGCTGCCGAAACGCCCCAGCACCTTAGTGTCGTCGGCGACGGGTTCGAGCACCTCGCCCCATATATGCGCAGTGGTGTCGCCAAATATCGCCGACATTGCAACTGGGCCGTCCAGCGGATAATAATAACCGACACGTCCGCCAAGCGAGGTCCCCAGCGGTCCGGGCTGGCGCATCGGCCACAGTGCGTTGTCGCCGTCCTTCATTCCCGATCGGGGACCGAGGACCAGATGGCCTCCCCGCTCGACATAAGCCTTCAGCCGTTCCGCGGTGTCGCCCGACAAGATATTGAGATTCGGCGCCACGACCAGGCGATAGCCTGCAAGATCCGCGTCGGGCGGAAGTACGTCCACTCGATAGCCATCGTCGGCGAACGGGCGATACCAGTCCGTGATCGTTGCGACGGGATCATAGTCGCGACTGTGCCGCTCCGCCTCGATCGCCCAACGGCTTTCCTGCGAGTAGAGCAGAGCGACCTCGGCTTTCTCGGGCTGCGTATCTTTCAACCACCGTGACATCGCCGCCATTTCGCGTGCCGTCCGCGCAATTTCATCGAAGACCGGCATCGGCTGCCCGTCGGGACCGACAAGCGTACCATGATATTGCTCCTGCCCGTTCAATGCGCTGCGCCACTGCCAGTAGAGGATCGCATCGGCGCCACGGCCGACCGCCTGCCACGCCAGTTCGCGCGTCTGGCCGGGGTCGAGCGATCGATTGAGCGCCCCCCAGTCAACGCGGCCGGGCTGGGTTTCCATGATCCAGAAATTGCGCTGCCTGTACCCACGAACGACGTCATGATGCAGGGCATTCGCGGTCCAGTCAGGACGGCCGTTCGGAACATAATCATCCCATGCGGCGAGATCGAGGCCGCGATGAACAAGATACTGGTCGAAATTATTGTTCCATGCGGTCGAGTTGGTGGTAACGAACTGCCGCCTGTCCGCGTGGGTGCGGATCGCGGCCGCCTGCTCGTCGACATATTCCGCCCAGAGGAAACTGGCGAACCGTTTGAAGTCGAGCAGCAGTGCCGGGTTCTGCGGTCCTTTCGACTTCAGCGGCACTTGATCGAAGCGCTGGTATCGCTGGCTCCAGTAATCGGTCGTCCAGCGCCGATTGAGTTCCTCGACCGTACCATAGCGCGCAGTGAGCCACCTCGCCCACCGTGCCTTCGCCTCGCGATCGAACGAAGGTACGCCAATCTCATTGTCGATCTGCCAACCCACCACGTCAGGGTTGCGCCCGTAACGCCGCGCCATCTCTCCCGCTATGCGCACCGTATAACGGCGATAGGTCGCGCTGGCGAAAGAGAACTGGCGGCGTTCGCCGTGCCCCTCGACGCTACCGTCCTCGTTGACCCGAAGCACGTCGGGATGCGCCTCGGTCAGCCAGACCGGCGGCGCGGCGGTCGGTGTGCCGAGCACGACGCGAATGCCATGGCGCCCGGCAAGCGCCACCGCGCGATCGATCCAGCCGAAATCGAATTCGCCATCGCGCGGTTCGAGCCGCGCCCAGGCGAACTCGCCGAGCCGCACGACCGAAACGCCCGCCCGCCGCATCAATGCGAGGTCCGCTTCCCATTGGCTTTCCGGCCATTGTTCGGGGTACCAGGAAACGCCGATCGAGAGCGGCGCGGCTTCGAAGGGTGCCAGCGTGGGGGCCGTCGTGGACAGTGTCTTCGCATGAAGAGGCTGCGTGGCCGGAAAGGTCAGAAGCACAATCATAACCAGCGCAAGAAATCCGCCCGCGCGCGGCGGAAATGGCTTCGACAATAGCCTCATATTGCCCGATTCCCTTCGCCTTCGATCGTAAAATGTGCTTCGAGTTCGGTTGCCGAACTGCCACCGACGTAAAGCGTGAAACTTCCCGGTTCGACTACCGGCCGGAGATCGTGGTCGAGCAACGCGAAATCGCGCGCGCCGAGCGTGAAACGGACCGGCTTTGTTTCGCCGGGCGCGAGCGCGACGCGAGCGAAACGCTTGAGCGCCTTCAATGGTCGCGTCGTGCTGGCGACATCGTCGCGCAGATAGAGCTGGACGACCTCCTCGACCGCATGCGCGCCCGCATTATGAACGGAAAAGCCTACCTGCAGCACGCCATCCGAAGCCAACCGCTCGCTCGACAACTCCAACCCCGCATAGCGCACCGGCGAATAGCCGAGACCATGTCCGAACGGATAAAGCGGAGTCCACGGCGCATCCACATATTTGGCGCTGTTCCGTTCGCTTTCGCTAGCCGGTCGCCCCGTGCTGCGTCGGTCATAATGGATGGGGATCTGACCCACGGCCCGCGGGAAGCTCATCGGTAGACGACCCGAGGGACTGACGTCGCCGAACAGGATGTCGGCGAGCGCGTGCCCCGCTTCGACGCCCGGATACCAGGCCCATAATATCGCGGGTGCGCGGTGTGCGAGGGTGTTGATGGTGAGCGGTCGGCCGGCGAAGATCACGACCGCGACAGGCTTTTCCAGCGCAAGGATCGTGTCGGCCATCGCCTGTTGGTCGGGCGCGAGGTCGAGCGCGACCCGGCTGCGCGCTTCGCCGCTCTCGTCCCAATGCTCGCCGATGCACAGGACGACGGCGTCGGCGCCGCGCGCGGCGTCCAGCGCCGCATCGCCGCCCGCAGCGCCGAAGATTTTCACCCTCGGGCCGAGCGCCGCCTTCACGCCTTCGAGCGGCGTGATCGCATCGCCGGCGACGCCCGTGGGGGCCCAGCTTCCGAGCATCGAGCGACGATCGTCGGCGAGCGGTCCGATGACCGCCACCGACCGCAGCGCTTTCGATAGAGGCAGGATATTGCCCTCGTTCTGCAACAGCACCATGCTCTTGCGCGCCAGATCGCGCGCGGCAGCACGATGCGCGGGGCGAAGCGTCTGGCGTTTGGCCCGCGCCGGGTTGCAGTTGCGATAGGGGTCGTCGAACAATCCCAGCACCGCCTTGGCCGACAGGATGCGGCGCACCGCCGCGTCGATACGTGCGACATCGACCTTCCCGCGCCGCGCCGCGCCCGGCAACGTATTGACATAGATGCCGCTCACCATGTCGACATCGATGCCCGCCTCCAGCGCGAGGATTCCGGCCGCCTCGTCGTTCGCTGCGACGCCGTGCGCCACGAGTTCGCGGACGCCCGTGTAATCGCTGACGATCAGGCCGTCGAAATGCCAGTCGCCGCGCAGTACGCCCGTCAGGAGATCGCGATTGGCGTGCATCGGTACGCCGTTGACCTCGTTGAACGCGACCATGACACTCGCGGCGCCGGCCGCGATCGCATCCCGGAAGGGAGGATAATAATATTCGGCGAGCCTTCGGTCGGATACATCGGCGACATCATAGTCGCGCCCGCCTTCGGCATCGCCATATGCGACGAAATGCTTGGCCGTCGCCAGCATCGCATCGGGGTCCGACAGACTCCGTCCCTGGAATCCCCGCACACGCGCCTCGGCAAAGCGGCAAGCGAGCTCGACATCCTCGCCCGCGCCTTCGACGACGCGGCCCCATCGCGGATCGCGCGCCATGTCGACCATGGGAGCATAGGTCCAGTGGAGGCCGTTGGCGGTCGCCTCGATCGCCGCGATCCGCGCCGCCGCTTCGGCCGCCGCCAGGTCGAAGCTCGCCGCTTCGCCGATCGGCACTGGAAAGATGGTGCGGAATCCGTGGATCACATCGTCGGCAAAGAGCAGCGGAATGCCGAGACGGGTTTCTTCGACCGCGATCCGCTGGAGGCGCCGGGTCGTTTCGGCGCCATAGACGCTCAGAAACGAGCCGACCCGGCCGGCACGGACATCGGCTTCGCTTCCAGCTGGCACGAAGGGGCCCGTGTCGTTCCGCTCGCCGCGCGCCTGAGCGAGCTGGCCAAGCTTTTCGTCGAGGGTCATGCGGGCCAGCAGCGCGTCCACGTCGGCCGCTGCGATGCGCGGTGCGGCGCGCGCACCGGCGCTCGACAGGATGGCTCCCGCGATCGCGCTCGCCTGCAGGAAATCGCGGCGGCTGACGCAGCCCTGCATATTACGCCCCCGAGCTATTTTACGGCATCTACGGCAGGACGCGTGCCGGTCTCGACCCAGCCTCGCAGCGCTTCCCAAGCCGCGGCCGACTGCTCGGGACTGAAGCCGCAATGTGTGTAGCCTTCGACTCCGCCGACCGGCAGCGGCGCCTTCGTGCCCGGCACCGTATATTGGACGAGCCGCTTTTCATTGCCCGCGGCCTTGACGATACGGCCCAGTGCTTCCGATTGTGCATAAGGGACGAGCGAGTCGATGCGATTGTGGATCGTCACCAACGGGACGCGAAAGCGCCCTGTTGCCTGATGCCAGTGGCGCGCATTGGCGACCGCGCGCGGGTCCGCGACAATGCGCTGGACCTTTGCGTTGAAGGCCGAGGCTTCCTCCGGCGTCATTTCGGGGCTCGCATAGACCTTGCCCATATTGCCATAGATATTGCCGCCGAGCGTCTGGTTGAGGTCATCCATGCCGAGCGTCGCGGTGACCAGCGGAAAGGCGATCGACGCCGGTTCAGGCTCGAACCCGCCGATCGAGGCCACCTGCTTCATGATGCGCGCCTCGCGCCCCGCCGGATTGGCCTGCGCTGCCTGCGCGAGCGCCAGCACGGGCATCGCGATCTGGCCGATCCGGCCCCAGCGAAACGCCTCGCTGGTTGCCGCCTCACCCGCAGGCGGGTCCATCGGCAAGGCCGAACGGGTCAGGTCCTGCTCACCGGGCAGCGCATAGGGCGTGCCTTCGGTGAGCAGATTATAGGCGGCGCGCATGTCGATGAGCTGGCCGAACAGGCTTTCCCATCCGTCGGTGACCCCGCAGGACGACAGTGCACCGGCAAAGGCTTTCGGATATTGTTCGATCAGCGACAGGGTGATGTTGCCGCCCATCGACGTGCCCGCGACCAGAAATCGTTTCGCGCCGAGTTTCGCGAGAAAGTCCCGCAGGCGCAGCGTGTTTTCGGTGGCGGTCTGAACCCCCATTCCGGGCTTGTCATAGGCGCTGTGGCCGGCAGCATATCCGTCGCGATAGGCTTCGAGCAGCACGCCGCTCGCGCCCGTTCCCTTGGCGAGCGGGTCGACCGCGACCGCGACGGGCGTTCCCGGAGTGGAATAGCCGTGGACATAGAGAAGCGCCTCGCGATTCCACTTCGCGGGAATAGCCACCGAGAACTGGTCGCCCGCCAGCTTGCCCGCAAGGATGAAGCCGCCATCGGGTGCAGCAAAGGTAGCGATATCCGTTGCGCCAAGCTTGCGAGCGTCCGCCGCCAGGACCGATTGCGCGGTGGTGAGAGCCGCGGGCTGAAGCTCCTCGGCGGATAGCGCGGCCGGAGTGGCCAGCACGAGAAGCACCGGAATCAGCCGGGCAAAATATCCGCCTCTACTCTTGCTATCCATTCACGCCTCCTGTCGTTATCGCCTCTATATCGGATGCGCCACCTCGGCGCGTTGCAAGCAGTTCGATCGTCACGCCGTTGGTCCATCCAAAACCCGTCTCGGTCGCATATTCGCCGCCCGATCCTGCAGCGCAGGCGACGACGTCATATTTTTCGAGAAGCTGGCCGCTCGCCTCATAATGGGCTCGGACCATCGCGAGCCAGCGCTCTGCGATCTCGTCGGCGAGCGTCATTTCGTCATAGCGGCGCAGACCGATAATCGCGATCCATTGCAGCGGGGCCCAGCCATTGGGAGCATCCCATTGCTGTCCGTTTTCACTTAACGTCGTCATCAATCCGCCCGGGCGGAGCAATCGTTCGAGCGCGACGGCCGTGCTGCGTCCCTGCGCGGCGGATGCAATACCGGCAAAGAGCGGAAAGGCGGCGGCAGCGGTCAATCGATCCGACACGCGGCCGCTGTCGAGATCGAAGTCCGCATAATGACCGCCTAGTGGATTCCATAAATGCGCCGCGACCGCCCGTCCGCGACGCTCGGCGCGCGCAGCAAAATCATACGACAGGTCATTCTCGCCAAGACCGGATGCGGCTTTCGAAATAGCCTGCTCAAGACCGAAAAGCAGGGCGTTGAGATCGACTGGAACTAGCCGGGTGGTGCGAATGCTCGTGAGCGCGCGCGGGTCGGCAAACCAGCGCGAACTGAAGTCCCATCCACTCTCCGCCGCGGCGCGAATGTCGCGCCAAAGCTCACCCCGATTGCGCGCAGGAGCTTCGTCCGCAAGCGCAACATCCTCGCGCCAGCTTTCGTCGCGTGGCCTGTCGCTGTCATCCCAATATCGATTGAGCAGCGCCCCGTCGTCCAGCCTCACGACACGTCGCCCTTCGCCTCCCGGCGCGAGATCCTCGGCGCCCGCCATCCAGAAGCGATGTTCCTTGCGCATCCAGTCCAATCGACGACGGCGGCCTTCGACGCTATCATCGCGCGATAGTGCAGCCATGAGGTGAAAAAAGGGCGGGTGCGACCGGGTCGTGTAATAGCTGCGCGTACCGTTCGGAATATGGCCGATCCGGTCGAGCAGGCTGCCGAAATCGCCGATCATATTCTCGATAAGATCGTAACGGCCCGATCGTGCCAAGCCGAGCATCGTGAAATAGCTGTCCCAGTAATACAGCTCGCGAAAACGGCCGCCGGGAACGACGTAGCTGTGAGGCAGCCATAGTTCCGAAGATCCGGGCGCGGGATTGGCGGACTCGCGGGTCAGGAGCGGCCAAAGCGCCGAGATATGCGCTGCAAGCTCAAGACCATCGGGTGAAGGCGTCGGCAAATCTTGCGGAATATCGAAGTTGGCGAACACGAAGTGCCGGAGGCCTTCGCTCGTTCCCGGTCGCTGTCTTTGCCAGTCGGCAAGGATCGCCGCGGGCGCGCGCAGCGGACGCGCATCGGCGAATGTCTTGGAATCTGGAAAAAGCCCCGTCTCCTGCACCGCAGCGAACAGCGGACCGAACAATTGGGCGGGTGTGTCTGTAACCATCATGCCGTAACCCCCGCGATCCGGCGACGCACAAGCGATAGCGCAAGCGCCACGAGCGCTATGGGTACCAGCAGAAAATAGAAGGCCGCCGCACCCGGGAGCGACTGGAACAGCAATCCGACGACGAACGAGCCAATCGTGCCGCCGAGGGCCGAGAAGATGACAATCAGCCCGATCATTGCGGCGTGCCTGTGTTGCGGCAGCGCACTGAGCGCGACCGAACAGACCGTCGGATAGATAGGCGCGAGAAACAGGCCGATCAGCGGGAAAAGATAGGCGGCGAATGGTGCATTCGCCCATCCCGTATCGGCGCGCGGTCGCACGCCTTCAGCCAATGGCAGCGCAGCGACGACCAGCAGCGCGAGCGCGGCGAGGCAGGCGAGAAGCACCGGCAGCCATGCGACGCGGCGCAGTACGAGCCCCGAAAGCAAGCGCCCGAGCGCGAGCGCTGCGACGAAGATGCTCGACATCTGGACGCTGGTCGTCGCGGGCAGATGAAGGATTTCGCGGTTGAAGGTTGGAAGCCAGGTTCCCACACCCTGTTCGATCAGGACATAAAGAAACAGCGTAGCGAGCACGGCGACGGTGGCGGGCAAGACCGCGAGGGCAAGCATGTCTTTCCATCCCGCTGCAACAGAGGCACTCCGCTTCGCGACCGGCACAGGAGCTTCATCGAGCCGGATGCCGAGCCAGGCGCACGACGTCACGACGCACAGCGCGGCAAGCAGCCAATAGACGCGCAGCCAATCGCCCGCGTCGATGAACCAGCCGAAAATCCACGCGCCAGCGAGGACGCCACCCATGAACACCCCTTCGACGAGTCCGGTGATGCTTGCATGGTCGGCGGGATTGCGCGCTATCAGCCCGATGGTTGAATAGGTTGCAATCTTGGTAATCCCGAACGACAGGCCAGTGAGCACGAATAGCGCCTGCATCGCAATGAAATTCGTCGCGAACGACGCCAGCAGGCAGGCGGTCGCCATCAGCACGAGCACAGCGACCAGCGACCAGCGATAACCGAATGCCGGCACCGCAGCGACAAGAAGGAGAGAGGCGGCGACGACTGACAGGTCCTTGCACGCCTCGAGCGTCGACCCCATCAGCTTGGTCGCGCCGAAATGGGCGATCGACTGGAGAATGACGATGCCGACGCTGTTCATCATCAAGCCGAGCAGCGCATAGGTCAGAGCGAGGGTTATGATTGTGCGTGTTCGCATCAGCGCGCGCGCCGTCCCAGATGCCGATCGAAGAAGGAGGCGATGAGCCCGTAGGCCTCGGTGGACTCAGGCATATCCGGCCAGACGAAGAAGGCGTGCGGTAGCCCGTCGAACAGATGGAGCTCGCTTTCCACGCCCGCCGCCGCAAGACGACGATGCGCGAGCGTCAGCGCGCTCGCGGCGAAATCGCGACCGCCCGCGAGCAGCAGCGTCGGCGGCATCGCCTTCACCTCCGCGTCGGACACCAGCGGATAGGCGGTGGCATCGCCGGGCGCCGCGTCCTGCATATAGGGGAGCGGCAGGACGTCGGGGAGCGCCGGCGCCGCGAGCACCGCGCCGCCGGTGATCGGACCCGCCAGGTAAGGACTGTCGCCCGAATAGGGCGCGCCGGTCCCGCAGAAGGTGCCTATGGCCCCCGGGCGCGACAGTTTTTCACGGCGAATCCACGCCGTCGCCTGCGCCGTGATGACCCCGCCCGCCGAACAGCCGTAGATGCCGATGTTGGCGGCCGGATATTGCCCCAGCAACGCCTTGTAGACGGCGGTCACGTCTTCGGAAGCGGCG
>JASBTC010000392.1 GCA_030148625.1 Sphingobium sp. | reverse complement strand
TGAAGGCGCCATTGTCGAAGGTCGGCACGCCATTGACGAGGGTCAGCCGCATCGGCGCGGCGTCGCGGGTGAAGCGCCAAGTGAAGCCGCCCTTGCCGTCGGGCACGTCGAAGACGCGCTTGAGCGGACGTGCCTCGATCTCGTCGAGCTTGAAGACCGCGATATCGGCACG
Organism: Sphingobium sp.; assembly: GCA_030148625.1. The sequence continues at coordinate 7,072 of JASBTC010000392.1, read as the reverse complement.
ATAGCCCGTCTTCAGCACGCCACGGTCGCCAAAGTTGAAATGCTCGGCCTGCTTGCCGGTCTGGACGTGGATCGCCTCTTCCAGCGTCAGATCGTTGTTCTTCATATAGGTGGTGAGCAGCAGGATATTCTCGCCGCCGCCGCACAGCATCTGCCCGTGTGCACCGGCATCGGAGATGTTGGCGACGGTCTGGCTGTCCTTCAGCATCTCGACGGTCTGCTCATAGGCCATCGGATGCGGCACGCGGTTGACGATCGAATTCACGCCATTGGCAAGCACCCAATCCGCCAGCGCATCGGACGGATGGACGCCGCGCTGCTCCGCGAGGTCTTTCAGGCTGAGGCCGAGCGGGCCGGCGCCGGTGTCGGAATCCATCAGCAGCATCATGTGCGGATTGGCGACCAGCGACTGCTTGAACGCCTTGTTGTCCCAGCTGTCGCGTGCACGTGCCCGGAAATCGGGATCCTCGAGCAGCGCGATCTTCGCTTCGGCGGTCGGCGCCTGCACGACCTCGTGCCAGACATATTCATTGGCCTGGGCGAAGGACGAGCTGCTGAAGAAATTGAGCGCGGTCGTCGGCGGGACATGCGCGAAGCTCGGCCAGAAATCGAAGCCTTCCTTCTTCTGCCTGGCAGTGATCTCCCACATCTTCTCGCGGATCGAATCCTGGAAGCGCAGCAGTCCGCCTGCGCCCGCCATCTGGACGCGCACGCCGCGATCGCGGCAGAGATTGCCCAGCCGCTCCATCTGCTCGGGCGCCTTCAGCTTGAAGAAGGTATCGAGAATCACCTGAAGCTGGCTGCCCGGACGGCTGGCGAGCACGCCGATCAGCGCCGACCATTCGGCATCGTCGGCGACGAGGCTGGGCACCGCGCGATCCTTGCTGTCATGATCCATCAGATTGGACGACATGCCGAGCGCGCCGGCATCGATCGCATCCTCCAGCAGCGCACACATCTTGCGGATTTCTTCAGGCGTCGAAACGCGGGTCCAGGCGTCCATGCCCATCACCGCCAGGCGGATGGCGATATGGCCGGCATAGCCCGCGACATTGGTCGAGACGCGGCACTTCTCGCTCATCGATGCCCAATATTCCGACCAGCTGCTCCAATCCCAAGGGAGCACGTCCAAGAACGGCTTTTCGGGAACCTCCTCGAAGAAGGAGAAGATCTTGACCATCTCCATGCGGACTTCGGGATCGCTATGGACGGGCGCTGCGGTGAAGCCGCAATTGCCGATCACGATCGTCGTCACGCCATAGCCGGGCAGGGGATCGAGGCTGGGCTGCCACCACATCACCGCGTCCATATGAGTATGCGGTTCGATGAAACCCGGAGAAACGATGCAACCCTCCGCATCGACCACCCGCTCGCCATCGGCCGGCGCAAGGCCGGCGGCGATCTCGGCGATGACGCCGTCGGTGACGCGGATATCGGCGGTATAGGACGGCGCACCGGTGCCATCGACCACCGTCCCGTTCCGAATGAGAATGTCAGCCATGGCGCTCTCCTGTTCTTGATTCCCGTTAAACGAACATATTATATATAAGATTGCAAGATTAGTCGGCGTCGAGCAGTGGCCTTTGTCCGACGATCTCGATTCCGTAGCCGTCAAGGCCGACATAATTGGTGTCGCTGTTGCTCAGCAGCGTGATCCGGTGGATGCCGAGATCGGTCAGGATCTGGGCGCCGATGCCATATTCGCGCAGCGCAATGCGGCGGCCGCCGCTCTCCTCGCGGCCGTCCTGCCGCGCGCGGATGATGCAGGCCACCAGATCGGGCGCGGGCGAACTGAGCACGACCAGCACGCCTGCGCCGGCTTCTGCGATCGCCATCATTGCACGGTCGAGCATGCCCGATCGGCCATTCTCCTCCGCGAACAGGTCGGCGAGCGGCGAATGGACGTGCATGCGCACCAGCACCGGCTCGCTGGGGTCGATCGCGCCCTTGACCAGTGCGACGACCTCGCTGCCCGTCACCGTGTTGCGATAACTGATGATCCGCCAGTCCGCGCCCCAGCGGCTCTCGAACTGCATTTCGGCACGGCGCTGGACAAGATGGTCGTGCCGGCGGCGATAGGCGATGAGATCGCGGATCGTGCCGATCTTCAGCCCGTGACGCTGCGCGAAGGGGATCAGATCGTCGAGGCGCGCCATCGTGCCGTCGTCGTTCAATATCTCGCAGATCACGCCGGAGGGATTGAGCCCGGCCAGGCGGGAAACGTCCACCGCCGCCTCGGTATGGCCGGCGCGGACGAGTACGCCGCCCTCGCGCGCGACGAGCGGGAAGACATGACCGGGGGTCACGATCTCCGAGGGACCGTTGGCCGCATCGATCGCGACCGCGATGGTGCGCGCACGATCGGCAGCGGAGATGCCGGTGGTGACGCCTTCGCGGGCCTCGATCGAGACAGTGAAGGCGGTCTCGAACTGGGTGCCATTGGCGCGGCTCATCAGTTCGAGGCCGAGCTGGTCGACGCGCGACTTGGCCAGCGCGAGGCAGACGAGCCCGCGGCCATGCTTCGCCATGAAATTGATCGCCGACGGCGTCGCCATCTGCGCGGGGATGATCAGGTCGCCCTCATTCTCGCGATCCTCGTCATCGACCAGGATGAACATCCGCCCGTTGCGCGCCTCGTCGATGATCTGCTCGGGCGAGGCGATGAAGGGATGCGGCAGCGGGATGGGCGCGCGCGATGCCATCACAATATCTCGAACAGCCCGGCCGCCCCCATGCCGCCGCCCACGCACATGGTGATGACGACGTGGCGGACGCCGCGCCGCTTGCCCTCGATCAGGGCATGGCCGACCATGCGCGCCCCCGACATGCCGAACGGATGCCCGATCGCGATCGCACCGCCGTCCACGTTCAGGCGATCGTCGGGAATGCCCAGCCGGTCGCGGCAAGGAATGACCTGCGCCGCGAACGCCTCGTTCAATTCCCACAGGCCGACATCGTCGATCGACAGGCCATGCTGCGCGAGCAGTTTCGGCACCGCGTAGATCGGGCCGATGCCCATTTCCTCGGGCGGGCAACCGGCGATCGCCATGCCGCGATAGGCGCCGAGCGGCTGCAGCCCCTCGCGCGCGGCGACGCCCGCCTCGACCAGCAGGCAGGCGGCGGCGCCGTCGGAAAGCTGGCTGGCATTGCCGGCGGTGACGAAGCGCCCCGGCCCGGTCAATTCGCCGCCGCCCCAGACCGGCTTCAGCTCGGACAATCCCTCGATGGTGGTGCCGGCACGCAGCCCTTCGTCACGATCGAGCGTCACGACGCGCTCGCTCACCGTTCCCGTCGCCTTGTCGGTCACCAGCATCGTCGTCGTCAGCGGCGCCAGTTCGGCATCGTAACGGCCGGCGGCATAGGCGGCAGCGGTCCGCTGCTGGCTCTGCAGCGCATAGGCGTCCTGCGCCTCGCGGTTGACGCCATAGCGATCTGCGACGAGCTCGGCGGTCTCGAGCATCGCGATATACATATGCGGGCTCTGCGCCGTCACCGCGGCGGACTGGGCGCGATAGCCGTTCTTGTGCGAATTCTGCGTCAGGCTGATCGATTCGACCCCGCCGCCGACCGCGACCTCCAGCCCGTCATGCACGATCTGCTTGGCGGCCGTCGCGATCGCCATCAGGCCCGACGCGCACTGCCGATCGACCGACATACCGGCCGCACTCGCCGGCAGGCCGGCGGCAGCCGCAGTCAGGCGGCCGATATTATAGCCCTGCGTGCCCTGCTGCGCGGCGCAGCCCATCACCACGTCTTCGACGCGCGCCGGATCGATGCCCGCGCGCGCCACCGCTTCGGCCACGACATGGCCCGAAAGCAGAGGCGCCTCCGCGTCGTTGTACGCGCCGCGATAGGCCTTGCCGATCGGGGTACGGGCAGTGGAGACGATAAGGGCTTCGCGCATGGGCATCCTCTGGAACGGTCGGGCCGCGATCCCGCCCGTCTATCGGCAGCCCCCTGCCCCCTCTATTGCCATTGGGCGATCAGCCCCTTCGCCACCCGGCATCAGGCCGCCAGATCGGACCGCCGCCAGCGTGCGAAATCGGCCACTTGCCGCCCGACGATCGCGAGCTGCTCGGCGACCTTCGGATCCAGACAGTCGCCATTCTCGTCGAACAAAGGCGCGGATGCGTTGACCGCGGCGCCGAAGGGCGTCGGCCAGGCGCGCAACGCATGGGCGATCGATCGCATCGCGACCAAAGTCGTCCCGCACGCCTGCCAGCCATAGGCGGTCACGATCGCGCCAAAGGCCCGGCCGTCGAGATAAGGCCGCGCGTCGCGCGACAGATCCTCGAGAAGATCGAGGATATTCTTGATCGGACCGGACAGGCTGCCGTGATAGCCCGGCGAGCCTACGATGATGCCGTCGCATCGCTGCACCGCCTCGACGAAGCGGCACTCGTCGTCGGTACGCTCGGTCCGGTCGGGAACATAGAGCGGCAGGCTTGCGATGAACGGCCCGTCGAACAGTTCGATCTCCGCGCCCTGCGCTTCCGCGGCCGCGAGCGCATGGCGCACGACGCGCTCGCTGCTCGATCCGGCGCGCGCAGTGCCGCCGATGCCCAATATCCTGATCGCGCTGCTCATGTCCGGCTGACTCCAGGGCCCTGATACGCCGGACCTAGGTGCGGGTGCGGCACGCGGTCGAGTGCCCAAGCCCGATGGCAGCGATCGAAATCCGGCAATCGCGGCGTCCAGCGATGCTCAGACGCTAACGGTCGCGCCGCCAAACGGCATTTGAAAGCGGGGGGCACCAAGTCGAGGGTCACTGCGAGAACAGAATTCGAGAGAGTGACGATGCGATTTTCCCTTATTTTCGAAGCGCAGACCGACGATGCCTCGCCACGCGGCGAACGCCAGGTGTTCGACGAACTGGTCGAACAGGCCCTGCTGGCGGAGCAATTGGGCTTCGACGTGATATGGAGCGTGGAACACACCTCGCTCACCCATTATGCGCATATGAGCGCGCCCGAGACCTTCCTCGCCTATATCGCGGGCAAGACGTCGCGGATCGGCATCGGCCATGGCGTCGTCTGTCTGATGCCGGCGATGAACCACCCGATCAAGGTGGCCGAACGCATCGCGACGCTCGACCTGCTCTCCAAGGGCCGCGTCCATTTCGGCATCGGCAAGGGCGGCAGCCAGCAAGAAGCGGGGGCCTATGGCTACGACCTGAAGGCGCTGCAGCCGCTGATCGACGAGGCGATGTACCTGATCCCCAAGATGTTCGTGCAGGACGAGGTCGAGCATAACGGGCCGCACATCACGGTGCCGCCGCGCCCGATCCACCCCAAGCCCTATCAGGATCCGCATCCGCCGATGTATCTGGCCTGCACGAATCCGGATACGCTGGTGCGCGCCGGCCAGCGTGGCCTGGGTGCGCTCGTCCTAGGTTTTGGCGGTCCGGAGGAAGTGGCGAAGAAGAACAAGCTCTATCGTGATGCTTGGGTAAGCCGCGATCCGGCCGACCAAGTCGGCTACCGCCCCATCCAGCATCTGGCGGCTTTGTGCCCGACCATCGTGCTCGACGATGCCGCGCAGGCGCGTAAGATCGGTATCCGCGGCCAGCGCTATTTCTACGAGTCGCTCAATTACTGGTATGGCGGCGGCCCCAAGCCCGAGCCCGAGAAATGGGGTGAGGAACTGCTCGTCGAGGGCACGGACACGATCATCACGACCAAGCTCGCGTCGGAAACGCTGACGATGGACCTGCGCGCGGACGAAGACGGGCGTCGCCCAAGCGAAGGCATATTGAGTGCCAAGAACGCCTATGGCAGCGTTGCCGACTGCATCGACTATGTCGAACAGCTCGCCGCGGCGGGCGCGGACGAGATCCTGTTCATGACCAATATGGGCACGGTGCCGCAATGGGCGCAGCTCGAGACGCTGCGCAAGATCGGCACGCATGTGATCCCGCACTTCCGGTGATGCTGGCCGGGCGGACTGCCGTCGTCACCGGCGCGGCATCGGGCATCGGCGCCGCACTGGCGCTGCATGCCGCGGCGCAGGGCATGACGGTTGCGGCCTGCGATCGCGATGCGGCCGGGCTCGAACGGCTGACAACGTCATTGGATCGGGCGGGCGTACGGCATCTCATCCAGTGCATCGACGTGACCGATGCGGACGCAATGGCAGCATTCGCCGCCGACATCGCCGACCTGCCGCCGATCGCCTTGCTCTTCGCCAATGCCGGCATCCTGCGCACAGGCGATCTGCTTGCTATGCCGCCCGCCGAATGGCGCTTGCTGTTCGACGTCAATGTGATCGGCACGGTCGTGACGCTCCAGGCCTTCGTCCCCCGCATGATCGCGCAGGACGAACCTGCACAGGTGATCGTGACCGGATCGACCGGATCGATGATCGCCGCACCCGGCCTGGCCGCCTATTGCGCCACCAAGCACGCGCTCTGGCCGATGGTGGAAGCGCTGCAGGGCGAACTGGACGGCACTTCGGTCGGCGCATCTTTGCTAATGCCCGGCGCAGTCGCGACGCGTATCTTCGACACGGTCGATCCGGACCGCGTGGCGCCGGTGGATTCGATCAGCCCGGAGGACGCGGCGGCGATCGCTTTCGACGGCGCCATTGCCGGTCGCGCAAAGATCCTGACCCATCCGCGATATGTCGAGCGTGCGCAGCAGCGATTTGCGACGGTGCTGGAGGAACTGGCCGGGGGTTAGACTCGGCATCCTAGTCATTGATGTGGAACCGCAACCACGGCTTCGTCACTGCGAGCGAAGCGAAGCAATCCAGCGGTGCATCAACCGCTGGATTGCTTCGTCGCTACGCTCCTCGCAATGACGGCGGTGAAGTGGAAACGTCAGTAAATTCGGTCTCCTGATAAGCTCCCGCCCCTCACACCGCCGGATGGAACTGCTTGTACCATTCGCGATATTTCAGGATCGGACCGTCGGCCGAGGTCAGCATCGGCTGCGCGACATAGGCCTTGTGGGGCCAGATCTTGCCGTCGCTGTGCTGCTCGCGCAGCCCATGCTCGGCCGCAAGCGCGGTGAAGCGCGCGATGTCCTCGCGCGACATCGGGCAGTCGTCGTCGATCAGGAAGAACTGGTGGACGT
>JASBTC010000371.1 GCA_030148625.1 Sphingobium sp. | reverse complement strand
CTCAGCGGCCATACCGAGCGCATGAACGCAGCGCTCGGCAAGGGCGGCAATGTCGCCGACACGCTGATCCAGAAAGCAGAAGCGCTATTGACCGCGCTCGACGCCAATTCCCGCGAGCTCGACGAAGCCCTGCCCGCCGCGTTCGACCGGCTCGACGTCAAGGCTGCGGGTAGCCGCGCGCTGATCGCCGCACTGACCCCCGAAGCCGAAAAGCTGGAGATGACCGCGGTCAGCGCGTTCAACCGGCTCAGCGAATCCGAGGCGGCACTCAGCCGTCATCGCGCATCGATCGACGCGCTCGTCGCCGATCTCGACCAGCGCATCGTCGAAAGCCGCGGCTCGATCGAAACGCTGGCGCAGGCGATCGGCCTGGCCGGCGACGAAGCCACCCGCTTTGCGGAAATGGCGGGGCCGCAGCTCGTCGAAGCGCTCGTCCGCGTCCGCGAAACCGCACAGCTCGCCTCCGAACGCGCGAAGGATGCACTGGCATCGATCGTGCCCGAAAGTGCGGCCGCCCTTGCCCGCGCCAGCGACGCGGCGCTTGCCGAAACGCTGACCGAGCGGGTCGAGGCGCAGATGGCGGAGATCGCGGCAGCTGCCGAGCGTGCGGTGGAGGCCGCGCACAAGGCGTCGGACCGGCTGATGCGCCAGATGCTGACGATCGCCGACACGACATCGGCAGTCGAATCGCGGATCGAGGAAGCCCGCGAGGAAGCCGACCGGGTGAGCCAGGACGGCTTTGCCCGCCGCGTCGCACTGCTGATCGAATCGCTCAATTCGACCGCGATCGACGTGACCAAGATCCTGTCCAACGACGTCACCGACAGTGCCTGGGCCGCTTATCTCAAGGGCGATCGCGGCGTCTTCACGCGCCGCGCGGTGCGGCTGCTCGACTCGGGTGAGGTCCGCGAGATCCTCCACCATTATGACGACGACCCCGAGTTCCGCGACCAGATCAACCGCTATGTCCATGATTTCGAGGCGATCCTGCGCAACGTGCTCGCCACGCGCGATGGCTCGCCGCTCGGCGTGACCCTGCTTTCCTCCGACATGGGCAAGCTCTATGTCGCGCTGGCCCAGGCGATCGAGCGGCTGCGGACCTGATCGCCCCGGCCTTCACCGCCGTCGCGGGTCGAAATCCAGACCGAGCCGCCTTTGCCAATCGACCTGACCGAGCTGGATCAGCGAGACCGCATAGGCCAGCGCGATGCCGACGCTGACCGCGCCCATCCGGTTGCCGGGGCAAAGATGCCAGGCGCCAAGGACAAAAGCGATGCGCATGGCGAGATGGACCAGCCCCAGCGGGTGGCCGATGGTCCAGGAAAACACCACCCAGTGCAGCGCGAAACCGATGCCGACGGTGATCGGGAAGAGCGAAGGCGCGTAGATCCACACCGGAATATGGATCGCCCAGGTCGCCAGCGCCATGATCCGCGCCATGGCCGAGAGACGGAACAGCGGGTTTTCGGGCGGAGACCCCATTTCCTCCCCCCGGAAACGCCCGATCATCATGCCGAGCGGCAGGATCGACCAGAAGCATAATGTCAGCGTCAGATTGTGAAACCGGGGCGCGACGACGAGGCTGAGGATCGCCGCCAGCGTATAGACCGTCGCTCCGGTGATCGGCAGCGCCAGCGATCCCTTGCGCCGCACGATGAAATCCGCTCGCATTTCGTCAAATGTCATGATCGAATGCCCCTTGTCTGCCGCGATTTCCAAGCCGACAGGTGAGTCCGCCTGCCTCGAAATCACTCTAAAAGACGACAACGGACGATGCTTGGAAAAATCGGAAAGCGCGTTCGAGCGAGGTCGAGAAGCCCATGCTTGTTCACTGGCAACCCGCTGCGGCGGATCTGCATCAGTTCCTGACCGGCTTTGTCGAACGGCGCGATCAGGTCCCCGTCGGATTGTCGCTGGAACTCCCGCTCGCCACCCCCCTGCTCCATGTCACGCTTGGCGCGGCGTACAGTTTCGAACGGCATGGCGATTTCGAGCCGATGCCGCGTCTTTCGCTATGGGGCTTCAATGCGCGAACGCGGCTGACCAGGCCCGAGGGATGTATCCACGCCTTTGTGGCGGTGCTGACATTCCGTGGCGCGGACCTGCTGGCACCCGGCGCCGTTTCGCAGGCACAGGGGATATGCCTCGACCTCTCGCTTCCTCTTGGCCGGAATGCCGTGCGCTTGCTCGACCACCTCGAAAGCGCGCGCGGATTTTCGGAGCGCTGCGAAGTCGTCCAATCGCATCTGCGCGATCTCCTGCGCGCTGGCCGGGGGGATCGTTCGAGCCATGTCCACGACATCGCCGGTGACATCGCCGCGAACCGGCTGCGCGGTTCGGTCGCTTCGATCGCGAACCGGTTCGGCCTGAGCGAACGGACGCTCCGCAATCATTTCCATGCCGATATCGCCGTATCGCCCAAAACGCTGTTGCGGGTCGCCCGGCTCAATCGGGTCATGAGGGCGCTTCATCCGTCACCCTGGGGCGGAAGCCATGCCGCCGATGTTCGCCTGGAGTTTTTCGACGACGCGCATTTCCACAATGAATTCAGATCGCTGACGGGCATCAGCCCACGCGACTATGTGAGACGCAAGGGCGTCAGCGGCGACTCGCTCGTCTACAATCTTCTCGACGAACCCAAGACTGTGGCGTCTAGAATGTAAATCGAGCTTTTTATCTGGTTGAAACCTCGATCACCTGGTCGCGCACGTGACGAAAATCGAGAATGAGAGAGGCGATGTCGCGATTGATCCTGTTCAACAAACCCTATGAGGTGCTGTCGCAATTCACCGATCGCGGCACGGACGCGGCGCGCGCGACGCTGTCGGATTTCATCGATTTGCCGGGCGTCTATCCCGCTGGACGGCTCGATCGCGATAGCGAAGGCCTGTTGCTGCTGACCGATGACGGCAGACTGCAGGCGCGGATCGCCGATCCCAGGTTCAAGATGTCGAAATCCTATCTGGTGCAGGTCGAAGGCGACCCCGGCGACGCGGACCTCGAGCCGCTGAGGCGTGGTGTCATGCTGAAGGACGGACCGACCCGGCCGGCCGAAGTCGAGCGCATCGCCGCCCCCACCCTCTGGCCCCGCGATCCGCCGGTCCGTTTCCGCAAGAGCGTGCCCGATTGCTGGATCAGGTTGACGATCCGCGAAGGACGAAACCGGCAGGTGCGCCGGATGACGGCGGCAATCGGCCTGCCCACGCTGCGGCTCGTGCGATGGCGCATCGGTGACTGGACGCTCGACGGCATTCAACCCGGGGAATGGCGTGAGGCGCCGGATCGCGGGTGACGTAACGCCTCTCTGTCATTCCCGCGAACGCGGGAATCCAGCTTTTCCGTGGAATATCCGAAAGAAGAAGCGGGATTCCCGCTTTCGCGGGAATGACAAGGGAGTGTTTCGATCCCGTTGGATCAAACCTATTCCTCGCCGTCGAACGCCACGCTGCCCTGATCGACCAGCGCCGCGATCAGCGTCATCGCCTCATCCGATTGCGCCAGTGCCGGATCGACAGTGATACCATCCCGCGCGCAGAGCTGCTCGGCGAATGCGGCAGTTTCTCCGGTGCAATCGAAACCCTCGCCATCGACGAACAGCAGCAGCGCATCCTGCCCTTGCCGGATGAAGGAAAAGCGGCTGGCCGGATTGCGGGTCAACGGCACGGCGTCGCCGAGACATGCATGCAGGTCCGCGCGCGCGATCGGCTCTTCCGGCTGCCAGTCCATATCGGGATATTTGGGCGTGCTGCTATATTGGCCGAACCAGCGCGCGAACCCGTCGCGGTCGCGCATCTTTTCGGTCACCATCGCGTGCAGCGCCGCAATCGCACTCGCCGAGATTTCGCCCGGATTCGACTGTGCGGGGAGGTTCGCGTCCCCGTAACGATCATCGTCCTCGATCGCCTCGACCAGATGATCCGACCAGCCGGCGATCAGTTCGCCCCGCGAGGGAGCGCGAAAGCCGATCGAATAGGTCATGCAATCGTCGCCGACCGCGATGCCGTCATGCGCGACGCCCGGCGGCACATAGAGGATGTCACCGGGTTCGAGGATCCATTCGTCGGTGACGTCGAAATCGGCGAGCAGACGCAGATCGTCATGCGGCAGCAATTCGCTTGCCTGATCGCAGCGCCCACCGACCCGCCAGCGGCGCCTGCCAAGCCCCTGGATCAGGAATACGTCATATTGGTCGAAATGCGGCCCCACACCGCCGCTATCGGCGGCGATACTCACCATCACATCGTCGATCCGCCAATTGGGGATGAAACGAAACGGTTCGACCAGCGCCGCGACATCGGGGACATGATGATCGACCGCCTGAACCAGCAAGGTCCATGGCCTTTTCCCCAGCTTCGCAAAGCGCGCTTCGGGGAACGGGCCATGTTCGAGCTTCCAGCTGTCGCGGGTCCGCACGACGAGGCGCGATTCGACGCCCTCCTCGCAGGCCAGCCCCGCAAGTTCGTCGGGATCGAGTGGATTGCGCCACGAAATCCAGGGATTCCGGATCAGCAGCGGTTTCCTTTGCCAATAATCGCGCAGGAAGCCGTCGATATCGAAATGGTTCAGTTGCATGGTCGCTCGCGGCGGATTGCCGCTCAACCCGAAAACACGTCGAACATGTCGGCGGTCAGCCAGCCAAAGACATAGTTGGCGTAATAGAGACCGAAGACGAACGCCGAAATCAGGCTGGTCCACAGCACCACCCGGAACGGGCGGAACTCGGCCGGTGCACTGTCCGCCTGGCCCGGGATCTTGGCGAGGCCCGCCTCGTCATGGGTGCGCGCGTGAAAAGGCAGCACGACGAAGGCACACATCACCCAGAACAACAGGTAGATTGCGAGGGCCGAGGTCCAGGTCATTTTCCCACCCTCACGATCAGCACGTCGACCACAGGCTTCTTGCCGGTCCATTCGGTCGCCTTACGGCGCACGCCGAGCCGGATCGCCTCACGCACGAATTCCTCGTCACGACCGGCCGCCTTGCCGACCGCCGCACGCGCGGCGGCGACGGCATCGGCCAGGAAGTCCTGGCGATCCTCCTCCACCGGCACGCCCTGAAGCCTGATCTCGGGATCGCCGCGCAGGCGGTCGGACGCGTCGAGCGCCACCGCAACCGAGATCTGGCCGTGCATCGACACCTTGCGCCGCTCGTTGAGCGTCGTGCCATCGGCGGGCAGAATCACGTCGCCGTCGAGCACCAGCCGCCCGACCCGTTCGAAGCCGAGCTTGACCGGCCCGTCGGGCGCCAGGCGCAGCAATTCGCCATTCTGCTGGACGATCGATTTGGGCACCCCCTCCGCCAGCGCGAAGCGCGCCTGTTCGGCCATGTGCCGCATCTCGCCATGGACGGGCAGCACGATCTCCGGCCTGATCCAGCGATACATCTCCGCCAGTTCGGGGCGGCCGGGATGACCCGAGACATGGACGTGTGCCTGACGATCGGTGACCATCGCGACACCTGCGGCGGACAGCGTGTTCTGGATCTTGCCGATCGCGATCTCGTTACCGGGGATCTGCTTGGACGAGAAGACGACCAGATCGCCCTCCCCCAGCTTGATGATATGGCTACCCTCCGCGATCCGCGACAGCGCGGCGCGCGGTTCGCCCTGCCCGCCCGTCGCCACGATCATCGCCTTGGATGGCGGCAACGACATGATCGTGTCGAAATCGACGGTGTCGGGGAAATCCTTCAAATAGCCGACGCTCTTCGCCACGCGCAGAATGCGGTCGAGCGAGCGGCCGGCGACGCAGAGCGTGCGGCCCGTATCCTTTGCCACCTGCCCCAAAGTCTGAAGCCGCGCGGCGTTCGATGCAAAGGTCGTGACGAGCACGCGTCCCGTCGCTGCGCCGATCACCGCGTCGAGCCCGTCGCGCACCGCGCCTTCGGATCCCGATGCCTCCGGGTTGAACACATTGGTCGAATCGCAGACGAGCGCGAGCACGCCCTGATCGCCGATCTCGCGCAATTCCGCGGGAGTCGACGGTTCGCCGAGCTGCGGCGCATCGTCGAGCTTCCAGTCGCCGGTGTGGAAGATGCGGCCATAAGGCGTCTCGATCAGCAGCGCATTCCCCTCGGGGATCGAATGCGCCAGCGGCACATAGCGGAAACCGAACGGGCCGAGCGCGAAACTGCCCTCATTCTCGACGATGATCAGCTCGACGCGCTCGCTCAGCCCCTCCTCGTCGAGCTTGCCCTTGATCAGCCCGGCGGTGAACGGCGTCGCGTAGAGCGGTACGCCGAGATCGGCCGCGAGATAGGGCAAGGCACCGATATGATCCTCATGCCCATGGGTCAGCACGATGCCGAGCAGATCGTCGGCCCGCTCCTCGATAAAGGCGAGATCGGGCAGGATGAGCTCGACGCCGGGATAAGAGGGATCGGCGAAGGTCAGGCCGCAATCCACCATCACCCATTTGCCCTGGGTGCCGTAGAGATTGACGTTCATGCCGATCTCGCCCGAGCCGCCAAGCGCGAGGAAGAGGAGTTCGTTGCCGGGTTTGGTCACGTGTATTCTGGTCCAATTCTTTTATGTCGGCCCAGCCGGGCTGGAGCCTTCGATGCCGATGACCGGCAACGCGATGGTTCCGGCATTCGGCCGGCTTGGTGTCACAGCGCCTCAGTCGCGGCTGCGCTCGTAGAGCATCGAAAGTCCGCGGATCGTCAGATCGGGCTCGATCACGTCGAACATATCGTGCGCCTCGAACAATGTTGCCAGCCCACCCGTGGCGATTACTTTCGCCGGGCGGCCGATTTCCGCCCTGGTGCGCGTCAGCAGCCCTTCGATCATCGCGACATAGCCCCAATAGATGCCGATTTGCATCTGATCGACGGTGTTGCGCCCGATCACCGAACCGCTCTTCGGTGCTTCGATCGCGATGCGCGGCAGCTTGGCCGCGGCGGTGACGAGCGCGTCGAGCGACAGATTGACGCCCGGCGCGATGATCCCGCCCTTATAGGCGCCGCGATAGTCGACGACGTCGAACGTGGTCGCCGTCCCGAAATCGATGATGATCAGGTCGCCTTCATGCTGGGCATGCGCGGCGATCATGTTGAGCGCGCGATCGGCGCCCAGATTCTGCGGTTCATCAACGTCGAGCGGGAAGCCC
>JASBTC010000367.1 GCA_030148625.1 Sphingobium sp. | reverse complement strand
CGCCGCTTTCCTCCGCCAGTTCGGCGACGAGCGCCTCGGTCAGTTCGTCGTCGAGCATGTCGACCTTGTTGAGCGCGACGATCTCGATCTTGTCGGTCAGGCCCGCGCCATAATTTTCGAGCTCATCGCGCACCGTGCGATAGGCGGCCGCCGCGTCGGGCACATTGGCGTCGACGAGATGGAGCAGCACCTGGCAGCGTTCGATATGGCCCAGGAAGCGGTCGCCGATGCCGGCGCCTTCGGCCGCACCCGAGATCAGTCCGGGAATGTCCGCCACCACGAACTCGCGATCGTGATGCCGCACCACGCCGAGTTGCGGGCGAGTCGTGGTGAAGGGATAGTCGCCGACCTTGGCCTTGGCATTGGTGACGGCGTTGATGAATGTCGATTTGCCCGCATTGGGCATGCCGACCAGACCCGCATCGGCAAGCAGCTTGAGCCGCAGCCAGACCCACATTTCTTCGCCCGGCCAGCCCTGGCCGTGCTGGCGCGGTGCGCGATTGGTCGATGTCTTGTAGCTGGCATTGCCGCGCCCGCCATCGCCGCCGCGCAAGAACACCACCTGTTCGCCCGGCTTGGTGAAGTCGGCAAGCACTTCTTCCTTGTCCTCCGACAGGATCTGGGTGCCGATCGGCACGCGCACCACCAGATCCTTGCCGCCCGCGCCGGTGCGGTTGGAGCCCGCGCCGCCTTTGCCGCGTGGCGCCTTGAAATGCTGGGTGTAGCGGAAGTCGATCAGCGTATTGAGACCGGGCACCGCCTCGAACATGATGTCGCCGCCCTGGCCGCCATTGCCGCCGTCGGGACCGCCATATTCGATATATTTCTCGCGCCGGAAACTGACGGCGCCTGGGCCGCCAGTGCCGGAACGAATGAAAATCTTTGCTTGATCGAGAAAATGCATGGCGTGCGCCTAGCCCAATTCCGCTCCGAAGGGGAGGGGGCGTGGATTCGGACGCTTATGACGGGTTGAAGGTCAGGCCTTCCCCGCCATCGATGCGCGCAATTGCGCCGCCGCGATCTCGCGTGCCTTGTCGCGCGGAAGGCCGAGGGCGCTTGCCATCGGACCGCCGAGCAATGCGTCGCCAAGCGCGGTCAGCACCAGCGAAAGCGTCTGTTCGTGAAGCGGAATCGATCCGTCATGCCCTTCGCCCAGCTCGTCGACCAGCCGATGGATCGCCTCCAATATCGGATCCAGCGCGTCCTCATTGCCCGACAGCAGCATCCAGCTCGCCAGTGCGCCGGCACCGCCGCGGTCGAAGGCGTCGAAGGTGAGGTCGACCACTTCGCGCGGATCATGATCGCCGGCGCGCGAGCGGAGCACCGCCGCACCGATCTCCGCAGTCACCGATTCGGCGAGCGACTTGATCAGCGCTTTCTGAAGACCGGCGGCCGAACCGAAATGGTGGAGCAGATTGGCGTGGGTGCGTCCGATCCGCCCGGCCACGGCTTTCAGCGTAACCGCTTGAGGCCCTGCCTCTATCAGCAGCTCGCGCGCGGCATTGAGCGCGGCGGCGCGGCTGTGCTCGGGGCTCAATCTCTTTTTCACTATTGACATGTATGTCAGTAAGGCCCAGTTGGATGCTCAAGGAGCTTTGGTATGACCCGCGACAAGACACCCACGGACCTGACCATCACCCCCCGCGACCGCCGCTTTGGGCGCGGCATGACGCAGCAACGGTGGTGGATGCGCGGCGATCCGATTGCAACGGCTTTCTACAACGCGCTTTCGGTCACCTTCCCGCGCGGCGAGGCATTCTTCGTCGAAAGCGTGCGTGCGTTCCGCGACGGCGTGCCGCCCAAGCTGGAGCGGGAGATCAACGCCTTCATCAAGCAGGAGGTGATGCACAGCCGCGAGCATGTCTCGTTCAACAAGCGCGTGTCCGATGCGGGCTATGAGATCGCGTATCTCGAAAATGTCGTCGCCCAGTCGCTGGAACTGACCAAGGATCGGCCGCAGATCCTGAATCTCGCGGTCACCATGGCGCTCGAGCACTATACCGCGATCATGGCGCAGAAGATGCTCAAGGAACCCGGCTATTGGGAAGGCGCCGATCCCGAACTGGTCGCGATGTGGAAATGGCACGCGATCGAGGAGATCGAGCATAAGGGCGTCGCCTACGACACCTGGCTGCACGCCACGCGCGACTGGTCGCGCTGGAAGCGCTGGAAGGTCAAGACGATCATGATGCTGCTGGTCAGCAAGGAATTCTGGAAGAAGCGCTTCCAGGGCATGCTCTATCTGCTCAAGCAGGATGGCATCGAAGGGCCGCGCGCCGCGATGCGCATCCTCTGGCTCTGGTTCGGCAGCCCCGGCGTCGTCCGCAAGCTGATCCCGTCCTGGTCGGCTTTCTTCCTGCCGGGCTTCCACCCCTGGAATCACGACGATCGCTCGCTGATCGCGCTTGCCGACAGCGATTATGCCGATGCGGTGATCCCGAAGGGCGTGGCGGCAGCCTGATCAGCTCATTGTCATTCCCGCGTTCGCGGGAATGACAATGAGGGTGTGATCGCCCTCAAAGCGGCGCGCACTGCGCTTCGAGCCAGGCCTTCGCCTCGCCGTCGAGCTGCGGGCCGACCACGGCCAGCACCTTCGCATGATAGCCGTCGACCCATTGCCGCTCGGCGGGTAAGAGCATCGTGACATCGATCAGCCGTCGCTCGATCGGGGCGAAGGTCAGCGTCTCGAAGCCCAGCACGGGCTTTTCCGCGCCCGCAACGTCGCGATCCTCGACCAGCACCAGATTCTCGATGCGGATGCCGTATTCGCCGGTCTTGTAATAGCCCGGCTCGTTGGACAGGATCATGCCCGCGCGCAGCGGTTCGTCGGTGCCGGCCTGGCCGCCCGCCGACATGGCGATGCGCTGCGGCCCTTCATGGACGCCCAGGAAGCTGCCGACGCCATGACCGGTGCCGTGCGCATAATCGAGCCCGGCCGCCCAGAGATATTGCCGGGCCAGCGTGTCGAGTTGTCCGCCGCGCGTGCCCTGTGGGAAGATCGCGGTCGCCAGCGCGATATGCCCCTTGAGCACGCGGGTGAAACGATCGCACATTTCGGTGGTCGGATCGCCGATCGCGACGGTGCGGGTGACGTCGGTGGTGCCGTCGCGATACTGCGCGCCCGAATCGACCAGATAGAGCGAGCCGATTTCGATCGGGCGGTTCGTTTCCTCACTCACCCGGTAATGGACGACCGCGCCGTTGGGCCCGGCGCCCGAGATGGTGTCGAAGGACAGGTCCTCGAGCTTGCCGGTGTCCTTGCGGAACGCCTCCAGCCGGTCGGCCGCCGCCAATTCGGTCAGCCCGCCCTTGGGTGCCTCGACGGAGATCCAGTGGAGGAAGCGGCTGAGCGCGGCGCCGTCGCGCGCCTGGGCGGCGCGCTGGCCGGCGATCTCGACCGGATTCTTGAGCGCCTTGGCCAGCACGGTCGGTTCGCGCAATGCGATCGGCTTCGCGCCCGCCTTGTCGAGTCCGGCGAAGATCGCCGCGACCGCGCGTTCGGGATCGGCGACCACGGTCTTGCCCGTCAGTGCCGCGAAATCCTTCGCGAAAGCCGCCCGGTCGTGCACGCGCACGGCATTGCCGAGATGCTGGGCGACGTCGTCGGCCATCTTTTCGGGGGCGACATAGAGATCGGCGGTCGCATCGGCATGCACCACGGCATAAGCGAGCGCGACGGGCGTGCGGCTGACGTCGCGCCCGCGGATGTTGAAGGTCCAGGCGATCGAATCGAGCGCCGAGAGGATGACGGCGTCGGCCTTGTGCGCGTGCAGCCAGTCCGCAATCTCCTGGCGTTTTTCGCCCGCACCCTTGCCCGTCAGCTCCTGCGGATGGACGACCAGCCTCGCCTTGCTCGGCTCCGGCCGGTCGGGCCACACCGCATCGACCGGATTGGTGTCCACCGGCACCAGTTCGGCGCCCTTTTCCGCGAGCGCCTGTGCCGCCTGATCGGCCCAGGCGCGCGTGTGCAGCCAGGGATCGTAACCGATGCGCGCGCCGGCCGCGGCATGGTCGCCCAGCCACTGGGCGATGCTGGTCTGGGGCACGCCGACATATTGCCAGTGATTGCCGTCGACCTGCTCGCGCACCTGCAGCGTGTAGCGGCCGTCGACGAAGATCGCGGCTTCCTCCGGAAGCACCACGGCCGATCCCGCCGAACCCTGAAAGCCGGTGAGCCAGGCGAGACGCTGCGCATAATCGCCGACATATTCGCTCATATGCTCGTCGGAGATGGGAACGACGAAGCCGTCGAGCCGGTCGCGCTTCAGTTGCTCGCGCAGCGCCTGAAGGCGCGCTTCATGGGTGGACATGGATTGATCCTTGATCTCTAGTGGCTGCGATCAACATAAGGCGATGGCGACCGCCTTGCCACCCGCCGCAACGGGAAATACCAACCATGCGCCTGGCCCCGGCCGCCGCCCTGCTGATCGCGCTTGCCGCGCCCGTTCAAGCCCAGAAAGACACCATGACCGATCCGATCAAGCCCCCCGTCGCCGAACAGCGGCCGCATGCATATACCCGCCACGGCGTCACCATCCAGGATCCCTATTTCTGGTTGAAGGATCAGAGCTATCCCGAAGTGAACGACGCCGACGTGCTCGCTTACGTCAAGGCGGAGAACGCCTATTTCGAAGCGCAGATGAAGCCGCGCGCCGCACTGGTCGAGACGATCTTCCAGGAGATGAAGGGGCGCATCAAGGAGGATGATTCGTCGGTTCCGCAAAGGGACGGCGACTGGCTCTACTGGCTCGCCTATCAGACCGGTGCGCAATATCCGGTCCATTATCGCCGGCCCGTCTCCGGCGGCGCGGACGAAGTGCTGTTCGACGAACCCAAGGAAGCCGAAGGCAAGGAGTATTTCCGCCTCGGCATCCTCGAAGTGAGCCCCGACGGCCGGCTGATGGCCCATGGCGCCGACGACAATGGATCGGAACGCTACACGCTGCGCATCCGCGAGATCGCGACCGGTCGCGAACTGGAGACGGTCAGCACGCAGGTGAACGGCGAAGTCGCCTGGGCAGCGGATTCGAAGAGCCTGGTCTATACCGAGGTCAACGAGCAGTGGCGCGCCTACAAGGCGCTGCACCATGTGCTCGGCGCCGATCCGAAGACCGACAGGGTCCTCTATGAGGAACAGGATATCGGTTTCCAGGTCGGTATCGACGAAACCCAGGATCGCCAGTGGATCACCCTCGCGACCGGAGACAACCAGACCAGCGAAGTGCGCCTGCTGCCCGCGTCGAACCCGCTTGCCGAGCCGATCCTGGTTTCCCCCCGCAAGGTGAAGCACGAATATTCGGTGGATTCGGCCAATGGGAAGCTGTGGATCCTGACCAATGACGAGCATGTGAACTTCCGCCTGGCGGAGGCCGACCCGGCAAGTCCCGGAAGCTGGAAGACGGTGATCCCCGGCTCCGATCGCGTCTATCTGACCGGCTTTGCGGCCTTCAAGAAGCACCTCATCCTCTCCGAGCGCGTCGATGGCCTCGATCAGGTCGTGCTGAGGACCTATGACGGCGTGGAAAGCCGCGTCCCGTTCGGGGAAGCGAGCTATTCGGCGGGGCTGTCGAGCAACCCCGAATATGACCCCGACGTCTATCGGCTGTCCTATTCCTCGATGGTGACGCCGCGCACCACCTATGAATATGATCCCGCGACCGGCGGGCTCACGACGCTCAAGGTCCAGGAAATCCCGTCGGGCTACGATCCCAGCCAGTACGAGACCGAACGGCTGATGGTGACGGCGCGCGATGGTGCCAAGGTGCCGGTTTCGGTCGTCTATAAGAAAGGTTTCCGCAAGGACGGCAACGGCAAGCTCTTCCTCTACGCCTATGGCGCCTATGGTTATGCCATCCCGCCCAGCTTCTCGACGGGACGGCTTTCGCTGCTCGACCGCGGCTATGCCTTTGCCATTGCGCATATCCGCGGCGGCGACGATCTCGGCTATAACTGGTATCTGCAGGGCAAGGCGGAAGCACGCTGGAACACCTTCCACGACTTTGCCGATGCGGCGAAGGGGTTGATCGCCGCCAATTTCACCAAGGCCGGCAATATCGCGATCAATGGCGGCTCGGCGGGCGGCGAACTGATGGGCGTCGTCGCGAATACCGATCCCGATCTATGGGGCGCGGTGGTCGCCGATGTGCCTTTTGTCGACGTGCTCAACACCATGCTCGACGACAGCCTGCCGTTGACGCCCGGCGAATGGCCCGAATGGGGCAATCCCATCACCGACAAAAAGGCGTTCGAACTGATCCGCAGCTACAGCCCCTATGACAATGTCGCGGCCAAGGCCTATCCGCCCTTGCTCATCACCGGTGGGCTCAACGACCCGCGCGTGACCTATTGGGAGCCCGCGAAATGGGCGGCCAGGCTGCGCGCCACCAAGACCGACGGGAACATGCTGCTGCTTAAGACCAATATGGGCGCGGGCCATGGCGGCAAGTCGGGCCGGTTCGACAGCTTGCGCGAGGATGCGGAAACCTACGCATTCGTGCTGTGGCAGCTTGGGGATGCGGACTGATGCCGGTGTCCGATGAGCTTGACTGATCGGACACCGGCGTAAGCCCGCGCGGCGTTTGAGCGAAACGATCTCGGATGCGTCAGCATCCTCGAGATCGCATATGAGGAGGCTGGATCGATGGACTTTGCCTGGTCGATTACCGCAACCGCCGATGACATCGACGAACTCGGCCATGTCAACAATGCGGTCTGGGTGCGCTGGATCCAGGATATCGCGACCGCGCATTGGCGTCATGCCGCGGCGCCAGAGCATGTCGATATCTATGTCTGGGTCGTGGCGCGCCACGAAATCGACTATGTTGGCAATGTCAGCGCGGGCGAAACCGTGGCTGCGCGGACCTGGGTGCCCGAATGGCCGCGCGGCGCGCGGTTCGATCGGATGATCGAGTTCACCGGCCCCGACGGCAAGGTGAAGGTGCGCGCGAAGACGACCTGGGCGATGATCGACAAGGCGACCGGCCGTATCGGCCGCGTGCCGCGCGACGTTGCCGCGAACTTTGTCGAGGGGGAGAGGAGGAGAAGCCATGATCATCGTCACCGGCGCAATCCATACCCGGGCGGCGAGCCACGGCCCGATGCTTGCGGCGTGCATCGAACATTGCCGCCGTTCGCGATCTGAACCGGGCTGTATCGCGCACAATGTCCATGTCGACTGCGAGGATCCGTGTCGGCTGGTGTTCGTCGAGTTCTGGGAAGACGAAGCGGCGCTGCGGGCGCATTTCGCGGTGCCGGAAACGCGCGCCTTTGCCGCTTATGCGCGGAGCAACGCCAACGAACCGCCGGAGATCATCATCCACCGCGCTGAAACGGTGCCGTTTTAGCGGGTTTCCCAACCCACAATGTCATTCCCGCGAAAGCGGGAATCCCGCTTTTCCGGGAAGTATCAGAAAGAAGAAGAAGCGGGATTCCCGCTTTCGCGGGAATGACACAGTAAAAATGGAGAAACTCGCGCCGGCCTCAGGCGTCGAGCGCTTCGAAGATCGCATTGATCGAATCGGGCGATGTGGTGAAGCCGAGATGGCCGCAGCCGACCTGCCAGGTCCGATCGCTTTCATGCGGCAATCCGCGGCTGCAGTCGGGCGAGACGATGCCGTCATTCTCCGACCATAAAGTGTAGGTGGGCACGGGCGGCTTCTCGGTCAGGTTGACCGAAAGCGGTCCCTGGTCGACGGGATGGCGATTGATCAGCTCGTAGAGGCGCCAGGCGTGATTGGCGCGCAAATCGCCCGAAAACGGGCTGCCCATCGTGATCACGCGATCGATCCGGTCGGGCGCGTATTTGGCATATTCGCGCGCGATCAGGCCGCCCAGGCTCCAGCCGATCAGGGCCACGGGCGCATCACATTCGCGCTGGATCTGGTCGATCCGGCGATCGAGCCGTTCGAGGATATCGGCCTTCACGCCGTAATTGCGGCCTTCGCCCCAGCCATAGGTCCGGAAATTCGCGGCCTTCAGCGTACGGCGGAGCATCACCGTCGATCCGTCCGCCGCCAGGAAGCCGGGAATCACCATCACCGGGCGGCCATGACCGTCATGGTCTGTCGCCATCGCCGGACCATAGCGCCAGCCACGGCGCAGCTCGCCGAGCACACGCATTTCGCCAAGCAGCTTGGCGATCGGTGGCGGCGAGGCCGGGAGAGTGAGCGCGATTCGGTCCATGACAAATTTATGACGGTAAAAACCTAATGAAGCCAGTCACAGTTCCGTAACATGAAGGAAATCAATCTGTGATGAATGGGCCGCGTTCGGCGAACACACCGCCGTGGCGGGCCGTTGATCGCCGCGATTGGGCCAATTTCGTGGAAAACCGGTTCACTCTTTTCCGCGCGATGCTTTAGCATGTCGCCATGAAACTGTTCTTCGATCCGCGCGAGCTTGACCACGCGCCCGAGCAGGAGCTGCACAATGGCAGCTTCGTCCCCTATGCCGAGCATCCCGGCCGTGCCCGCAACATGCTGGGCGCGCTTGGCGCGACCGAGCCGCCGCCGGATCGCGGTGAGGCGCCGATCCTGCGCGTCCATTCGGCCGACTATGTCGATTTCCTCAAACATGCGCATGCGCGCTGGATCGATGCGGGCCGCAGTGGCGATGCCGTCGGCTATACCTGGCCGGTCGCGCGCCGCCGCCCGCTCAAGCTCGATCGCATCGATGCGCAGCTCGGCCTGTACAGTTTCGATGCCTCGACGCCGATCACCGCGGATACCTGGGCCAGCGCCTATTGGGGTGCGCAATCGGCGCTGTCGGCGACGCATGACGTGCTCGACGGCGCATCCAATTCATTCGCGCTCTGCCGCCCGCCGGGCCATCATGCCGGCGCCGACTATCTCGGCGGCTATTGCTACATTAACAATGTCGCCGTTGCCGCGCAGGCCGCGCTCGATGCGGGCCGCAAGAAGGTCGCGATCCTCGATATCGACTATCATCACGGCAACGGTACGCAGGACATCTTCTACGATCGCGGCGACGTTCTGTTCGTCTCGATCCATGCCGATCCGGTGACCGACTATCCCTTTTACTGGGGCCATGCCGACGAGCGCGGCGAAGGGGCGGGGGAGGGTGCGACGCTCAATCTCCCGCTGCCGCGCGGCACGACGCTGGCGGATTACGAGCCGGTGCTGGACGGCGCGCTTGGTGCGATCGCCGATTTCGGACCTGATCTGCTGCTGGTTTCGTTCGGTGCCGACACGTTCGAGGAGGACCCGATCTCGCAGTTCAAGCTGAAGACGAGCGACTATCCGGCGTTGGCACGGCGCATCGCCGCGTCGGGACTGCCATTGGTGGTGGTGATGGAGGGTGGCTACGCCACCGACGCGCTAGGGCGCAATGTCGCGAGTTTTCTCTCGGGATTTTGAGAGCAATTAGCCCCTCCCTTTCAAGGGAGGGGTTGGGGCGGGTGCGCTGCCGTCAGGCAGCGTTCGCGAAGCGACAGACTGCCCCACCCCAACCCCTCCCCCTAAAGAGGAGGGGCTTCCTATCGTTACAGCTTCGACGTCAGTTCCGGCACGATCTTGAACAGGTCGCCGACCAGGCCGATGTCCGCCACCTGGAAGATGGGGGCGTCTTCGTCCTTGTTGATCGCGATGATCGTCTTGGAGTCTTTCATGCCGGCGAGGTGCTGGATCGCACCCGAAATGCCGATCGCGATATAGACTTCCGGTGCGACGATCTTGCCGGTCTGGCCGACCTGATAGTCGTTAGGGACATAGCCCGCATCGACCGCCGCGCGGCTTGCGCCGACGCCCGCGCCCAGCTTGTCGGCCAGGGGTTCGATGATGCTGTGGAAGTTCTCGCTGTTCTGCAGCGCACGGCCGCCTGAGACGATGATCTTCGCGCTGGTCAGTTCGGGGCGCTCGCTCTTGGCGATCTCGGCGCCGACGAAGCTCGACAAACCCGCATCACCCTTGCCGGAGACGGCCTCGACCGAAGCCGAGCCGCCGTCCTTGGCGGCCTTCTCGAAGGCGGTGCCGCGCACGGTGATCACCTTCTTCGCGTCAGACGACTGGACGGTCGCGAGCGCGTTGCCCGCATAGATCGGGCGGGTGAAGGTGTCGGCGCTCTCGACCGACAGGATCTCCGAAATCTGCGCGACGTCGAGCAACGCGGCGACGCGCGGCGCGATGTTCTTCGCCGACGAGGTCGCGGGCGCGACGAACGCGTCATGACCGGCCATCAGCTCGACGATCAGCGGCGCGACATTCTCTGCCAAAGCATGACCAAAGGCCGCGTCGTCGGCGACATGGACCTTGCCCACGCCGGCGATCTTGGCGGCTTCGGCGGCAACGCCGTCGACACCCTGGCCAGCGACCAGCAGATGGACTTCGCCCAGCTTGGCTGCGGCGGTCACGGCGGAAAGGGTCGCGTCCTTGACGGCGCCGCCCTCATGTTCAACCCAACCGAGCGTCTTCGTCATGCTGCAACTCCCAGAGCCTTGAGCTTCGCGACCAGTTCATCGACATCGGCAACCTTGATGCCGGCCGAGCGCTTGGGCGGTTCGGAGACCTTGAGCGTCTCCAGACGGGCAGCGATGTCGACGCCGTAGTCAGCCGGAGTCTTGTTCGTCAGCGGCTTGGACTTGGCCTTCATGATGTTCGGCAGCGACGCATAGCGCGGTTCGTTGAGGCGCAGATCGGTGGTGATGATCGCCGGAGTGTTGAGCTTCACCGTCTCCAGGC
>JASBTC010000364.1 GCA_030148625.1 Sphingobium sp. | reverse complement strand
CTGCCCCACGCCTTCGGCCCGGCGGATCTGGGGATCGGATGATTTCAGCCAACATCACGTCACCCCGGCCCTTCGGCAGGCTCAGGATAAACCCGCGCCTTCGGCGCGGGCCGGGGGCTCCATCAGAATAAGTCGCCTTTTCCGTTAAGAGATGCCAGCCTTCGCTGGCATGACGGTTTCAAGCACAACGAAGGAAAAAGATGTCCATCCTGTCCGACAAATGGATCCGCGAACAGGCGACCACCACCGGCATGATCGAGCCGTTCGTGGAATCGCAGCGGCGCGACGGCTGCATCAGCTATGGGCTGTCATCCTATGGCTATGACGCACGCGTCGCCGACGATTTCAAGATCTTCACCAATGTCGACAGCGCGGTGGTCGATCCCAAGGATTTCGCGGCGAACAGCTTCGTCGACCGCAAGACCGATGTCTGCATCATCCCGCCCAACAGCTTCGCGCTGGCCCGCACCGTCGAATATTTCCGCGTGCCGCGCGACGTGCTGGTGATCTGCCTGGGCAAATCGACCTATGCCCGGTGCGGCATCATCGTCAATGTGACGCCGCTCGAGCCAGGCTGGGAAGGCCATGTCACGCTGGAATTCTCCAACACGACGCCGCTGCCCGCGAAGATCTACGCGAACGAAGGCGCCTGCCAGTTCCTGTTCCTCAAGGGGAACGAGCCCTGCGAGACCAGCTATGCCGACCGCGCCGGCAAATATATGGGCCAGCTCGGCGTGACGCTGCCCAGGCTCTGAGGCACAGGCACGCTTAGCTTGTCATTGCGAGGAGCGAAGCGACGAAGCAATCCATCGGTTGACATATCCCTGGATTGCTTCGCTACGCTCGCAATGACCGGGTAGGATTTAGCGCCCCGCGAAATCCGTCGAACGGCCGAGGCCCTTCATCGCCAGCGCGTGGCTCCAGGCCGGCTTGCCGCTGCCGAGCGCCATCAGCACGTCGGGCTGCGCCAGCACGTCGTTGTAAAGCGCCCGCGCTTCGGCAGTGCGGTTGGTCTTCTTGTAGACAAAGGCCAGGTTGAGCAGCACCGACGGCTCGTTGGGCTCCGCCGCGCGCTGCGCGACCAGCCGCTTTTCCGCCGCCTGCAGATTCTTCGCCGCGATCTGGTCATAGCCATAGGGATTGGCGTCCTGCGCATAGGCCGCGCCGCCGATCGTCATCGCCGAAGCCGCAATCAATGCGCTCGCGATCCGCTTGTTCATCGTCCAGCTCCTTTTCATGACGTCCTGATGACGTCTCTGTTTCAGATTTATGACACTTCAATGTCATATTCGTGAAATAGCGGCCAATGAATTTTCTCCATCAATTGAAGGAAATCCGCGGGTTTCCATGCGTTGAACTCACAGCTTGGCGCGCAAGCCTTTGCGAGCTAGCCTGATCTTGCAGGAAACAGGGAGGACGTCATGGTCGTCATCAACGGTTTCGTCGCGCTGATCGGCCGCATATTGCTGTCGGCGCTATTCATCCTCGCGGGCTTTGGGAAAGTCGGGGATATCACCAGCTTCGCGGGCTATATGACCTCGCTGGGGCTACCGGCGAGCCTCGCCTGGCCCGCCGCGATCTTCGAGATCGTCGCCGGTTTCGCGATATTGTTCGGTATCTTCACGCGGCTGTTCGCGCTGCTGCTCGCGGGCTTCTGCATCGTGACCGCGGTAACCGCGCACAATAATTTCGCCGATCCAATGCAACAGGCGAATTTCCTCAAGAATATCGCGCTCGCCGGCGGCTTCCTGGTCCTCTTTGCCTATAACGGTGTATCGCACAGCCTGGACAGCCTGCGCGCGCGCCGGCGCGAAGTGGTGGTCGAGCGCGAACCGGTGGTGGTGCGGGAAACGCCGAAGGTCTGATGCAGTCGGGGGTTGAACGCGCCCGGCCTGCCATGCACTCTCCCGCAAAAGGGAGAGCATGATGGCCAGCATCGGGCGTGACTTCGACATCGTCATCTATGGGGCGACGGGCTTCACCGGACGGCTCGTCGCCGAATATCTGAGCGCCAATTACAAGGCGCCGGACGCGCCGCGCTGGGCCATGGCCGGGCGATCGCTCGACAAGCTCGCCCAGGTCCGCGACGCGATCGGCGCACCGGCCGACACACCGCTGATCACCGCAGACGCATCCGATCCCGCCAGCCTGGCCCGGATGGCGGCGCAGGCGCGCATCGTGCTGACCACCGTCGGCCCCTATCAGCTTTACGGCAGCGATCTGGTCGCCGCATGCGCGCAAGCGGGCACCGATTATGTCGATCTGTGCGGCGAGCCCGCCTGGATGCGCTACATGATCGACGCGCACGAGACCGCCGCCAAGGCATCGGGCGCGGGGATCGTGTTCTCCTGCGGTTTCGACTCGATCCCCTTCGACATGGGCGTCCATCAGCTCCAGAAAGCGGTGATTGCGCGGCACGGCGAACCGGCGCCGCGGATCAAGGGGCGCGTCCGCAAGATGCGCGGCGGCGCTTCGGGCGGCACGGTCGCAAGCATGAAGGCGACGATGGCGGCCGCAACCAAGAGCCTCGATGTCGTTCGCCTGCTCAAGGATCCGTTCGCGCTCACCCCCGGCTTTTCAGGCCCGCACCAGCCGAGCGGCCTTGTTCCCGAATATGATCGCGCCGAAGGCGTCTGGGCGGTCCCCTTCATCATGGCGCCGATCAACACCAAGAATGTCCATCGCTCGAACCAGTTGCTCGGTCATCTCTGGGGCGAGGAATTCGTCTATGACGAAATGATGCTGACCACATTGGGCGAAGCCGCCCATGCCGCGGTCGAGGCACTGACGAAGCTCAATCCCTTTGGCGACGGCAAATCGCTGGAGCCCGGCGATGGCCCGAGCAAGGAGGAGCGCGAGAACGGCCTGTACGAGATCGTCTTCATCGCCGAGGAATTGCCCGGCGGCGAGTCGATGAAGCTCGTCGTGACCGGCGATCGCGATCCCGGCTATGGCTCGACCAGCAAGATGATCGCCGAAAGCGCGCTCTGCCTGCTCCGCGACGTCAAGGGCGACGGCGGAATCTGGACGCCGGGCAGCATCATGGGGGACGCGCTGGTGGCACGGCTGGTGGCCAATGCCGGGCTGACCTTCGGACTGGAAGAATAGAAGGCCCGCCCCGCGGAAGCATGATGCGCTTCCGCGTCGGCGATCAGCCTCGGACCGCGGTCACCAGGGCCGCTGCGCCAGGAAGAGCGGTGAACGTTTCACCCGCCCGTCGATCAGCTTGGACTTCATCGTCTGCCGCAGCTTGTCGGCACCTTCGCGGGTCAGGCAGACGACGCGGGTTCCGCCCGATGTCAGCGGCTCGATCGCGCTGATGCCGATCTTCGCCGAGGTGCAGGCCGCGACCACCGCATCCTGGCTCGCGTCGAGATTCATCGCGCGGCTCATCGAGCGGTGCGCCGTATATCGGATGAGAAGAATTGTCGTTTCATGATGTTCACCTCGCCTGTGCCGGACCGTTCGCGGTCGCACTGCAATTCGCGAACAGCCGGCTCTGACCTGTCCGCACAGCGCTCCAAGCGAGGGCGCATTGGTCCCCCAGTCACGAGATGCTCGAAAAGACGCAGGTGATGCCCTGTCCTAGCACGTCGCGGCGTGCGGACCCCCATCAATTCTCACCAAATCAGGGTCTGGACCCTGGGTGTTCAGTTCCAGCTTTCCCGCGCCATCCAGCGCGCCAGCTTGCCGTCGAGGCTGCGCATCACCAGCCGGACGTGCATTGCCCAGATGAAAATGAAGCCGGCGATCCACAATAGCAAAGGCCCCTGAGGCACCGCAAAGAAATGCAGGCCAGCGATCAGCGCCGCCCAGAAGATCAGGATGACGCGGATGTCGAGCGTGAAGCGGATCGCTTTCCAGCCCGCCGGCAGCACAGCGATATTGGCACCGATATCGGGCAATTCGGTCTCGGCATTGCGCACGCGCGTCACGCTGCCGCGATCGACATAGCCGAACGCGTCCCAGCGCGGCAGCCGCGTATAGCCCTCCCCCCGCGCGAAGCGGAATGCATCGGACGACAGACGATCGACCTGATAATGCGCGCCGAATCCGCGCTCGATCCGTTCGAACCGCTCACCATCCAATGCCGCGAAAGGCTGTTCATAGGCGACGATTCCCGTCACCAGAGCCTTCCAGTCGATTTCCTTGTCCCCGCGCATGGGGCACAGCTAGTGCTTCCCACCCCCTGGTTTCAAGGGAGGGGTCGCGTGCCATACTGAATGGCAGTATCCGAGTCGCTCGGCTGGAGACACAGGACGATGACCGCGCTCGACAGCTTCATCACCGGACTGCCCAAGGCGGAGCTGCATCTTCATATCGAAGGCAGTCTCGAGCCCGAGCAGATGTTCGCGTTCGCGCGCCGCAATCGGGTCGACATCCCCTTCGCCAGCGTCGAAGAGGTCCGTGCCGCCTACAGCTTCTCCAACCTCCAGGATTTTCTCGACATCTATTATCAGGGTGCCGACGTGCTGCGCACCGAGGAGGATTTCCGCGATCTCGCCATCGCCTATTTCGACCGCGCCGCCGCCGATGCCGTCCGCCACGCCGAGATCTTCTTCGATCCGCAAACCCATACCGATCGCGGCATTCCGTTCGGCGTCGCGGCCGAAGGATTATTGGCGGGCATGGCCGATGCGCGGGACAGGCACGGCCTGACCTCGAAACTGATCCTCTGCTTCCTGCGCCATCTCGACGAGGAGGCCGCGTTCGAGACGCTGCGCCAGGCCGAGCCCTGGCTCGATCGCATCGTCGGCGTCGGCCTCGACAGTTCGGAGCTGGGCCATCCGCCCGAGAAATTCGCGCGCGTCTTCGCCCGTGCCGGCGAAATGGGGTTGAAGCGCGTCGCCCATGCCGGCGAGGAAGGCCCGCCCGACTATGTCGCCCAGGCGCTCGACCTGCTCGGCATCGACCGGCTGGATCACGGCAATCGTTCACTCGAAGATGTGGTGCTGACGCGGCGGCTCGCCGAGAGCGGCATGACGCTGACGGTCTGCCCGCTTTCCAATCTCAAGCTCTGCGTGGTCGACGATCTGGCCGACCACCCCATTCCGCGGATGCTGGCGCTGGGCCTGGCCCCCACGATCAATTCCGACGATCCCGCCTATTTCGGCGGTTATGTGAACGACAATTACCGCGCCATCGCGGCGCAAGGCACGGTCTCGTCCGCCGATCTGGCGACGCTGGCACGCAACAGCTTCACCGGATCGTTCCTCGACGAACAGACGATCGCCCGCCATGTCGCGGAGGTCGACGCCTTTGCGGCGGAGCATGGCTGATGCCGATATTCACGCCCATTCCCTATGAGGATTTCGTCGCCGATGTCCGCGCCATTGCCGCCGCGATGGCGGGCGACGACTGGCAACCCGATTTCCTGATCGGCATCGGGCGAGGCGGTCTGGTGCCGGGTGCCTATCTGAGCCACGCGACGGGCATCAACCTGTTGTCGGTCGACCATTCCGCCAAGGTCTATGGTTTCGGCGACCAGTTGCTCGCCCAGCTCGCTGCCAAATCGGGTCAGGGCAAGCGCCTGCTGGTGGTCGACGACATCAACGATTCGGGACGCACCATTTCCTATTTGCGCGATGCGATCGACGGTGCCGGCGGTGTGTCCGACAATGTCCGCTTCGCGGTGCTGCTCAACAATATCCGGTCGGCGGCATGCGTGGATTACTGGTCGCGCACCATCGATCGCTCGGTGACGAAGGACTGGTTCATCTTCCCCTGGGAAGCGATGGCGCCGAACACGGCGCATATCGAGGACGCCGCCGAGATACCCGCGCGCATCGCCTGACGCCGCCGGGCGCGTTCATACGCGAAACAGCTCGGTCCGGTCGCGGATCAGATGCTCGCTCGACCGCAGCGCCAGGGCGTGCAGCGTGAATGTCGGATTCACCCCGCCTTCGGTCGGGAACAGGCCGGTGCCCGCGACATAGAGATTGGCCATGCCATGGACGCGGCCGAAGCTGTCGGTCACTGAATCGGCGGCGCTATGCCCCATGATCGTGCCGCCATGGAGATGGGCCGAGCCCATCGGCGTATGCCAGACCTCGGTTGCGCCACCGCCCTTGAAGATCGCCATGCCTTCGTCGCGCATCGCCGCCCAGAGCCGCTTCGCATCCTCGGAGAAGCGGTGAACGAGCCGGGCCGGCCGTATGCCCCAGGCGTTGGTGCCTTCGCCCAGTTCGACGCGATTGTCGGCGTGCGGCTCCGCCTCGCACATACCGATCATGTTCGCGCCATGGCGCACGGCGCGGCGCATGAAATCGTCGAGAGCCGCGCCGTTGAGATCCATCCGCGCCGCGGCGAGCCCCGCCAGGTCATTGGGCTTGATCGATGCCGCGATCAGCCATTGCCGGCTGCCGAACGCGCCCGGCGTCGCCATCTTGTCATAGGCATCGTGATTGATCAGATGCGCGCCGGTGACGCCGCGATGGGGCTCGGTCTCTTCGGGAAACAGGCCGAGGATCTGGATCAGCCCATGCGTCATGACATGCCGCCCGACCAGGTCGTTATCGTTGCCGATCCCCCTGGGGTGCGCGGCACTCGCCGAATTGAGCAGCAATGCCGGATTACCGACCACCGAACCGGCGAGGATCACCGCCCGCGCGGGCTGGATTGCGCGCCGACTGGTTGCATCGCGATATTCGACGGCGTCGACAGCGCCAGCCGTCGATGCGATCAGCCGGGTGACGGGATGCCGCGCCATGATCCGCGCCCCGGCCGCCTCGGCGCGCGGCAGATACAGCGCGAGCGGATTGGCCAATGCCATGATCGGGCAGCCGGCATCGCACCAGCCGTCATAGATACAGGCCGGACGATCGGCATATTCGACAGAATTGATCGCCATCGGCGCGGGCGCGGTCCGTTTGCCGACGGCGGCGAAAGCGCGGGCGAGCAATTCCCCCTGTTTGAGCGGCTGGAGCGGCGGCATCGGATAAGGAGCGCCCGCCGGCCGCCAGATCTCCGCCTCGGCATCGCCGGAAATCCCGACTTCCTGCTGGATTCGATCATAATAGAGCTGCAGATCGGCATAGCCGATCGGCCAGTCCAGACCGCGCTGATGATCGCTGCGCATCGTGAAATCGGCGGGTTTCAACCGCGGCCAGGTGCCGTAATGGTGCAGCGCCGCGCCACCGACGCCCCAGCCCGCATTGAAGCCGAAACCGATCGGATCGCCACCGCGCGTCGCGACCGGCGGTCCGCCCCAGCGCAACCGTCGGCTCCAGATCTGCGAACTGACCAGGTCCGATGCATCCCAGCGCGGTCCGGCCTCGAAAACCACGACCGAGCGCCCGGCTTCGGCGAGCCTGGCGGCGAGCAGCGCGCCCGCCGCCCCCGCACCGACAATGGCGATATCGACGATCGGGGTCACGCTCACCAGTCGCGCTCCGGCTCGACATGGGCGAGATACTCGACCCCCAGCCGTTCGAATCCGGCGCGCGTGCCATAAGCGATATCGATCGCATCGAGCCGGACCGCGAACAGGAACAATGGTGCGGGCGGCCCCGCCCAGCCGGACGGCGCGGGTTTGGCAAGGTCGGCGAGCAGCACGGTCCAGCGCGGATCGCCGGCAACGGGCGGCGCCCCACCCCCGCCCATGCGCGCCAGCGACGCAAGCGCCGGCCGGTAGAAATCGAGATAGGGTGGCGCCACGTCGAGATAACGCAGCCCGAGCAGGCAATCCGCGGCGGCAAGCCCCAGATGATGATCGACATAATGGGCCAAGCCGCCGGCGCGCGACGGCGGCGCGATCGCCTCTCCCAGACCACCGAGCCAGGCCGCCTCGAGCGTGGTCAGCGTCTGGAAGCGCCCCTGCCGCGCCGCCGCCTCGGCCGGCGTCGTCCAGACGAGGTCGCCGCCAATGCCGGTCAGCACGAGGCCGGCGGCTCCTGTTCCCAAAATGCGACGCCGCGTATAGCCCAATGACGCCTCCCTCGACCAGCCAGCCTAACCCGTCATCTCTGTGGTTACGACAGCGAATACCGGCCCGCTCAGAATTTCACCGACGCCTCGACTCCGATCTGCCGGCGGCTGCCCGGCGAGACGAACGAGCCGCCCAGTTCCGGGGCCGGCACCACTTCGTTCAGCCAATGCTTGTCGGTCAGATTGTTGACGAACGCCGTGATCGTCCAGTGATCGCTCGACAAGCCGGCGCGCAGGTTGAGGATGCCGAAAGCATCGCGCCGGCTCTTCGAGAAATCCGCCTGGCCGTTGAGCGACGGGCGCGTCTGATCCTGGACGGCATGGAACCACGTCGGCCCGGTCAGCCGATAATCGGCGCGCCCGACGATGTTGAGCCCGGCGGCCAGCGGCATGACGAGTTGCGTGCCGAAATTCAGCGTATAGTCCGATGCATAGGGGATCTTGTTGCCGACCGTATCTGGCCGCGAACCGTTCCTACGGATCCGGCTGTCGGTGACGTTGCCCGATCCGAAGATCGTCCAGCCCGGCATGATCCGGAAGGTCGCCGATGCCTCGCCGCCATAGAGCCGCGCCTTGTCGATGTTCGAGACCACGCGCAGCAGGCCGAACGAGCCGACGAAGAATTCGAAGAACTGCAGATCCCTGATGCTGGTATAATAGGCAGCGCCCTCCAGATTCAGCCGCCCGTCGAATAAAGCCGCCTTGAAACCGGCTTCGAACGCGCTCGACACTTCCTTGTCGTAATCGTCGCGGATCGTGACATTGGCGCTGAGCGGCGGTGCGTTGAACGTGTTGACGATCGCCGCACTGCCGCCGCTGTTGAAGCCGCCCGATTTGAATCCGATGCCCCAATTGGCGAACAAAGTGAGGTCTGTGCTGGCTTCGTAGGACAGGCTGAGCTTGGGCTCGACCTGTTGATAGGCCCTGGATCGCGGCGGCAGCACGCCGCTGGGATTATAGACCGGGTCCAGCCCGGGGTTGAGATAATAGCCCCCCGTCCCGTCGCGCTGCGGATTGACGTAGAGCGTGCGCACATCGGTCGGAATCTGGTTGCGGACCTGGCGCTCCTCGCGGTCGTAGCGCAGCGCGAGCGACGCGGTGAAGCGATCCGAGAATTTGTTCTGCACCGACCCGAAGACCGCGAAGACATTGGTCTTGAACGTGTCGTCGCTCAGCGCCTCGGTGCGGCTCCTGGGATCGAGCGTGAAGCACTGGCGGATCGCCCCCTGCCCGGTATCGGTGGCGAGATTGACGCAGATCCGGCGATCGATGTGGAGGAAATAGGCGCCCGCCAGCCAGGAAAAATCCTGCCCCGCCGGAGAGGACAGGCGGATCTCAGCACTGAAGTCGCGCTGGTCGCGCTTGTTATACTGGTATCCGTCGCACGTCGTCGGCGAATAGGGCCCGAAAAATGAGGTTTCCGGGGTGCCGCCGATAAAGGTCGGCGCGGGCGTCGGATAGCCGGCGAGCGCCGCCGTGGTCGCACGGCATTGAGGCTGGGTGAAGAAATAGCCGTTGGAGCCGCTGGTCCCCTCCCCCGTATAGGAATTGCCGATATCGCTATAGGCGGCCCAGGCCTGGAGGCTGGCCCAGGCCATATCGTGGGTCAGCTTGATCGACGCTTCCCTGGTGGTCTGGATCTGCCGCGCCTGAAGGTTCGCCTGAAAGGCATTGGTGAAGTCGTAACGGTTGACGTCCTGATAGACCGACGGGCCCAGGAACGGCACCAGCCCGGGGATCGCGAACGCCGCGCCGAACACGACGGTGCCGCCTTCGATACGGCCATATTTGCCCTTGATGTCGATTTCGGTGTTGTCGCCGATCTTCGCGACGAAGCGACCATTGACGTTCCAGCGCAGGAAATTGTCGACGCTGTTGCGCCCGAAACCCGGCACCGTGGCGCCGGGCGTGACCGACAGGATCGCGGCCTTATAAGCATCGTAGCGCGCGGTGCGCTGGAAGACATTATTGTAGAAGCCGTCACCCTTTTCATAATCGCCCGAGACGAGCAGGCCGACACCGTCACCCAGCGGCCCGGACAGATAGCCCGCGGCACGTTTATGGCCATATTCGGCGTAACCGATCGTAGCCTCGCCCGCCAGCACGTCGCCGGGTTTCCGCGTGGTCAGGATGACCGCGCCCGAGGCCGCGTTGCGGCCGTAGATCGCGCCCTGCGGCCCCTTGAGTATTTCGATCTGGCTCAGCGTGCCCGCATTCTGGTTGAGCGCGGCGGTGTTGGTCTTGAGGATACCGTCGACGACCAGCGCGACATTGCTTTCCGCGTCGCGCGTGCCGTTGAGGCCGCGGATGCTGATCTGCACGTCGCCGGCCTCGACATTGCCGGTGACGATGGTGACGCCCGGAGTCAACTGGACAAAATCGGTGGCGACGCGCACGCCCGAGGCGCGGATCGCGCTGTCGGTCAGCACGCTGACGATGGCGGGAACGTCGCGCACCGTCTCCGAGACGCGGCGCGCGGTGACGAGGATCTCGCCATCATCGGCCTGCGGCGTATCGGCCGGTGAATCGGGTGCCGCCCGGGCGGCGCTTCCTGCCGACAGCGCCACTGCGCAGACGGAAACCAGCAATGTCCTGGATATGATCATGTCGTCCCCCCCTATTTTCGTTATGATTGCTCCCGCGCCTGAAGCGCGCGCGCTTCGGCGCGCTGGAAGCTTTCGATCATCCGATCGATATCGGTCACTTCACGCAGTTCGGAGACGAGGATCATCGGCGGGCCGGGCGTATAGTTCGGAAAATCCTCCGACAGCCGGCGCGCCGCTTCCTCATAGTCGAACAGGGTCGAGAAGCGCTCGACCGCATCCTTGTCGTCGAAGATCACTGCCGCGATCGCGCTGAACGGCGCGCTGTCGTGAGACAGGTCTCCGCCGCGCCCCGGCGCGAACAACAGGATCTTTTCCGGACGAATGCCGAGATGCTTGTCGGTCAGGCCGAGACCCAGCGGCAAATGCACGTCTTTCCAATGCGTTTCATCGAAATGCTCACCTGGTGCGGCAGGATAGAGGAAGGCCAGCATGTGCATGATCAAACGTCTCCGCGTTCGGCCGCGAGCAGCCGGTTCAGGATGCGGCGCCCGTCGAGCTGCAGCCGGTCTCCCGAAAAGGAGATCGGGTCGGCGTCGAGCAGGTCGCGATCGCCGAGCACGGCCTGCTGCCCCTCCAGGATCGGCTTGTCCTGGTTGAAGACGAAATTGGCGGCGTCGATGAACATCGCGTCCATCGAGCGATCGCCGTAATTGCGGACCGACCGATAGAAATAATGCGAGCTCGTCGCCGTTTCCGGGACCGCCGCATGCAGATTATAGATCTCGATCGGCCGCGCATCCGGCTCATCGCAGGGCCGGATCGAGATATGGAAGCTGGTATAGGCCGGCGCCCACCAGCTGACCTCCATGCGGAAATCGATAGGATCGTCCCAGCTTTCGAGCCCGCGGCTCTGCGCGAGCATCGAGCGCCAGAGCGGCCCGCCCTCCAGCCCCAGCCGGGCGGCATGGGTCCGGAAATGAATGGCATTGTCGCCGACCTCGAACGTCATGCCGCGATCGACGAAATCGGTGCCTCGCCGTGCGTTGCGATAGAATTGCACCTCAACCCCGCCAAAGGATTCCGGGTGCACGAATTCGGCATGGGTGATGTCGAACAGATTGTCGTTGATCAGCCGATAATCGGCCTGGATCGACTCAATATGGCCATAGCCGCCGATCCAGGC
>JASBTC010000361.1 GCA_030148625.1 Sphingobium sp. | reverse complement strand
GTGCGCGCGCTCATCAGCGCCATGAAGCCGTTGCTCGATGGGAGTCCGATCCGGGGATTGTCGTAGAAACCGGTCGCGACCTTCACGACGAACGCGTCCTCGCCCGCGACATAGGCGCTCTTGATGTGGCAATCGCCGGGCGCGGGGAAGGTGAGATGCCCGACCGGTGCGATCTGGGTTTCGCCGCGGGCGAGCCGGCGAAACCCGTCCTCGATCGCGGCGATCGCATCATCCTCATCGAGCGCGGCGAGGATCTCGGGAAACGCCGCCACTCTCATGCCGCGTCGTCCCGCATGCGGGCAAGCTCGTTGTACAGTGTCGCGCGGCTGATCCCGAGCATGCGCGCGACATAGGCGGCGGCATGCTTGCGCTCCAGTCCGCCGGAATCGCGGATCGCGCCGATCAATGCGCGGCGCTGATCGCGGTCGAGGCGGGCGATGGTCAGGCCATGCTGTGCTGTCCAGGCGGCAACGAAGCGGTTGATCCGCTCATGCCAGTCCTCATGGAATGCGGTGTCGATCGTCGTGCCGACATCCTCGCCGCCGAGCATCGTGCCGAGCAAGCGGCGAAGTGCATCGAACTCGGTGACGTCGGCATTGATGCACAGCATCGCGCGCGGCGTGCCGGCATCGTCGCGCTGCACCACCGAGATCGAGCGCAGGCGGCGGCCGTCGAAATTCACCTTGTCATAGGGGCCGATCACCACGGCGTCGGGCGCGAAACGGATTTCGCCGAGATCGGAAGGGTCGCCGATCGTTCGCGGCGACAAGGGATTGGCGACATGCGCGACCGCATCCGACCCCAGATCATGGACGACCGCTTCGACGAAAGGGCGGAACAGCGCGGCGATGGCGTCGGCCATTCCAACCGCATTCGTCAGCACGGGGCAGGAAACCGGCATCGGCATATTCTCTATTGTCCAAATTAGACTGATATGTCTAATAGGTGAAATGGTGCAAGGCAAGGGAGGATCTCGATGACGGATTTGCTGGACCGGATTCGCGAGGCACATGCGGCGATCCGTCCCCAGGTGCCGGTGACGCTGCTGGAGCGCAGCCATGCCCTGTCGACCGAGTTCGGCGCCGATGTCTGGCTGAAATGCGAGCATCATCAGCCGACCGGATCGTTCAAGCTGCGCGGCGCGACCAACAAGCTGCGGTTGCTGGCCGAAGCCGGCGAAATGCGAGGCGTCATCACCGCGTCGACGGGCAATCACGGCCAGGCTGCCGCGCGGGCAGGGCGGCTCGCGGGCATTCCCGTGCGCGTTCATGTCGCGGCATCGACGGTGCCCTCCAAACTCGATGCGATCCGCGCGCTGGGTGCGGAACTGGTGCTGGTCGACGGACCGCCGATCCTCGCCGAAACCAGCGCGCGCGAAGCCGCCGCCGCCGAAGGGCTGATCTATGTCTCCCCCTATAACGATCTCGACATCGTCGCGGGGCAGGGCACGCTCGGCATGGAATTGTTCGATCAGGCGCCCGATCTGGACGCGGTGTTCATCGCGGTCGGCGGCGGCGGGCTGATCGGCGGGACCGGCACCGCGCTGAAGGCACTGCGGCCCGAATTGCGCGTCGTCGGATGCTGGCCCGAGAATTCGGCCTGCATGTTGCGCGCGATCGAGGCCGGAGGGATCGTCGATGTCGCGGAAGGGCCGACGCTCTCCGACGGAACGGCGGGCGCGATCGAGGCCGGTTCGGTCACCTATCCGATCTGCGAGGCGGTGATCGACGATATGGTGACGGTCGACGAGGCAGCGATCGCCGATGCGATGGCGCGGATCGCGCGCAGCGAACGCTGGATCGTCGAAGGCGCGGCCGGCGTGGCGCTTGCCGGTTTCATCGCCGCGGCGGATCGCTATCGCGGCGCCAAGGTCGCGATCGTCCTGTGCGGCCGCAATATCGGGGTCGAGACGTTCCTGTCGGCCATCGCCGGGCGCTGATGCTCAGCGTTTGAGATAGCGCCCGAGGAAATCGAACACCGCCGCCTGCGCATCGCGTGCGGCGTCGCTGTCCGCCTGCGC
This sequence comes from Sphingobium sp., assembly GCA_030148625.1. Next base: position 3,842 of record JASBTC010000361.1, on the reverse strand, counting down.
GAACAGATGGCCGCCGGGCGCCATGTCGTAGATCTTCGATTCGAAGACCTTGCCGCGCGCCTTGAGCGCGTCGATCAACCGGCCGGCGTGAAGCTGGACCGGCGCGGTCCGGTCTCCGGTCGTCGATTGCACCAGCACCGGCGTTTCGATCAGGTCGACATGGTTGATCGGCGACACGTCGATATAGGGCACCAGATCCTCCGAGGGCCCCTTGCCGCCGAAGCGCGGTTGCTTGGCGATGTCGTCGCCGCGAAAGGCGGGCTTATAGGCCATATAGGCGACCATGTCGGCCAGCCCGACATTGTGGACGGCGGCGGCGAACATCTTGGGAAAGCGCTCGATCGCGAGCAGCGTGATCATGCCGCCTTTGCTGCGGCCATAAATGCCCAGCCGTGCCGGATCGACCTCCGCATGGGTCTTGAGCAGATGCTCGCCCGCCGCGACGACGTCGTCGACTTCCTTGCCGCCGAAATCGACCGCGTCGTAATGCGCCTTTCCATAGCCGCGACTGCCGCGATATTCGGGAAAGATCACGACATAACCGCGCTCGACGGCGTTGGCGATCAGCACGAACATATTGTTGTCGAGATTGCCGTGATAGCCGCCATGGACGATCACCAGGCCGGGCTTGCTGCGCGCCGGCGTGCCGGTTTCGGGCTGGTTGCGCGCGGTGAAGATATAAGCGGGCGTGATGTCGCCGTCGCGATTGGGATAGAGCAATTGCTGCATCCGGACCCGGTCGCCATAGCTCTGGTTGAACTGCAAAGCGTAAAGCTGCTGCTGGATCGCATATTGGTCGTGCCGCATCGCCTCCAGCCGGGTCTGGACGTCGCCTGCTTCGGTATCGACCGAGGCGTCGAGGCGGCCTTCGTTCGGTTTGACGGGAGCGGCCTGAGCCGATGCGCAGCAAAGCTGGGCAGCCATCAACAAGGCCGGCGCCGCCAATAACGACCTGATTTTCATATCGCTCTCCCCCTCGACGCAATTCGTCGAGGGGAGGCTATGCGGCATTGCTGTCACCAGCCTTACATGCGGATTTTAGAGCATCGTGTGGAAAGGTGGGAACCGGTTTTCCGCAAAACGATGCGATCACAAATATCTAACCGCCGAAAGCGCGCTGCACTGTCAATCCGAAATACGGGCCGCTGTTGAGTCGGCGCTGCTCGAGATATTTGAGCGGCGCGGTATCGCGCAGCCCGGTATAGATGGTGCGGGTACGCACCACCGGGCTGTTGGTGACGTTCTTGGCGAAGGCGCGGAGCGTCCATTTCTCGTCGGGCTTGTATTCGACGAACAGGTCGACGCGGTTGGAGACGCGATCGACCTCGATCTCGTCGATCTTGTAGCTCGTCTCCTTCTCGGCCAGCACATAGTTGACGCCCCAGCGCAGGCGCAGCGCGGTCAGGTCGTGGGTCAGGCTGATCTTGCCCTCGACCGGCTTGTCCTCCGAAATGCTGCGCCGTTCGCCAGTGACGGGATCGGCGACGCGGCTGTGCGTATAGACGCCGTTCGCCTGGACGGTGATGCCTTTTAGCCCCCATTGGTCGAGCGGCATGTTCAGGTCGATCTGAAGCTGGTCACGCTTGCCGTCGCCGATATTGCCGACTGCATCGAACACCCTGGTTCCGTCGAAAACGGGCACGCGATCGACGACGTCGCTGATCTCCTCGTGCCGCGCCGTCAGCACCACCGATCCGTCGCCGATATGATGTTCCCAGGCGAGCTCTCCGCGCCATAGGCTGTCGGGCTCCAGATCCTTGTTGCCGGCGGTGACGTTGCCGCCGGTAAGCGATGCGGAGCTGACGAAATCGCCGAAGTCGAGCTGGCCGACCACACGCTCGACCAGGGCGCGGACCTCGTCGCGCTTCGACGGTGTCCAGCGTAGCAGCATGCGAGGCTTCAGGAAGGACAGTGATTTGCTGAGCGTGCTGTCTCCGCTCTGCGTCAGCCGCGACATCTCGAAGCGCGTGCCCACTTCGACGGTCAGGCTGGGGGCGGCGCGCCAGGTCGTGATGATGAAGGCTTCGGCGCGCTTCTCCTCGACGCGGACGTTCGCGGCGGGAAGGGGGATGTTCACGCCGTCCTCCTCCAGCGCGTTGCGGCTGTCGAGCGTGTTGAGCGCGCCTTCCACGCCGCCCTCGAAAGAGAGGTTCCCCGCCTGATGTCGGATCACGGTGCGAACGATGGTTTCGGTCGCATCGGAATTCTCGCGCGTCACGTCGCTGCCGCCCGGAGAGAAGGATTTGTCGGTGCCGTCGACTCCGGTGGTCCGCCGCAGTGCCAGGAATTCCAACTGGGTTCGCGCGCCGAGCGCGCGGTCGTAATGCAGGCCGAGCTCGGTGGCCTCGGTGTTCACCCGTTCGGTGCCCGATGCGTCGAAGCGGCTGGGCAGGGTGACCGCGTCGCTGATGTTCGCGAACATCTTCTTCATTTTATAGAGGCCGTTCAGGCGCACCGTGCCGCCGGCCAGCCCCTGCTGATAGCTGGCGGCGGCCTCGCGGATATTATTGCCCTCGGGCTGGCCATAGGTCGCGAGGCGGACCGGCGTGCCGTCCGCCGCGTAGCGATTGCGCGTGCCGAAGCCATGCTCGTCGTCGATCTCGCGATAGATCGCGCCGGAGACGTCGAGGATGCGGTCTCCGGTCACATAGCGCAGCTCCCCCGCCAGGCGGGGCGCGTCATAGCCATGTTTGAAATTGGCATATTCGGCCTCGACCCGCCCGTTGAGCGATGCCGAATGGTTGCGCACGACATTGGCGAGAATCGCATGCCCCTGCATGTCGAAACCCGAGCCGCTGCGGATCAGCTCGATCCGTTCGATGCTGCGCGCGGGGATGCGCTTGAGAATGGTTTCAAGCGTATCCTGCTTGCTGGCCGGACGTTGCCCGTCGATCAGCACATTGCCGCCAGCACCCGAATAGCCGCGCAGTTCGGCATTGCCCTCGGTCAGCCTGAAGCCCGGCAGCAGATTGACCATGTCCAGCGCCGAGGAGGGCTGCGATCGCGCGAAATAATCGGCGTCGAATATGCTGACACCCGTCTTGTCCGCGGTCTGCGCTAGCACCGCACCCATGGGTGCCGCGGCCACAGCCATGAAGACGATGGTTCCGACGGCGGCGTGCGGTATGGATGGCATATGAAGGCTCCCTTGCGAACTGATGGTGCCGCATGTGCCCGATCCTCCCTGACGGCCGGCCTGCACCGGCCGTCAGCCTGGCGTCAGCAATCGGCTGATAGCGTCGTGAGGATGAAGACCCATGCCTTTCTGCGCCGCCTCGGCCTTGCCGCTGCCATATTGGCTGGCGGTGGCATTTTGGCGACGTCGTTCCCCGGCGTCGGCCAGGCCGGCGAGCGGCCCAAGATCGAAGGCAAGGCGGAGGAGCGCGCGATCATCCGCGCGGCGATGAAGCGCCGCGAGTTGCTGCCGCTGCCCAGGGTGATCGCGATCGCGAAGAAGCTGGTGCCCGGCGATGTGATCAAGGTGGATCTCGAACTGGAAAAATGGGGTATAAAATACGAGGTCAAGATCCTGACCGCCGACGGACGGGTCCGTGAAGTCGAACTCAATGCCCGGACCGGTGCCCTGATGGAAATCGAGGACAATTGATGCGTCTTTTGCTGGTCGAGGATGATCCGGATGTCGGTGCCGACCTGGTCGATGCGCTGACCGGGGCCGGATTCCTGGTCGATCATGCCGTCGAGGGCGAGGATGCCTGGTTCAAGGGCGATGTCGAGGATTATGCGGTCGCGATTCTCGATCTCGGCCTGCCGCGGCTCGATGGCCTCACCGTGCTCAAGCGCTGGCGCGCGGCCGGGCGCAGCTTCCCCGTCATCATCCTGAC
>JASBTC010000360.1 GCA_030148625.1 Sphingobium sp. | reverse complement strand
ATGGCGCAGATCGCCGGATGCGCGGCGAAATCGCGCAGGGTCTGCGACTGTTTCACGACATGCGCGGTGAAGGTGATCGTACCGGAGGAAGTCAGCCGGAAATTGCCGCCCTGTTCCTCGGACACATATTTCTCGTGCGCGGCCTCGATCGGATCGATCGCCTGCATCACGGCGTCGAGTTCGTCGGTCGTGAAGGCATTTTCGATCCGCAGAAAGCCATCGCGATCGAACGCCGCGACTTGCGCGGGCGAAAGCGCGCGTAGGTCGCGGTGCGGTGGGACGTCCTGCCATTGGAAATCGCGATTGAGCGGATGCGGTCTGGGTCGGGTGTCGATGGACATGAAACTCGTATCTCAAGCGGTGACGGAGGCAGTGACGCGTCGATATATTGATTCGATTTATTTTCTATATGTTGACGATTTTCTATCAAAAATGAAGAGTGATGGCAATTCGGATCGTGGTTGCGCAAGCCGGCGCCACCAGGTGCGATCAAATGATCGTCCGCTGATCTGTGGTTCGATGCTTGGACCGGACGCTCGGGCGCGGCGCGGACTTGGTATCAGTCGGTGGGAGACAGGGTGCCGAGAAAGGCGACAAGCGCGATGATGCCGATGGCGCAGGCAAGTTCGCACAGGATGCTGAAGCGCAGGCCACGCACCGCGTGGTCGCTGGTTTCCGGGGATTGGCAAAGGCGCGGCGTCAATCGCCAGCGATTGTTCGCGGCAAGGGCGAGCATGGCGGCGAAGGCGGCGAGCTTCAGCGCAAGCAACTGGCCATAAAGTGTGGCCGGCAAACGGGCGATCTGGTCCGGGCCGACGATCAGCCACAGATTGACGATGCCCGTCAGCACGATCGAAGCGACGAGCACCGATCCAGCGACGCCGAAGCGCGAAAGCGCCGCGTGCAGGCGTTCGATCCCGGTCGAACGATCGAGAGTCCGTGCGAGCAATATGCCGAGCGCACCGATCCAGGCGCCGGCGGCAAGCAGATGGACGATATCCGCGCCGCGATGCACGATCCCGGCAGTGCCTTCGTTCATCGCCGCATGGCCCGACCAGGCGAGGCTGGTGAGTGCGATCGCGGCCAGTGCGGCAACCGTCCAGCTTCGCCGGGCCAATGGCACGGCCATCGCCAGCGCCGCCATGCGAACGAGGAAGGCGCGGCCGGGATCGGTATCGAACGCGATCGTCGCGACGATTTCCCGATCGAGCGTCGCGAGCGTCAGCCCGGCCATCGCCGCCGCCATGTCGGCAAAGGCGAACAGGCTCGCCGCCAGTCCGACAATGGCCAGCAGCGCCAGCGCTTTCGGCCGCCGCACCGCGCTATCGCCATAGAGCGGATAGGCAGCGAGGCCGAAAAGCAGCAGCAGATCGAGATGGACGGCGAAACGGGCGATCGCCGTGGCCGCGTCGATCATCGCCTCAGCGCACGGAGAAGCTGTGCGATCCGGTGATCCGGTGCGTGTCCGACGAGACGACGTGCCAGTCGACGCGATAGCTGCCGGCCGGAAGCGGCGAGGCCGCCTTCAATATGATCGACTTGCCGCCGGGGCCGATCGATGCCGCTGCCTTCATCGGCATTTCGGGATGGTCCTTCATGCCCGGCATGCCGGTCATGATCAGTTTCGCGCCCGACAATTTGGGCATCAGTTTCTCGCTGAAGCTGAGCGTGACGATACCGGTGCGCGCCACCGTCGCATTGGCGGCCGGGCTGGCGCTGACCAGCGCCGGATGCGCCAGCGCGGCCGTGGGCAGCAACAATGCGGCGGTCAACGCGGAAAGCAGCAATCTCATATACGATCTCCTGGGGGGGTGATGGTTCTACGCAGCGAGGCCGGTCGGCCCTCGGACTCTTGCACGATTCTTTCGGACGACAAGGCAACAACTTGGATGGCGGACGGTTGCAATTGACGGTCGTCGTCGCATAGTCGTCCCCGAATTGCCCGGACACGCCATGACCAGCACGGCACCCTATGTCTTCAAACCACACGAGCAGCCGACACTGCCGGGGTCGCCGGCAAATCCGGACCATCCCGAACGACGGCGGCGCTTCTATTTCGCGATCGGCTGCCTGATCGGCATCACCGGCGGCCTCGGCAATGCGCTGGTCACCGTCAATCTCAATTTCGCGCAAGGCACGCTCGGCCTCAACACCGACGAAAGCGCCTGGCTGACCGCCGCCTATTTCATGACCAATGTCACGGCCAATCTGTTGCTGGTGAAATATCGCCAGCAATTCGGGCTGCAGCCGTTCATCCGCTATACGCTCGCCACCTATGCGCTGGCGACTTTGCTGCATTTGTTCGTCCACGGATTCTGGACGTCGGTGGCGGTGCGCGCGGTCAGCGGCATCGCCGCGAGCGGGCTTTCGACCCTGACCATCCTCTATCTGATGCAAGCGATGCCCGCGGCCAAAAGGCTGAGTGGCGTGATGATCGGCATCAGCGTGCCGCAACTTGCCACGCCGCTGGCGCGCGCATTGTCGCCGGGGCTGCTCGACTGGGGCGACTGGCACATGCTCTATTGGTTCGAGCTGGGCCTGTCACTGGCGACTTTGGCCGCTGTGATGGCGCTGCCGCTGCCGCCCAGCGAGCGTGAAAAGGTGTTCGAACCGCTCGATTTCCTCACCATCGGCCTGCTCGCGCCGGGCCTGTGGCTGCTGATCGCGGTGCTCTCCGAAGGGCGTATCCAGTGGTGGACCGATCGCGAATGGCTGGGCTGGGCGCTTGCGGGCAGCGTCGTCCTGATCGCGGCCGCCTTGCTGGTCGAGCATCACCGGCCCAATCCGCTCATCAACACGCGCTGGCTGGGCACGCGCCAGATGGTAAGGCTGATGCTGATCGCGGCGTCGGTACGGATATTGCTGTCCGAACAGGCCTTTGGATCGGTCGGGTTGCTGACCGTGCTCGGCATGATGAACGACCAGATGGTGACGCTCAATCTGATCGTGCTCGCGGCCTCGATCGCGGGACTGGTGACCGCGGTGATCACGTTCCGCCCGGACAATGTCGCGCGCCCGATCACCATCGCGGTGGTGCTGATCGCCTTGGGATCGTTCATGGATGCCGACGCGACCAATCTGACGCGCCCGAGCAGCCTGTATCTGAGCCAGGCGATCGTCGGCTTTGCCGCATTGCTGTTCATGGCGCAGGCGATGGTGATTGGTATCGCGCGAACCTTGCTGGCCGGCCCCAAGAATTTCATCAGCTTCGTCGTGCTGTTCAGCCTGAGCCAGAGCATCGGCGGGCTGGTCGGCAATGCACTGCTCGGCACGTTCCAGGCGATCCGCGAGAAAGTGCATTCGCACGAACTGGTGCAATCGATCGTGATGACCGATCCGTTGGTCGCCGCGCGGATCCGTGCCGGATCGGGCGCGGTCGCCGGCGTCGTCGGTGATCCCGCGCTGCGCAGTGCCGAGGGGGCGGTGCTGCTGGCACAGCAGGTGACGCGCGAAGCGCATATCCTGGCGTTCAACGATGTGTTCATGCTGGTGGGCGTGCTCGCGGTGCTGACGGCCCTGTGGGGTTTCGCGATCCGTTGGTCGATCCGCCGTCGCGGCGAGATCTCCCCGGTGATCGAATTGCAGCAGAAGATGATGCAGGCGCAGGGCGCAAAGGAGCAGTAAATGGCCGAAACCGCCGCCGATCCCGCACCCGAAAGCGATCCGCAGATCGATCCGCCGCCGGGCGGCTGGCGCCCGCCGGTGAAGGGCAGGGCGGTGGTGATCGCGATCGTGGGTATCGCGGTGCTGGCGGTGCTCGCGATCCTTTATGCGTGGCAGCTGCCGCCCTTTGCCGGCTTCGCGGAAAAGACCGACAATGCCTATGTCCGCGGCCGGGTGACGATCATCAGCCCGCAGGTGAGCGGTTACGTCGCCAATGTGGCGGTGCAGGATTTCGCCGAGGTGAAGGCGGGGCAGGTGCTGGCGACGATCGACGACCGCATCTATCGCGCGCGCGTCGCGCAGGCGCTGGCCAATATCGGCGCGCAGGAAGCGTCGCTCGCCAATTCCGCACAGGCGCAGCGTTCGCGCGAAGTCGCGACGCAGAGCCAGGATGCCGCCATCGCCAATGCGCGCGCGCAACTTGTCCGCGCCCAGGCCGATATGCGCCGCGCCGACGCGCTGATCGCCGACGGATCGATCTCCGCACGCGAGCGCGACCAGACGCGCGCCGCTTTGCTGGCGGCGCAGGCAGGCGTGCGCCAGGCCGAGGCGGGCCGCGCCATCGGCACGCAGGACGTCCGCACCGTGATCGTCGGGCGCAGCGGGCTGGAGGCCGCGGTGGAAGCCGCCAAGGCGCAATTGCGGCTCGCCCAGATCGATCTCGACAACACCGTGATCCGCGCGCCCACCGATGGCCAGCTGTCCGAGATCGGCGTGCGCAACGGCGCCTTCGTCACGGCGGGCACGCAGCTGATGTTCCTGGTGCCGCACGATCTGTGGGTGATCGCCAATCTCAAGGAAGCGCAGACCCATCATATCGCGATCGGCCAGCGCGTCAGCTTCCGTGTCGATGCGCTGGGCGGCGAGACGCTGACCGGACGCGTCGAGAATCTGGCGCCCGCGGCGGGATCCGAATTCGCGGTGATCAAGGCCGACAACGCCACGGGCAATTTCGTCAAGGTGGCGCAGCGCATCGCGGTGCGCATCCGGATCGATCCCGGGCAGGCAGCGGCACGGCGGCTGCGGCCGGGCATGTCGGTCGAGGTCAGGATCGATACGCGTAGCGGCAAGGGGCGGTGATGCGGACGCATGCCCTGATCGTGCCGTTGCTGCTCGCGGGCTGTGCCGGGCCGGCGGTGGAGACCGCGAGCGTGCAGCCTATTGCGCCGGCGGCCGCGTGGCGGACCGATGCCGGCCCGACCGCGCCGCTCGACCGTGACTGGTGGCGGGGTTTCGGCGATCCGGCGCTGACGGCGCTGGTCGAGGCGGCACTGGCCAACAACGCCGATATCGGCGTCGCCGCCGGCCGGGTGCGCGAGGCGCGCGCGAACGAGATGCTGGCGCGTGCGCAATTGCTGCCGACGCTCGATGCCGGGATCGGGAGCACGCATTCGCGCAGCGTGAGCCCGTTCGGCACGCCGGTGGAACAGACCGCTGCGCAGCCGCAAGTGCAGGCCGCTTATGAAGTCGATCTGTTCGGCCGACTCGCGGATCAGCAATCGGCGGCACGCAATGCCTGGCTCGCCAGCCAGGCCGCGCGCGATACCGTCAGGCTGGCGGTCGCGAGCGCGACGGCAAGCGGCTATGTCACTTTGCTCGGGCTCGATGCGCGGCTTGGCGTCGCGCGGCAGACGCTCGCCGCACGGGCGGACTCGCTCAGGATCGCGACGTCGCGCGTGCGTACCGGCTATTCGCCGAAGCTCGAATTGCAGCAGGCTCAGGCGGAATATGATGCGACCGCGCAGATCATCCCCCAGATCGAACTTGCCATTGCCCGGCAGGAAAATGGCCTGAGCCTGCTGACCGGGGAAACGCCGCGCGCGATCGTGCGCGGGGCGCTGGATCGCCTTGCCGAACCGGCCGTACCCGATGGCCTGCCTTCGGATCTGCTGCGCCGGCGGCCCGATATCGCGCGCGCCGAATATCAGCTCGCGGCCGCCGATTCCTCGCTGGCGGCGGCGCGCAAACGCTTCCTGCCGCAGGTCCGGCTGACCGCCTCGACCGGCGCGGCCTTTTCGACCTTGCTCGGCGATCCGATCAGCCTGTGGTCGGTCGGCGGCAGCATCCTGGCACCCTTGTTCCAGGGCGGGCGGCTGACCGCGCAGGCGGACGCAGCGGGCGCACAGCGCGACCAGGCCGCCTTCGGCTATCGCCAGGCCGTGCTTGCGGGTTTCCGCGAAGTCGAGGATGCGCTGGCGTCGGTGAGGCGGCTCGACGAACAACGCACGCTGGCGGCCAGCCAGCGCGACGCGCTGGCCGAAGGTTTGCGGCTGGCAACCAATCGCTACCGCGAAGGCTATTCGCCCTATCTCGAACAGCTCGACGCACAGCGCGGCCTGCTGGGGGCCGAGCTGAGCCTGATCCAGGTCCGCAGCGACGCGCTGACCGCGCGTATCCAGCTCTATCAGGCCATGGGCGGCGGCTGGAGCCCGCAGGCGATTGCAGCAGTGCCGGATTAGCGCGCGCGCCGGGCCGGACTCTTGGTCAATACGCGGCCAACGGCCTCGATCGTGCGGCGTATATCGGTTTCGCTGGTCCGCCAATTGACCACGCTGATGCGCATCGCCCGACGTCCGCGAAAGGTCGTGCCGCTGAAAAAGGCAGTTCCCTCTGCGTTGATTGCCGCGATCATCCTATCGGTATGGGTGTCATGATCGCCATCCGGATCGAGGAAACGGACAAGGCCCTGATTGAGGCTCGGCGCGGCGATCAGTTCGGCGCCGGGCAGTGCGGCGATGCCGTACGCCAGGGTCTGGGCATGGTCGCAGCAGCGGTCGATCAATGCGGCGATACCATCACGGCCCAATTCCCGCAGCGCCGCATAGATGGCGTAGCCGCGGGCACGGCGCGTCCATTCTGGAGTCCAGTCGATTGCATCGCGGGCATCGCCGCCCGGCACGAGATAGTCTGCGCTGAGCGTCATTGCCGTGCGATGCGCGGCGCGATGGCGCACGATCGCGATGCCGTTGTCCTTTGGAGTGTTGAGCCATTTATGCGCGTCGGTGGCCCAGGAATCGGCGGCTTCGACACCGTCGACAAGATGGCGGCGACGGGGGCTGGCGCGCGCCCATAGGCCGAACGCGCCATCGATATGCACCCATGCGCCAGCGGCCTGCGCCAGCGGTATCAGTTCGGCGAACGGGTCGCATGCCCCGATGTTGAGATCGGCGGCGTCCAGAATCACGATGGTTGGGCCGTCCGACGCCGTCAGCGCCGCGGCCAGCGTTGCGGGTTGAAGCCTGCCGTGTCCGTCGGTGGCCAAGGGCTGCAAGGCGCGGGTGCCGATGCCGAGGAAGCGCAACGCCCGCTCGATCGATCCATGGCGCTGCTCGGTTGCGAGCACGCGGATCGCTGGCGCACCGGCAAGTCCGTCCGCCTCGACATCCCAGCCTCGCGCGGCGAGTAGGGCGTGCCGGGCCGCGGCGAGGCAGGTCATATGGGCGAATTGGCAACCGGTGGTGAAGGCGAAAGAGGCCTCGCGTGGCAGGTCGAGCACATCCTTGACCCATTCGCCCGCCACTTCCTCGACCACTGCGGCGGCCGGGCCGCAGGCATAGAGGCAGGCATTCACGTCCCATGTCGAGGCCAGCCAGTCGGCGGCCAGCGCGGACGGCAATGCACCGCCAATGACCCAGGCGAAGAAGCGGCCGCTGGCGGATCCCAACTGTCCGCCAGCGGTTGCGGCGACGAGATCGTCAATCACGGTCGTCGCCGGTGTCGGCGCGTTCGTCAGCGGAACGCGAAGCCGGTCACGCAACCCGGTCAGGGTTGCCGTCGCCGCGACGGGGCGATCGTCCAGCCCGTCGAGATAGGCCGTCGCGTGATCAAGGGTGCGGCGGAGCGCTGCATTCGTATCGCTCATGCGCAGCCTTTCATTCCTGGTTCGGATATAGGCCGCTGACTAATCCGAGCACGGCATTGCCGCTTCCCGCGCCTTGCGGTCAAAGGGGCGGCGGGGCCCATGCCGATGCGGGATCGCAAACGGTGCAATCCCGCTACCAGCATTCGCTCGATCGCTATCGTTGCGGTGCCCGATCAGGCCGGGTCGGGCGCCAGCGCCGCCGCGATCCGCGACAAATGGGTGTTGAAATCGAATTTCTGGCCTTCGGGTGTCCAGCCCAGCCGGACGATGACGGCATCCTTTGACGGGATGATCGCCACGATCTGATGGTTGTGGCCCATTGCCATATAGGTGTCGCTCGGCAGGTCCTTGAACATCCGGCTGCGTTCGCCGTCGGCATCGCCCTGGTTGAGCCAGAATTGCCCGCCATAGAGGGGGCGCGGTGCGGCCGTGGTCGGCGTCCGGACAAAATCGACCCAATGTTGCGACAGCAGCCGTTTCCTCCCGACGACGCCCTTGTTGAGATAGAGCAGGCCGAAACGCGCCCAGTCGCGCGCGGTGGCATAGGCATAGGAACTGCCGACCGGCACCCCCGCCTCGTCGGGCTCGATCACCGTGCTGGTCATGCCCGCGGGTTCGAACAGCCGCTTGCGCGCGAAGCGCGTAACGCTTTCGAGCGTCCCGCCGGTCGCGCGCGTCACGATGGCGGAGAGGATATTGGTCGCCCCCGAGGAATAGCTCCACGCCGTGCTGGGTGCCTTGTCGAGCGGCAGCGATGCGGCCAGTGCGCCCATGTCGGGCGTCGCGAACAGCATCCGGATCGAATCATTGCCGGGCTCGTAGCTCTCCTTGAAGCGCAGGCCGCTCGACATCGTCAGCAGTTGGCGCAGCGTGATCTGCCGGCGCGGATCGCCTTCGCCCTGCCATTCGGGAACCGGGGCGGGGGCATCGAGCCTGAGTACACCGTCATCGACGAGCAGGCCGACCAGAGTGGCGGCGATGCTCTTGCTGGCGGACCAGCCGAGCAGACGGCTGTTGCGATCGAAGCCGGGGGCATATTGCTCGGCGACGATCTGCCCGCCCTGGATGACGACGATGGCCCGGGTGTCGGGATAACCATCCTTGTTCTGCTCGACAAAGGCGTCATTGACCGCCCGCTTCAATGCGGCCGCGTCGATTTTCGGGCCGGCGCCTCCCTGCGTCGCATCACCCAGCGGCCAAGGCGTGGACGGCCGCAGCTTCATGGGGCGCAGCGTCGCGGCCTGGTGCTCCAGCGTGGCGCGCGCAACGGTGCCGGTGAGCAATGTGCAGCCGACGCCGGGGCGGTAAAGCGCCTTGCGTGCGGCGCTCCCGGGGGCCGATGCGGTGACGGTGCGATCCTTGCGGTCGATCGCAAGCGTGACGGAACGGGTGAACGGCGCAAGCGCATGGATGTCGTCGCGCAGCACATCGGCCTCGGCGCGCCCGGTCACGAATATGCCGGCGCAGGCGATCTGCGCGGACACCGCGATGCCGAGATCGGCGGCACTGGAGACCAGTTCGGCCCGTGCCGGCATCGACAAGGACATGGCCAGGCCGACAAGGCCGATTCCGGAAATCCGCCGGATCATGGGAGTTCCTTCGCAATCATGTCGGGCACCGCCGGAGCGTTCCGGTCGAGGCGCCGATTTCAGGGTTTTGCAGGCAAGGCGAGATCGAAGGCCGGCTTGAACGTCGCCCAGGGCACGCTGCCATGGGTTTCGCCATCGAACACCTTGTAGACCACCTTGTAGCCCGCGCCGCCCTTCAGCGCTTCGAGCTGCTTGCCGAGCGCGACCGCATTGTCGACCATCGCGGCTTCGGCCATGTGCGCCGTCGCCTGTTCGCGGGTCATGCCGGGGGGCAGCGTATCCGGCACCGCCTGTTCCAGGCTGCCGACGCCGATAAAGACGCGCGGCGAGAGGCCGGCGGCGAGCTTGCCGGCGAATGCCGGCTCGTCCTTCAGCACGTCGCGCCCCGCCCACCAGATTGACGGGCTGATCGCGATATAGGCGTCGAAGGACGACGGACGCTTGAACAGCGCGTTGAGCACCGCAAGCCCGCCGATCGAATGGCCGAGCAGCACGCTGCGCTTGGGATCGATCGGCAGGCTGGCGCCGACCAGCGGTTTGATCTCCTTCTCGATGATATCGAGCAGTATGTCCGCGCCGGCATATTCGATGCCGTTCACCCCCATCAGCTTCATGGTGGTTTCCATCTTCTGACGTTCGCCATCGGTCGGCTGGGCGGGCGTGAGATCGTAGAAGCGGCGACCCATCATCGTCAGCAGATTGTCGGTGGGATAGCCGATGCCGACGATCACCGCCCCGGCAATTTCCCCGCCCAGCGCGCTGCGCGCTCGGGTCGCTTCGGCGACGCTGCCGAAATAGGCGTTGCCGTCGAGCACATAGACCACCGGATAGCCGCCCGGCGGCGGTGGCGTGAGCGGCATTGCGATGAACAGCCGATATGCCTTGCCGTTCGCCTTGGCGGTGAAATCGACCTGCTGCGAGAATGCGACGGTGACCGGGGTCTTGGGCTGCATCGCTGCGGAGGGTTGGGCGGCCGGGGTTTGGGCGATAGCGGCCGACGGCCAGATCAGCGCGGCCATCAGAGCCGAAAAACAGATGCGCATATACTCTCCCCCCTTTACCCGGTTTCATCCGGATGCATCAAAAACAGACACTCACCGCAAGACCCGCCGTTCGCCTGCGCGTGCAGCGAATATAAACAAGCCGGGCAATTTTATCCCGCCGACCGCACCCGCTCGATCGCATCGACGATCACGGCCATGTCGCCGGCCAGCCGCGTTTCGAGCGCCGCGTCGTCGAGCGCGTCAAACGCGGTGATCTGCGGCATCGACAGGCCGACCCGCAATGTCCCGCCCCAGCGCCCGTCGGGCAGCCTGACGCATTTGACGGGCTGGCCCAGCCGCACGCCTTCATCGACGAGCGCGCGGTGGATCCGCTTGGCCTCGTCGAAATCGGGGCTGCCGGGCAGGCCGGATATGTCGATGGTGGACAGCGTCCGCATCTCGATGGGATGCGCATCGCCCTCGGCGCGCTCGCCGGCCGCATAGGGCGCCATGCGCCGTCCGCCGAGCCGGTCGACGAATGCGGTGCGGACCGCGGCATGGAATGCGAGGATGACGCGCGTCGCCCGCTCGGCGCCGAGTGCCTGGAAGCGCTCAAGCTCGAACACCGACGCTTCGAGCCGCAGCAACAGGCCCAGATTGGCCTCGCGCGGCAACAGGTCGGCATCGGGCCAGTTGGCGGGCCATTCGGCGTGGCGGAAGATCTTGCAGAACGCGATGGGCATCGGCGCCGATGCCTCGACCATCGCGCGCGGCACCAGGGCGAAGCCGTTGAAGGGCGGGCCGCCCATGAACTTGGATCCGGTGACGAGCACCGCGCAGCCGCGCGCCAGATAGTCGGCGATCGCCGCGCTGGTGATCCGCGCCTGGCAGGCGTCGACGATGAAGCTCACCGTGTCGCCATGGCGGTCGACCAGCGCGTCGAGATGCTCGAATGCGGGCAGCACCAGCCCGGTCTTCGATCCATGGACGACATGGACCAGCGTGTGCTTGCGCGCGCGGCCCGCTTCCTCGACGGCCAGGTCGATCCGCCGCGCGACTTCCTCGGGGCGATAGGCGGTGCCGCGATCGTCGCGGACGGGGACATTGTAGAGTTCGATCTTGGCAGGCAGCCGGCCGCCCATCGGCTCGCCCTTGGCGACCTTGATCCCGCGCGCGGTTTCTTCGGCGAAGAACTGGCCATGCGCGGAATAGACGCAGCCGCTGCCGACCTCGTCCGCGCCGAGCAGGATATTGCGGATGCCGCCTTCGCCGCGTTCCTTGCACAGGGCCAGCCCGACATATTCGAGATCGGTGCCCGAGGGCGCGAAGACGATCTCGACGCCGTCGCCCAGGCGATAGGCCCGGCGGATACGTGTGCGCAGCGCGCCGAGCGCGTCGTCATAGCCTTCGGGTGACAGGATCAGGTCGGGCGCCGCTTCGGCCAGCCTGCGACAGACATGGTCGAAGGCGGGCGCCGAGATGTCGTTCGCGGTCGACGAGGCATAGGCGATCGCGGAGGAGGGGCGGGGGGACGAGAAATACTGGTTCAGCCCGGTCGCGGGATCGAGGATGATGCGGGCATCGCCGCCCCGGGTGAGCAGATCGGCCGCCGCGTCGGCAAAGACGGCGGTGTCGATGGCGGCGGCATTCGGCTTCATCACGTACGGTCCAATCCCAAGAGTCACGCGGATTGCGGCGCCGTTATGCGCGCAGCTTGCGGCACAATAATGGCGGTTCACCCCCCTCGGGATCAAGGGGGCGGCGATGACGACAATGATGCAAGGCGCTTCCACCCCGGCCGATCCGGTTCTATATGGCCGCGGTTTCAAACAAAGGTCGGTTCGTGACTCAAACGCCCAAGACGCTCCGCATCCCGCAGGAGGCCAAGGATCGCCTCCGTATCATGTTCATCGCGAAGCATGCGCTGGGCGATGGATCGCTCCACCCCGAGGACGGTAATCACGCCGTCTATCATCACGAGGTGCGGACGATCCTGGAGGGGCTGGGCCTCAATCTGGTGCTCGCCAATCGCTACGAGGCGCTGTTCGAGGATCCGGGCGCCGATTTCGTCTTCCCGCTGCTCAACCGCGGCGGTTTCCTCAATTCGGAAATGCTGCTGCCTTTGCTGTGCACGCGGCTCGGCATTCCCTTTCTCGGCGCTTCGCCGATCGTGCGCGGCCTGTCGGACGACAAGCATCTGACCAAGCTGGAGGCAAAGTCGCGGGGCGTTCCCACCAGTCCCTGGGCGATCTATCGCCGCGGCGCGCCGGTGCGCGAGGCCGATTGCCCGATGGCCGAGCGCATGGTGATCAAGCCCAACGCCTCTTCGGCAAGCTGGGGCGTGTCCGACGCGTTCGACTGGAAAGGCGTGGAGGACGCCGTCGCCGGCATCCATGCAGAGGGCCATGACGCGATCGTCGAACCTTTCCTCAACGGCAGCGATGTCGAAGTGCCCGTCATCACCGTCGACGGCGAACCGTTCGTGATGCCGATGATGCTGTTCGAGCAGGCCGATCCGAGCCATCTCAGGACCTATTACGAAAAGCGCGACCTGGTCGACCGCGCGCAGAAATATCAGCTCGTCGAGTTCGACGACGCTTATTGGCAGCCCAAGATCGACGCGCTCACCCGCAAGATGGTCGAGGTGTTCCGCCCCTTCGACTATGGCCGCTACGAATTCCGCCTCGACCTCGAAAAGGGCGAGGTCCAGATGCTCGAGGTCAATCTCAACTGCAATCTCTGGTCGCAGAAAGTCTATGGCCGTTCGGCCAGGGCGGCTGGCATTTCGCAGGAAGCGCTGATCGAGACGATCCTGTGCGAGAGCCTGACGCGCCATGGCCTGATCGAGCGGAGCGCGGTCTCGGGTGACTGACGGCTTCACCGTCCTCGTCCTCGCCGCGCAGCGCGCCGGAGTCGAGAATCCGCTCGCCGTCCGCGCCGGCGTCAGCCACAAATGCCTGGTGCCGATCTGCGGCAAGCCGCTGATCGCGCATGTGCTCGACACGCTGACGACGATGCCGGGCATCGGCCTGATTCGCATTTCGGTCGAGCCCGAGGCGGTGCCCGAGCTCACCGCGCTGGTCGCGGCCTATGCGCCGGCTGGCGTTCCGATCGATTTCGTCGAATCCGATTCCAACATCGCGGAGAGCGTGATCCGCGCTTCAGCCGGGGTGACGGCGCCGATCCTGATCACCACTGCCGACAACGTGCTGCTCAGCCATGATTCGCTGCGGCGCATGCTCGATGCGTTCGCAGGCGGTGCCGATGCGGCAGCGGCGCTCACCACGCGCGGTGCGATCCATGCCGTTCATCCCGAGGGTCAGAGGCGCTTTTACGAATTCCGCGACGACGCCTATTCGAACTGCAATCTCTACGGGCTTTCGGGCGCGCATGCGCTCGCCGGGGTCGAGGTGTTCCGCGAAGGTGGGCAGTTCGCGAAGAATCCCAAGCGGCTGATCACGGCGTTCGGCCTGATCAACATCCTGCTGATGCGCTTCAAGCTGGTTTCAATCCATAGCGCGATGAAGCGCGCATCGCGTCGTTTCGGCCTGAAGATGGCGGCGGTCGTGCTGACCGACGGCAGCCAGGCGATCGATGTCGACAACGAACGCACCTATGCGATCGCGGAAGGCTTGCTGGCGAAGAAGCTGGGGTTGTAGCGCAATCCTTCATCGGCGGAGGAACTTTCGGTCTTCCCTCCCTCGGATCGAAGGACTATCGGCTTGGCGAAGTTTCACGCGGGGATCGAGCGAATGGCCGAGTTCAGGCTGCCGAAGAACAGCACCGTCAAGAAGGGCAAGGCGCACAAGGCGCCGAGCGACGCCGGCAATGTCCGCACCTTCAAGGTCTATCGTTACGATCCCGACAGCGGCGAGAATCCCCGTTACGACACTTTCGAGGTCGATCTCGATAGCTGCGGGCCGATGGTGCTCGATGCGCTGATCAAGATGAAGAGCGAGCAGGATCCCTCGCTGACGTTCCGCCGCTCGTGCCGCGAGGGCATTTGCGGATCCTGCTCGATGAACATCGACGGGCGCAACACGCTGGCCTGCACCCATGCGATCGAGGATTGCAGCAAGGAAGTCCGGATCACGCCGTTGCCGCATATGGATGTGGTCAAGGATCTGGTGCCCGACTTCACCCATTTCTACGCGCAATATGCGTCGATCCAGCCCTGGCTGCAGACGGTGACGCCGCCGCCATCGGGCAAGGAACGGCTGCAATCGCCCGAGGATCGCGCCAAGCTGGACGGCCTCTACGAGTGCATCCTGTGCGCCTGCTGCTCGACCTCCTGCCCGAGCTATTGGTGGAATTCCGACAAGTTCCTGGGCCCGGCCATCCTGCTCCAGGCCTATCGCTGGCTGGCCGACAGCCGCGACGAGATGACCGGCGAACGGCTCGACGAGCTCGAGGATCCGTTCCGTCTCTATCGCTGCCACACGATCATGAACTGCTCGAACGTCTGCCCCAAGGGGCTGAGCCCGGCGCGCGCGATCGCCGAGGTGAAAAAGATGGTGGTCGAACGGCAGATTTGAGGATCGGGCGGCTCACCTCTCACGCGTCATCCCGGCGAAGGCCGGGATCTGCCGACCAGATGGCGCGTAGCCGGCAGCAGACCCCAGCCTTCGCTGGGGTGACGATCTGAGTTTGGCATGACGAAGGCATCCTTCATCCATCAACCCGACCCCGACAATCCGGGCTGGATGACGTGGACGCTGAGCGATCCCACGCGCTTCAACAGCCTGCTCGGCCGCATGATGGTGCGGCTGGAGCCCGACGGTCAGGCGCGGGTGCGGATGTTTCCGCAGCATGTGCATTCCAACCTGTCGAACAATCTTCATGGCGGCACGATCCTGGCGTTCATCGACGTGGCGCTGTTCGCCGGGTCGCGCCTGTTCGGATTGATCGAGGCGGGCACCGCGGTCACGCTCGACCTGTCGGTCCAGTTCATCGGGGCGGGCCGGGTGGGTGAGCCGATGGATGCGGTGGTCGAACTGCTGCGCGAAACCGGCCGGTTGCTTTTCCTGCGCGGGCTGATCGTCCAGGGCGATCACAAGGTGGCAAGCTTCTCCGGCACGATCCGCAAACCCACGCGTAAATCGGACGCATAGTGAGCAACGTTCTCGACCGTTACGAGGCGCTGGTCGCCGCCGGCGAACTTCGCCCCGACCGCGAGCAGCGCCGCGCCGCCGAGCGGCTGAACGCGTTGCAGCAGGCGCTGGAGGCAACACCCAAGCGCGGCAGCGTGCTGTGGCGGCTGGCGGGCAAGGCGCCGGAGCCGCCGCGCGGCGTCTATCTCTGGGGCGGGGTCGGTCGCGGCAAGTCGATGCTGATGGACCTGTTCCACGATTGCCTGCGCATCCAGCGCAAGCGGCGCGTGCATTTCCACGAATTCATGCTCGAGGTCCATGCCCGGCTGCGCGTCGAGCGGCAGAAGGAAGCGGGCGATCCGATCATCCCCGTCGCCGAGGCGCTGGTCGGCGAAGCGCGCCTGCTCGCCTTCGACGAACTGGTCGTGAACAACAGCGCCGATGCGATGATCATGTCGCGGCTGTTCACCGCGATGATGGCGCGTGGGCTGACCGTGGTCGCGACGTCGAACCGCGCGCCGAAGGATCTGTACAAGGACGGGCTCAATCGCGAGCATTTCCTGCCCTTCATCGCGCTGATCGAACGCGAGCTCGACGTCCTCCCGCTCAACGGCCCGGTCGATTACCGGCTGGAGCGGCTGACCGGCGTCGATACCTGGCATACGCCGCTCGGCCAGCCGGCGACCGACGCGTTGCGCGAGGCATTTTTCCGCCTGACCGACTATCCGCCCGAGGACAGCGCGCATGTGCCGTCGGAGGAACTGCCGATTCCGGGCGGCCGCAGCATGCACGTGCCCAAGAGCCTGAAGGGTGTTGCGGTCTTCTCGTTCAAGCGGCTCTGCGCCGAGGCGCGGGGCGCCGCAGACTATCTCGCGATCGCGCGCCGCTATCACACCGTCATCATCGTCGGCATTCCCAGGCTCGGGCCGGAGAACCGCAACGAGGCGGCCCGCTTCGTCACGCTGATCGACGCGCTCTACGAACATAAGGTGAAGTTGCTCGCCAGCGCCGCGGCCGAGCCGCAGCATCTTTACGAGCAGGGTGACGGCGCTTTCGAGTTCGAGCGCACGGTGAGCCGGCTGATGGAAATGCAGTCCGACGACTATCTTGCGCTGGGGCATGGCCAGGACTGATACCGGATCTCGATGAGTTCGGCTCATCGAGATCCGGTATCAGCCCGCGCGGTGCTTGAGCGAACCGATCGAGGATGCGCCAGCATCTTCGAGATCGCATATGATTCCACCTGCCTCGTGATTCTTTGGTCGCGCAGAGTTGGGCAAGGATCGATTTTTCGTCTTTGGCGTTCATGTCGATCAAGGCGGGTGCGTTGATCGTGTCGGTCGATCGCCGCTTCGGCATCCTTATTGCGACTAATAATTAGTTGCAAAGATTTCCGGAAGCCATGCACTCTTCCTAGGTTGCCCTCCCGATCCAATGCGCCTAAGCGAGCGCCAATCTTGGATGGGCGGGGCCCGAGTCATGGCCTTTTTCCGCCCCGGCGAGGGAGAAAAGACTGCATGGCCCGTAAGAAAATCGCGCTGATTGGCGCTGGCAATATCGGGGGCTCGCTCGCGCACCTCGCGGCGATCAAGGAATTGGGCGACATCGTCCTGTTCGACGTGGTGGAGGGCGTGCCGCAGGGCAAGGCGCTCGACCTCAGCCAATGTGGCCCGGTCGAGGGCTTCGACGCGAAGATCATCGGCACCAACGATTATGCCGACATTGCGGGCGCGGACGTGATCATCGTGACCGCCGGCGTCGCCCGCAAGCCGGGCATGAGCCGCGACGACCTGCTCGGCATCAACCTGAAGGTGATGAAGGCGGTCGGCGAGGGCATCAAGAACAATGCGCCCGACGCGTTCGTCATCTGCATCACCAACCCGCTCGATGCGATGGTCTGGGCGCTGCGCGAATTCTCCGGCCTGCCGCACCATATGGTCGTCGGCATGGCGGGCGTGCTCGACAGCGCGCGTTTCAGCCACTTCCTGGCTGACGAATTCCAGGTCTCGGTGCGCGACGTGAACACCTTCGTGCTCGGCGGCCACGGCGACACCATGGTGCCCGTCGTGCAATATTCGACGGTTGCCGGCATCCCGGTTCCCGACCTGATCGAGCAGGGCCGCTCGACCAAGGAGCGCATCGACGCGATCGTGCAGCGCACGCGCAGCGGCGGTGGCGAGATCGTCGCGCTGCTCAAGACCGGTTCGGCCTATTATGCACCCGCGACCAGCGGCATCGCGATGGCCGAAGCCTATCTCAACGACCAGAAGCGCCTGCTGCCCTGCGCCGCGCATGTCGACGGCAAATATGGGCTCGACGGCCTGTATGTCGGCGTGCCGGTGATCATCGGTGCCGGCGGCGTCGAGCAGATCGTCGAGATCAAGCTGGACGACGAGGCCAAGAGCAATCTTCAGGTCTCGGTCGATGCGGTCAAGGAACTGCTCGATGCCTGCAAGGCGATCGACGAGAGCCTGAAATAATCGCGGTCGTCCCCGCTCCAGCGGGGATCCGGACGATCAATCACGAATAATCTGGATCCCTGCGGCCGCGGGGATGACACAAGGAAAGCAGACGCGATGTCCATCCTCGTCGACAAGAATACCAAGGTCATCACCCAGGGGATGACCGGTGCCACCGGCACTTTCCATACCGAGCAGGCGCTGGCCTATGGCACGCAGATGGTCGGCGGCGTCACGCCGGGCAAGGGCGGGACCACGCATATCGGCCTGCCCATGTTCGACACGGTGGCCGAGGCCGTCGAGAAGACCGGCGCGACCGCGTCTTGCATCTATGTGCCGCCGCCATTCGCGGCCGACTCGATCCTGGAAGCGATCGACGCGGAAGTGCCGCTGATCGTCGCGATCACCGAGGGCATTCCGGTGCTCGACATGGTCAAGGTGAAGCGCGCTCTGTCGGGTTCCAAGTCGCGGCTGATCGGCCCCAACTGCCCCGGCGTGCTGACCCCCAACCAGTGCAAGATCGGCATCATGCCCGGCAGCATCTTCAAACAGGGTTCGGTGGGCGTTGTTTCGCGCTCGGGCACGCTTACTTATGAAGCTGTGTTCCAGACCAGCCAGCAGGGCCTCGGCCAGACCACCGCGGTCGGTATCGGCGGCGATCCCGTCAACGGCACGAACTTCATCGACGTGCTCGAACTGTTCCTCGCCGACGATGCGACCGAGTCGATCATCATGATCGGTGAGATTGGCGGCGACGCCGAGGAGAAGGCGGCGCAGTTCATCAAGGATGAAGCGAAGCGTGGCCGCAAGAAGCCGATGGTCGGTTTCATCGCGGGCCGCACGGCGCCTCCGGGCCGCCGCATGGGCCATGCCGGCGCGATCGTGTCGGGCGGCCAGGGCGGCGCCGAAGACAAGATCGCGGCGATGGAGGAAGCGGGCATCCGCGTTTCTCCCAGCCCGTCGGAGCTCGGCGTCACGCTCGTCGAGCTGCTCAAGGCCTGAACGCGCATATCGATCGTCCGCCCCGGATGGGCGGCCGATCATCGAGGACGGTGACATGGGTTATGAAGGCCAGGATTTCGACGATATCGCGGGCGTGAGTCCGGGGTTCGTGGAAGGGCTGTACCGGGTTTATCAGGCAACGCCCGACAAGGTGGAGCCTGCCTGGCGCACCTGGTTCGAGGGTCTGGAGGCGACCACCTCCGGCCCAAGCTGGGCGCGCGCCAACTGGCCCCTGTCCGAAACCGACGCGCTGACCGCGGCGCTCGATCCCATGCAGATGGCCGTCGAGCCCAAGGCTGCCAAGCCGGCGCCTGCCGCGGCGGCGGCCGCGCCGATCTCGTCGGACGTCATCGCTGCTGCTGCGGGCGATGCGATCCGCGCGCAGATGCTGATCCGCACCTATCGGGTGCGCGGTCACCTTGCCGCCAATCTCGATCCGCTCGGGCTGACCCAGCGCGAGCTGCCGGCCGACCTGACGCCGGAATATCACGGCTTTTCCGGCGCCGATCTCGATCGGCCGGTCTATCTGGGCGGTACGCTGGGACTGGAAAAGGCGACGATCCGCGAGGTTGTCGAGATATTGCGCGCCAATTATTGCGGCAATGTCGGCCTGGAATATATGCACATCTCGGATGTGGACGAGCGCCGCTTCCTCCAGGAACGGATGGAGGGCAAGGACAAGGTCATCCAGTTCACGCCCGAGGGCAAGAAGGCGATCCTCGCCAAGGTGATCCAGGGCGAGCAGTACGAGAAATTCCTGGGCCGCAAATATGTCGGCACCAAGCGTTTCGGCCTGGACGGCGGCGAATCGATGATCCCCGCGCTCGAGGCGGTGATCAAATATGGCGGCCAGTTCGGCGTGCGCGAGATCGTCTATGGCATGGCGCATCGCGGCCGGCTGAACGTGCTCGCCAATGTGATGGCCAAGCCGTTCCGCGTCATCTTCCACGAATTTTCGGGCGGTTCGGCCAATCCCGAGGATGTCGGCGGTTCGGGCGACGTCAAATATCACCTGGGCACCTCCACCGATCGCGAATTCGACGGAATCAGCGTCCATATGTCGCTGGTGCCCAATCCCTCGCATCTCGAGACCGTTGATCCGATCGTGCTCGGCAAGGCGCGCGCGACGCTCGCCATCCGTGACGATCTGGAGGAAATGGACCAGGTTCTGCCCGTCCTCATCCATGGCGATGCCGCCTTTGCCGGCCAGGGCATCGTCTGGGAGACGCTCGGTTTCCAGGGCATTCGCGGCTACGCCAGCGGCGGCTGCATCCATTTCATCATCAACAACCAGATCGGCTTCACCACCAGCCCGCAATTCGCGCGCAACTCGCCCTATCCGAACGATGTGGCGAAGGGTGTCCAGGCGCCGATCTTCCACGTCAATGGCGACGATCCCGAAGCAGTCACCTTCGCGTGCAAGATGGCGATCGAATATCGCCAGAAGTTCGATCGCGACGTCGTCATCGACATGTGGTGCTATCGCCGCTTCGGCCACAATGAAGGCGACGAGCCCAGCTTCACCCAGCCGCTGATGTACGCGAAGATCCGCCAGCATCCGGCGGTGAGCGCCATTTACGGCGAGCGGCTGGTCAGCGAGGGCGTGATCGACGGCGCCTGGGCCGAACAGTCCAGCCAGTCCTTCGTCGACCTGCTCGAGGAAGAGTTCGAGACCGCCAAGGGCTACAAGCCGAACAAGGCCGACTGGTTCGCCGGTCGCTGGTCGGGGCTCAACAAGCCCGCCGATTCCGAAACCGCGCGCCGCGCGGTGGAATCGGGCATCGAAAAGAAGCTGTTCGACAGTCTCGGCCGCACGCTGACCGACGTTCCCGACGATCTCGTCATCCACAAGACGCTGGGCCGCATCCTCGATGCCAAGCGCGAGATGTTCAAGACGGGCCAGGGCTTCGACTGGGCGACCGGCGAGGCGCTTGCCTATGGCTCGCTGGTTTCCGAAGGCTTCGGGGTGCGCCTGTCGGGTCAGGATTCGGGGCGCGGCACCTTCAGCCAGCGCCATGCCGTCTGGGTCGATCAGACCAACGAGCGCAAATATGTGCCGCTCGGCACCGTGCCGCATGGCCGCTTCGAAGTGCTCGACAGCCCATTGTCCGAATATGGCGTGCTCGGTTTCGAATATGGCTATGCCATGGCCGATCCGAAGACGCTGGTGCTGTGGGAAGCGCAGTTCGGCGATTTCGCCAATGGTGCGCAGATCGTGATCGACCAGTATATTGCGGCGGGCGAAGCCAAATGGCTGCGTGCCAACGGCCTCGTCATGCTGCTGCCGCACGGTTATGAAGGGCAGGGCCCTGAGCACAGCTCGGCGCGCCTGGAGCGCTATCTCCAGCTCTGCGCCCAGGACAATATCCAGGTCTGCAACATCACCACCCCGGCCAATTATTTCCACGTGCTGCGCCGGCAGATGCTGCGTCCGTTCCGCAAGCCGCTGATCATCATGACGCCCAAGTCGCTGCTTCGCCACAAGATGGCGGTGTCGACGGCGGACGAGTTCATGGGTGATTCGCATTTCATGCGGATCAAATCCGACCCCAGCCCGCCCAAGGACGCCGATGTGAAGCGCCTTGTGCTCTGTTCGGGCAAGGTCGCCTATGATCTGATCGAGGCGCGCGACGCAGCGGGCGACGAGAATACGGCGATCGTCCGGATCGAGCAGCTCTATCCCTTCCCGGGGGAACCGCTGACCGCCCGGTTCAAGCGCATGACCAATCTCGACGAGGTGGTCTGGTGCCAGGAGGAGCCGAAGAACAACGGCGCCTGGTCGTTTGTCGAACCGCTGATCGAACAGTCGCTGGCCGATGCCGGCATCAAACCGAAACGGGCGCGCTATGCGGGGCGCTCGGCGTCCGCATCGCCCGCTACCGGCCTCGCCAAGCGGCATGTGGCTGAACAGGGCGCGCTGGTCGCCGATGCGCTCGGCCACAGCGTCCGCCAGGAAATCCGGCGCCAGAAAAAGGGTTGAACTGAATCATGGCCACCGAAGTCAAAGTCCCGACGCTGGGCGAATCGATCACCGAGGCGACGATCGGCGAATGGCTCAAGCAGCCCGGCGATCCCGTGAAGGCCGACGAGCCGATTGCGAGCCTCGAAACCGACAAGGTCGCGATCGAGGTGCCTGCCCCCGTTTCCGGCGTGATGGGCGCGCATCTCGCCAAGCCCGGTGACACCGTCAATGTCGGCGCGACGATCGCGATGATCGAAGCCGGCGGTGCCGCGGCGAGCGTGCCGGCGGCGAAGGCCGAGCCCGCAAAGGCCGAGGCGGCCGCCCCTGCGCCCGCGCAGCAGGCGCCGGCGGTGCCTGCCGGCGAGGAACCGGTGATGACGCTGTCGCCCGCCGTACGCCGGCTGGTGCTCGAACATGGCCTCGACCCGTCGTCGATCCGGGGCAGCGGCAAGGATGGCCGGCTGACCAAGGAAGACGTGCTTGCCGCCGCCAGCGCGGCCAAGGATGCGCCCGCAGCGGCCGCCGCCGCTCCGGCGCCGGCCCCGACCGCCGCGCTGCCCGAGATTGGCGGCCGCAAGGAGGAGCGCGTCCGCATGACGCGCCTGCGCCAGACCATCGCGCACCGGCTGAAGGAAGCGCAGAACACGGCGGCGATCCTCACCACCTTCAACGATGTCGACATGACCGCGGTCATGGAGGCGCGTGCGAAGTACAAGGATCTGTTCGAGAAGAAGCACGGCGTCCGCCTGGGTTTCATGGGCTTTTTCGTGAAGGCCGCGTGCCAGGCGCTCAAGGATGTGCCGGCGGTCAATGCCTCGGTCGAGGGCGACGAGATCGTCTATCGCGATTATGCCGATGTCTCGGTCGCGGTGTCCGCGCCCAACGGCCTTGTCGTTCCCGTCATCCGCGACGCGAACACGCTGAGCGTGGCGGAGATCGAGCGGACGATCGGCGATTTCGGCAAGCGTGCCAAGGACGGCACGCTGAAGCTCGAGGAAATGAAGGGCGGCACCTTCACCATTTCCAATGGCGGCGTGTTCGGATCGCTGATGTCGACGCCGATCATCAACCCGCCCCAGTCGGGCGTGCTCGGTCTGCACCGGATCGAGGATCGCCCCGTGGTGCGCGACGGCCAGATCGTCATCCGTCCGATGATGTATCTCGCGCTGAGCTATGACCACCGCATCGTCGACGGACGTGAAGCCGTCACTTTCCTCGTCGCGATCAAGAATGCGATCGAGGATCCGACCCGGTTGCTGATCGATCTCTAGAGCGGCCGATGAAATCGACCGCTCCAGGCTGTTGTTTGACCGCGATTGCCGAGTCGCCAGATGATTCATCTGGCCGGCAATCGCTCTGAGGAAAGCTGACATGGCTGATTATGACTATGACGTCCTGGTGATCGGCGCGGGACCGGGCGGTTATGTGGCCGCGATCCGCGCCGCGCAGCTCGGACTGCGCACTGCCTGTGCGGAAAGCCGCGAGACGCTGGGTGGCACCTGCCTCAACGTCGGCTGCATCCCGTCCAAGGCGCTGCTCCACGCGTCGCATCTTTATGAGGAAGCGCATTCGGGTGCGCTCGCCAAGTTCGGCGTGAAGGTCGAAGGCACCAGCCTCGATCTCGACGCGATGCACGGTTCGCGCACCGATGCGGTGAAGGGGCTGACCGGCGGGATCGAATTCCTGTTCAAGAAGAACAAGGTCGACTGGCTGAAGGGGCTTGCCACTTTCACCGGCAAGGACAGCGTCGAGGTCGGCGGCAAGAGCTATCGCGCCAAGAACATCGTCATCGCCACCGGCTCCAGCGTCACGCCGCTTCCCGGCGTCGAGATCGATCACAAGACGATCGTCGATTCGACCAGCGCGCTCGAACTGTCGAAAGTACCCGACCATCTCGTCGTGATCGGCGGCGGCGTGATCGGGCTCGAGCTCGGCTCGGTCTGGCGCC
>JASBTC010000356.1 GCA_030148625.1 Sphingobium sp. | reverse complement strand
CAGGAGTTTTCACCTTGATCTTCGCCATGCGTTGCTCGCTTTCTTACCCAGGGAGTTTGCAAGCCCCCTATAGGCGCGGGCATCCGCAATCAACCGGCCCGGAGGACTGTTGCAGGCGATCTCGACGCAGAGCGGCGTTGTCACTCGTCCGATGCGCCCTTAAAGAGAGCGGATGAAGGAAATAATGCAGCCGGAAAACACGGCGATGGTCACCGGCGTCAAATGGCGTTGGCCCAGCATCCACCCCGAGGGTCGCAAGTACATACTGATCTCGGGTGCGATCACCGCTTTTCTCGCCTTCATGGCGTGGGAGACGCTTGCCTGGCCGATGGCGGCGATCACATTGTGGGTCGCGGCCTTTTTCCGCGATCCCGTCCGCTCGGTCCCGCGCGGCGAAGGGCTGATCATCGCGCCCGCCGACGGCATGGTGACGTTGATCCAGACCGTGTTGCCCCCGCGCGAAATGGCGGGCGAGGCGGGGCTGGGCGACGCGCCGATGACCCGCGTCTCGATTTTCATGAGTGTGTTCGACGTCCACATCAATCGCGCGCCGGTCGGCGGCACGATCAAGCAGGTCGTCTACATCTCCGGCAAGTTCCTCAACGCGGACCTCGACAAGGCGAGCGAGGACAATGAACGCCAGCATATCCTGGTCGAGGATCGCGACGGGATACGGATCGGCTTCACCCAGATCGCCGGGCTGGTCGCGCGCCGTATCGTACCTTTCGTGAAGCCGGGCGACATCGTCGCCGCGGGGCAGCGAGTCGGGCTGATCCGCTTCGGCAGCCGCGTCGATGTCTATCTGCCTGCCGGAACCGCGCCGCGCGTGGCTTTGGGGCAGAGATGCGTGGCGGGTGAGACGATATTGGGCATCGTCGCCCGCGGTGACGCGCAGGACGCCATCCCGCAATGAGCGAGGAGCGCGCCCCGCCGCCGCGTCGGGGCATTCCGCTCCGTGCGCTCGCGCCCAACGCCGTCACGGCCCTGGCCTTGTGCTGCGGGCTCACCGGCATCCGATTCGGCATTGCCGGGGACTGGGAGAGGGCGGCGGCGGCAATCATCGTCGCCGGCATATTGGATGGCATCGACGGTCGCATCGCCCGGTTGCTCAAGGGAGAAAGCCGCTTTGGCGCGGAGCTTGATTCGCTGTCCGACGTGATCGCCTTCGGCGTCTCGCCCGCGATCATCATCTATCTCTGGTCGCTTCAATATCTTCCGCAATTCGGCTGGGTGCTCGCACTGGCCCATGCGGTGTGCTGCGCGTTGCGGCTCGCCCGGTTCAACGCCAATATCGATGCCACGGAACAGCCGCACAAATCGGCGGGTTTCCTCACCGGAGTGCCGGCACCGGCCGCGGCCGGACTGGCATTGCTGCCGCTTTTCATCTGGCTATGGCTGGGCGAACCGGCGGCGGTGGTCCGCGAACCCTGGGTCGTCGCGCCCTGGCTCGTCGTCGTCGCCTTTCTGATGATCTCGAACGTCGCGACCTTCAGCTGGTCTTCGCTGCGCCTGCGTCGCAACATCCGCCTGGAATTGATCGCGGTCGTCGGATTGCTCGGGGCGGCCCTGCTGTCCGCGCCCTGGGCCACCCTGTCGGTGGTCAGCATCCTCTATGTCGGACTGATCCCGTTCGGGGTCCGCAGCTATGCGCGGGTCAAGCGGCTGCGCGCCGGATCTGCTGCCGGCTAGGGACCGGATGATAGCTGCGGCGCGCGGGACGCATCCGCACGATCCGGCGCGACACGACATGCGCCCGTTCCGGGATGGGCTCGCCCGCGAGCGCTGCCAATATTGCGTCCCATCGGCCGACAAGCGTGAAAACAATGACGCCGAGACCCGTCATCAGCGCGGCGACGAACAGCAAACCCGATACGAAACCAGCCATTGCGATCCTCCTGAACCCTCGATCCGTGGATGCGGAAACGGGCCGGAACTGTTGCGAACGAACGCGATGATACGTTGTTCGGTTCCGATATCGGCACATATGTTCCCTATTTGTTCCATCGTCAAGGCTTGATTTTCTTTCGGCACGGCGTTAAGCGCCCCGCCCATCCCACATGGGAAGCGCACATACCGGTGCCGTGGCCAGTCCGCGGTTCTTGCTTCCCAGCGGATTAACCGGAAGGAGAAAGACCATGGCGGCACCTGTCGTCACCATTCAGCAATTGATCGAGGCCGGCGCGCATTTCGGCCACCAGACCCACCGCTGGAACCCCAAGATGAAGCCGTACATCTTCGGCGACCGCAACGGGGTGCACATCATCGACCTGTCGCAGACCGTGCCGCTGTTCGCGCGCGCGCTCGACTTCATCGATCAGACCGTCGCACGCGGGGGCAAGGTGCTGTTCGTCGGCACCAAGCGCCAGGCGCAGGAGCCGATCGCCGAGGCGGCTCGCCGCGCTGGTCAGCATTATGTCAACCATCGCTGGCTGGGCGGCATGCTCACCAACTGGAAGACGATCAGCATGTCGATCAAGCGCTTCAAGGCGCTTGAAGAGCAGCTGTCGGGCGACACGCACGGCCTGACCAAGAAGGAAGTGCTGCAGCTCACCCGCGAGCGCGACAAGTTCGAGCTGTCGCTCGGCGGTATCCGCGACATGGGCGGCATCCCCGACGTGATGTTCGTCATCGACGCCAACAAGGAAGAGCTGGCGATCAAGGAAGCCAACACGCTCGGTATTCCGGTCGTCGCGATCCTCGATTCGAACGTCTCGCCCGACGGCATCGCGTTCCCGGTTCCGGCGAATGACGACGCCAGCCGTGCGATCCGTCTCTATTGCGACTCCGTCGCTGCCGCCGCGACCAAGGGTGGTCAAGGCGTCCGTGGCCAGGATTTCGGTGCGTTCGTCGAGCCGCCGGTCGAGCCCGCTTTGGCCGAGGCGCCCGTCGCCGCGACCGAGGACGAGCAGGTTCCGGCCGCAGCCGCTGCGGAAACCGAGGTTCAGAGCGACGCCTGAACGTCGCGGAACTGAAATACGGGCGGGGTAGGGCGCTTAACGGCGCCCGCTTCGCTTACACACATTTCTGAGAAGGAAGAGATCATGGCGGAAATCACTGCCGCACTCGTGAAGGAGCTGCGCGATCGCAGCGGCGCGGGCATGATGGATTGTAAAAAGGCGCTCGCCGAGACCAATGGCGACATCGAGGCCGCGATCGACTGGCTGCGCACCAAGGGGCTCGCCGCCGCCGCCAAGAAGGCCGGCCGCACCGCCGCCGAGGGTCTGGTCGGCGTCGCCGTCGCCGGCACCAAGGGTGCTGCAGTCGAGGTGAATTCCGAGACCGACTTCGTCGCCAAGAACGAGCAGTTCCAGGACTATGTCGGCACCGTCGCCAAGCTGGCGCTCGACGCCAATGGCGATGTCGAAGCGCTGGCTGCCACGCCCTTTGGCAATGGCGAGACCGTCGCCGAAAAGCTGACCAGCAATATCGCCACCATTGGCGAGAATCAGAATCTGCGCCGCACCCGCGCCATCTCGGTCGATCAGGGCGCCGTCGTTTCCTATGTCCATAACGCTGCGGCGCCGGGCATGGGCAAGATCGGCGTGCTCGTCGCGCTCGAGAGCGCTGCGCCGACCGACAAGCTCGAAGCACTGGGCAAGCAGCTTGCGATGCACATCGCCGCGGCTTTCCCGCTGGCATTGAACGAGGACGGCCTGGATCAGGCGATGGTCGAGCGCGAGCGCGCGATCGCCGCCGAAAAGGCGGCCGAGTCGGGCAAGCCCGCCGAGATCGTCGCAAAGATGGTCGAAGGCTCGATCGCCAAGTTCCGCAAGGAAAACGCGCTCGTCAGCCAGCTCTTCGTCATGGACAACAAGACGAAGATCTCGGACGTGGTCGCTGCGGCCGGCAAGGAAGCCGGCAGCGAGATCGTGCTCAAGGACTATGTCCGTTTCCAGCTCGGTGAAGGCATCGAGAAGGAAACGAGCGACTTCGCCGCCGAAGTCGCCGCGGCTGCAGGCGTCGCCTGAGCCCAGGTCTTTGATTATCGCATCGCTTTGTGCGGAAAACCGGTGCCCGCTTTTCCGCGCGATGCTCTAGCATATCCGCGCGTCATGTCCGCCAGATCGGAATGACGCGCGGTCGCAGCTTTTGCTGCACTGAAAATCCACGACCAGCCACCCTTGGCTTTGTGGCGCGGGCTGACTAATGTCCGCGCCACTTTCCTGTCCAGATCGGAAACCTTTGCGCTGATGACACGGCAACGCTTCAACCGCATCCTGCTCAAGCTCTCGGGCGAGGTGCTGATGGGGCAGGGTCAATTCGGTATCGACCCCGGCACCGTCGCGCGCGTCGCGGGCGAGATCAAGGCGGCCCGCGAGGCGGGTTTCGAGCTCTGCATCGTCGTCGGCGGCGGCAACATCTTCCGCGGCCTCGCTGCCGCCGATGCGGGCTTCGAGCGCACCAGCGCCGATTATATGGGCATGCTCGCGACCGTGATGAACGCGCTTGCCGTCCAGAACGCGCTCGAACAGATCGGTGTCGATACGCGCGTCCAGTCGGCCATTCCGATGAGCACGGTCTGCGAGCCCTTCATCCGCAGACGCGCGGAGCGGCATCTGGAAAAGGGCCGGGTGGTGATCTTCGCCGCGGGAACCGGCAATCCCTATTTCACCACCGACAGTGCGGCGGCATTGCGCGCCGCCGAGATGAATTGCGACGCGCTGTTCAAGGGAACCTCGGTCGACGGCGTCTACGATGCCGACCCGAAAAAAGTGCCGACAGCAAAGCGTTATGAAACAGTCACTTTCCAAAAGGTCCTGTCGGACGATCTGAAAGTGATGGACGCCAGCGCCGTGGCGCTTTGCCGTGACAACAATATCCCGATCGTGGTCTTCAACATCCGTGACGAGGGCAATCTGTCCCGCGTCCTCGCGGGTGAAGGCACTGCCACGATCGTTCAGAACGAGAAAGGATGACCGATGCCCGCCTATGACAAGGCCGATCTCGAGCGCCGCATGCACGGCGCGGTCGAATCGCTGAAGCACGACCTGGGCGGTTTGCGGACCGGCCGGGCCTCCACCTCGCTGCTCGATCCGGTCAATGTAGAGGTCTATGGCGCGCATATGCCGATCAACCAGGTCGCGACCGTTTCGGTGCCCGAGCCGCGCATGATCTCGGTCCAGGTGTGGGACAAGAGCAATGTCGGCCCGGTCGACAAGGCGATTCGCTCCGCGGGGCTCGGCCTCAATCCGATCGTCGACGGCCAGACGCTGCGCCTGCCCATTCCCGATCTGACCGAGGAACGCCGCAAGGAACTGGCGAAGCTCGCAGGCCAATATGCGGAGAAGGCCAGGATCGCCGCGCGCAACGTGCGCCGTGACGGCATGGACAGCCTGAAGACCGACGAGAAGAAGCACGAGATCAGCGAAGACGAGCGCAAGCGCCTCGAAACCGAGGTGCAGAAGCTGACCGACAGCACCATCGCCGACATCGACGCCGCAGCCCAGGGCAAGGAAAAGGAAATCCTCGGCCAGTGAACCGGGCCGCCGCCAAAGCCGATACGAGTCCGGCGGCCGGGGCGGGTGGTGCTCCGCGCCATGTCGCCATCATCATGGATGGCAATGGACGCTGGGCGAAGAAGCGCCTGTTGCCGCGCGTGGCCGGTCATAAACAGGGTGTGGAGGCCGCGCGGCGCACCGTTCGCGCCGCCGGCGAACTCGGCATCGAGGTGCTGACGCTCTACGCCTTTTCGTCGGAGAACTGGCGCCGTCCGGCCACCGAGATCGGCGACCTGATGGGCCTGCTGCGCCGTTTCATCGTCGACGATATCGATGAACTGGCGGAGGCCGGCGTGCGGCTGCGCGTGATCGGCGATTATCGGGCGCTGGCGCCCGATATCGTCGCACTGATCGAATCGGCGATGGCGCGGACAGCAGAGAATACGCACACGACGCTCGTCATCGCGCTCAACTATGGCGCGCAGGATGAAATGGTTCGCGCGATCCGCAGTCTTGCCGCCGATGCGGCGGCCGGACGAATCGATCCGGCCGCGATCGAGGGAGCCGATGTCGAGGCGCGGCTGGATACCAGCGATCTTCCGCCTCTCGACCTGCTCATCCGCACCTCGGGCGAGAAGCGCCTCTCGAATTTCCTGCTGTGGCAGGCGGCCTATGCCGAATTGATGTTCGTCGATACGCTCTGGCCCGATTTCAACCGTGAGGCGCTTGCCGCGGCGGTCGGCCAGTTCGGTCAGCGCGAGCGGCGTTTCGGAGGATTATGACTCCGCCTGAACCGGGCAACGCGTCCGATCTCCCCAGACGGGCAGCCGTCGGGATCGTGCTTATCGCGGTCGCGGTCGCCGCGCTCGTCGCAGGCGGCACGATATTCTGGATTCTGATCAGCGTCGCATCGTTGCTGATGCTGTCCGAATGGGCCGATCTGGCAAATGCCGGGCCGACGCACAAACGGATCGCGATGTTCTCGGCCTCGGTGCCGCTGGCCATCATTTCGCCTCTGGCGGCCGGGCCGGGCTTTTTCGCGCTCGGCCTGATCGCTGCAGCCACCTTCTTCACCGGGATCGTCACGCGCGGTACCCAGCTTACGGCCGGGGTGATCTATGTCGCCCTTCCGGCAATGGCGTTGCTCTTCATCCGCGGCCAAGACAATGGCGCGATCCTCGCATTCTGGACGCTTGCAATCGTCTGGGCGACCGATATCGGCGCTTATTTCGCGGGGCGGGCGATCGGCGGCCCCAAACTGATGCCTGCGGTCAGCCCGAGCAAGACCTGGGCTGGTCTGGGCGGCGGGATGGTCGCGGCACTGCTCACCGGCCTCGCTTTCGCACAATGGGGCGGGCTGCCGCTGGGGCTGGCGCTTTCGAGCCTCGTGCTCGCCATCGTCGCGCAGGGCGGCGACCTGTTCGAAAGCGCGCTCAAGCGTCGCGCCGGCGTCAAGGACAGCGGCACGCTGCTGCCCGGTCATGGCGGCGTGCTCGACCGGCTCGACGGACTGGTGCCGGTGGCGCCGATGGTCGCCCTGCTGATCCTGGCCGACGGCATATGGTGAGAAGCATCTCCATATTGGGCGCGACCGGATCGGTCGGCAGCTCGACGCTCGACCTGATCGAGCGCAACCCCGATCGTTTCCGTGTCGAAGCCCTCACGGCGAATTGCGATGTCGAACGGCTGGCCGCGGCGGCGAAGCGCACGCGCGCCACGCTTGCGGTGGTCGCCGACGAAAGCTGTCATGATGCGTTGCGCGACGCCTTGTCGGGCTCAGGGATCGAAACCGCGGCGGGCGCTGCCGCGGTGGCCGAAGCTGCCAGCCGCCCGGCGGACATCACCATGGCGGCGATCGTCGGCTGCGCGGGCTTACCCCCCGTCATGGAGGCGGTGCGCCGCGGTGGCACAATCGCGCTCGCCAACAAGGAAGCGCTGGTCTCGGCCGGTGCCTTAATGACCGATGCGGTGCGCCGTCACGGTGCGACGTTGCTGCCCGTCGACTCGGAGCATAACGCGATCTTCCAGTGTCTGGAGGGAAGCGCTCTCGACACCGTCCGCCGGATCATCCTGACGGCGAGCGGCGGTCCCTTCCGTGAATGGAGCCGGGCCGAGATGGCGTCGGTTTCGCCCGAACGCGCGGTGCAGCACCCCAATTGGTCGATGGGCGCCAAGATCTCGATCGATTCGGCGACGATGATGAACAAGGGGCTCGAACTGGTCGAGGCGCATCATCTGTTCCCCGTGGGGCCGGAGCGGACCGAGATCATCGTCCATCCCCAGTCGGTGATCCATTCGATGGTCGATTATGTCGACGGGTCGGTGCTGGCCCAGCTCGGCACGCCCGACATGCGCACGCCGATCGCGCATGCGCTGGCCTGGCCCGATCGGATGGCGACACCCTGTGCGCGGCTCGATTTCGCTGCGCTGGGTCGTCTCGATTTCGAGGCGCCGGACACGACACGCTTCCCGGCGCTCGCCGTCGCGCGCGAGGCGCTGGAGAGCGGGCCGGCGCGCCCGGCGATCCTGAATGCCGCGAATGAAGTCGCGGTACGTGCCTTTCTCGATCGACGGATCGGGTTTCTCGATATCGTGGCGGTTGTCGTGGATACGCTGGGGCGCTATGACCCGGTGAACCCCGCGACACTCGAAGACGTGTTCGCGATCGACCGCGAAGCGCGCATCCTGGCCGAAGAGGGCCTCAAGACACATTGCCTGTGACTGAAAACCCCGGAATCCTGCTCACGATCCTGGCCTTTCTGCTGGTCATCGGGCCGCTTGTCTTTGTCCACGAGCTCGGCCATTATTTCGTTGCCCGCTGGTTCGGCGTGAAGATCGAGACGTTTTCGATCGGCTTCGGCCGGGAGATCAGGGGCTGGACCGACAAGCGCGGCACGCGCTGGAAGCTCGCCTGGCTGCCACTGGGCGGCTATGTCCGCTTCGCCGGCGACATGAATGCGTCCAGCCAGCCCGATCCGAACTGGCTGGCATTGCCGGAAGCGGAACGGAGCTCCACGTTTCAGGCCAAGCCGGTTTGGCAGCGTGCGCTGATCGTCGCGGCAGGCCCCGTTACCAATTTTCTCGTTGCCATCATGATCCTGAGTGCACTTGCACTGGTCCATGGCGACGATCGAACTCAGCCGATTGCTGGCGGGATCGAGGCCGGAAGCGCCGCTGCGAAGGCCGGTTTCCGATCCGGTGACCGGTTCGTGTCGATCGGCGGTCGCGAAATGGACAGTTTTGGCGACATCGTACGCATGGTGAAGCCACGGCCAAATGAGATGCTCACATTCGAGATCGTCCGCGACGGCCGACCGCTGCGTCTGGTTGCGGCA
>JASBTC010000350.1 GCA_030148625.1 Sphingobium sp. | reverse complement strand
CTGGCGCCGGCAAAGCTGTAGCCGATGCCCAGCAGCGCCCAGAGCGCATACCAACTCCAGATGGAGGGCCCGGCTAGGCCGAGCAGCCCCAGACCGATGCAATAAGCGACATAGCCCGGTATGGCGACGCGACGCACGCCGACCCGATCGGCCAGTCGCCCGATGCGTGCGGCGATGAACAGATTGACCATCGCGACGATCGCGGGCCCGGACGAGATCGCGGCCCGGCTCCAGCCATATTCGCTGCTGAGCGGCTGGATGAACAATCCGAGCGAATAGAAATGCAGCGAGGTCACGCCGATGCCGACGGCCCCAGCAAGCACGACCGGCCATCCGGCCCGCCATTCGTCACGCGTGGTCGCCTGCGCGCCTGCCGTCATGCCCTGCTCCCATTCGGGCCGCATGAATGCGCGACCCCGAGCCTTTATTGCACCATAGTGCAAAATTCACAAAACAGGAAACGTCAGCTCGGCGCGGCCGATCCCGCCATTTCGGGAAGCATCAGGAAAGAGGAAGAAGAAGCTGGATCCCCGCTTTCGCGGGATGACACTGCAACGATCAAGCCATGATGGTTGAACGACAACCGCGAATCCCGCTCACGCGCGGCGATATCGCCACAGCAGCAATGGACGCGCGAGCAGCAGGCCGGCGACGAAGCCGCCGATATGCGCGGCCACCGCGATTGCCATGCCCGCATCGGCCATCGCGAAGCCGAACAGCAATTGTACGCCGATCCACGCCGCCGCGAGCCACAGGATGTGCACGACGATCGCCGGCACCGGCCCGATCGCCTTGGCCCGTTTCTGTCCGAAGAGCAGCGCATAGGCGCCCAGCACCGCAGAGATCGCGCCGCTCGCCCCCACCATCGGCACGATCGAGCCCGGATCGACGAGATATTGCGCGCCCGCCGACGCATAAGCGCCGACGATGTAGAGAAACGCAAATGCCGCGGGGCCAAGCGCATATTCGGCATGACGTCCGCAATAGAGCAGCATCAGCATGTTGAAGCCGACATGCGCCAGATTGGCATGGACGAACGTGGCACTGAGAGGCGTCAGCACGACCGGGAGCGCGCCATCGAGCGCGGCCCCCGCGACGCGCGCCGGAATGAAGCCGGCCGCGATCGACGCCCAGTCGAGCCAGCCGGCCAGATCCAGCGCGAGCCAGATGGCCGCCGTAGCGATGACCAGGATATTGGTAAGGCGGCCCGCCGGCAGGTTCATGCCGGTCAGATGAACTCGATCTTGGACACCAGATAATAGCGGTCGCCCGCCGGCACCGTCACCTCGACCTCATCCTCGACCTTGCGCCCGATCAGCGCACGGCCCAGCGGCGAATTGTACGAGATCCGCCCCGAATTGGCGTCCGCCTCGGTCTGGCCGACGATCTGGTATTTCACCGGCTTGTCATTCTCGTCGAGCAAGGTGACCGTCGCGCCGAAGATCACCTTGTCACCCGACAATGTCGTCGGATCGATGATCTGCGCGCGGGACAGCTTGTCCTCGATATCGCCGATCGACGCCTCGATCTGGCCCTGACGCTCCTTGGCGGCATGATATTCCGCATTTTCGGAAAGGTCGCCGTGCGCACGTGCTTCCTCGATCGCGTCGACAATCTCCGGGCGCTCGGCTTTCAAGCGGCGGAGATCGGCCGTCAGCTTGTCGAAGCCCTCCTGCAGCATGGGCATTTTCTCGACCGTCGCCATGACTCTCGTCCTTCGTCAAAACTCCCCCAAGCGGCCCCATCATAGCAGGGCCACCTGTCGCGCGTCATATTGTCGGGATCAGGCGTGCGAACTAGAATAATATGACTGGAGCGACCGTACTTCAAGTTTTTGATTGCGCATTGCAGCAATTGCCTCTGCCGCGGCCACGCTTGCGGACGCCGTCGTGTAGTAGGGAACCTTCTTCGAAAGCCCCGAAGCGCGGATCGATTCCGAGTCCTTGTGGCTCTGCCAACCCTCTGTGGTGTTGAAGATCAGGTCGACGCCGCCGTCGATGATGCGGTCGACGATATGCGGGCGTCCTTGCGCCACCTTGTTGACCCGCTCGACAGCGATCCCCTCTTTTTCGAGAAAATCGGCGGTGCCGCTGGTCGCGACCATCTTGAAGCCGAGCCCGGCGAGCAGCTTGACCGCCGGCAGGATGACCGGCTTGTCGCTGTCCTTGACCGAGACGAACACCATGCCCGACTGCGGAAGTTCGTCGCCTGCCCCAAGCTGGGATTTGGCGAAGGCGATCGCAAAATCCATATCGATTCCCATAACTTCACCCGTCGACTTCATTTCGGGTGAGAGCACGGGATCGACGCCGGGGAAGCGCGCGAACGGGAAGACCGCTTCCTTGACCGCGATATGTTTGATGTGACGATCTATCTGCGGCAGCGCCGCCAGCTTCTCGCCCGCCATCACCCGCGATGCGATCTTGGCGATCGACTGGCCGATCGCCTTGGCGACGAAAGGCACGGTGCGGCTGGCGCGCGGATTGACCTCGATCAGATAGACCTTGCCGTCCTTCACCGCGAACTGGATGTTCATCAGCCCGCGGACTTCGAGCGCACGGGCAAGCAGGTCGGTCTGACGCTCGATTTCAGCCACGATCGCGTCGGACAGGCTGTAGGGCGGAATGGTGCAGGCGCTGTCGCCCGAATGGACGCCGGCTTCCTCGATATGCTGGAGCACGCCCGCCACGACGACGTCGTCGCCGTCGCAGATCGCATCCACGTCCACCTCGATCGCGTCGCGCAGATACTGGTCGATCAGCACCGGCGAATCGCCCGAAACCTGCACCGCGGTCTGGATATAGGCGTCGAGCTGCGCAGGACCGTCGACGATCTCCATCGCGCGACCGCCAAGCACATAGCTGGGACGCATCAGAACGGGGTAGCCGATCCGATCCGCGACCGCGATCGCCTCTTCTCGACTGCGCGCGATGCCGTTGGCGGGCTGGAGCAGCTTGAGCTTGGTCACCAGCGCCGCGAAACGCTCACGATCCTCCGCCAGGTCGATCGCATCGGGCGACGTGCCGAGGATCGGGATGCCGGCATCTTCGAGCGCCTGGGCAAGCTTGAGCGGCGTCTGCCCGCCGAACTGGACGATCACGCCCGCAAGCGTGCCATTCGACTGCTCGACATGCAGGATCTCCAGCACATCCTCGGCGGTCAGCGGCTCGAAATAGAGGCGATCGGACGTGTCGTAATCGGTGCTCACCGTCTCCGGATTGCAGTTGATCATGATCGTCTCATAACCCGCCTCTTCCAGCGCGAAACAGGCGTGGCAGCAGCAATAGTCGAATTCGATTCCCTGCCCGATCCGGTTCGGACCGCCACCCAGGATGACGACTTTCTTCCGGTCGGTCGGCTGGCTCTCGCATTCGGGCTCGCCGAATGCGGGCGCCTCATAGGTCGAGTACATATAGGGCGTCTTGGCCTCGAACTCGGCCGCACAGGTGTCGATCCGCTTGAACACGGGCCGCACGCCAAGCCTGTGACGCAAGGCGCGCACTTCCTGCTCGGTCACGCCACCGGTCATCGCGACCACCGCCTCGCGGATCAGGCCGGAACCGCGCGCCACCGCGCGCTCCATGCTCGCGCCACCGCGAAGATTGGCGGATTGCAGCGCGAGATAGGCGAGCCTTTTGTCGGAAAAGCCCATCGCTTTCAGGCGACGCATGGTCTGCGCATCGCGCGGCAGGCCATTGTCGAGCACTTCGCGCTCGGCGGCGACGATTTCGGCGATCCGCTCGAGGAACCAGGGATCGTATTTCGTGACCTGGTGGATCTCGTCGACGCTCAGCCCCTCGCGGAGCGCCTGCGCCGCCACGAGCAGCCGGTCGGGCGTGGCGCGCGACAGTTCGGCGATGATGTCGTCCTTGGGCGCGCCGACCAGATTGTCGACGAAATTAAAGCCCGAAAGCCCGGTTTCAAGCCCGCGCAGCGCCTTCTGCATGCTTTCATGGATGTTGCGGCCGATCGCCATCACTTCGCCCACCGATTTCATCGCGGTGGAGAGAATCGGTTCGGAGCCCTTGAATTTCTCGAAGGCGAAGCGCGGGATCTTGGTGACGATATAGTCGATCGTCG
>JASBTC010000347.1 GCA_030148625.1 Sphingobium sp. | reverse complement strand
CCGGATCGAGCGTCGTCGCCAAGCCGCCCAGCCAGAAGGAGAAGGCCAGGATCACCAGCTTGAAGGCGACGAAGCCCACGCCATAGGCCCTGGCCAGCCTCAGCGCGGTGGATCGGCCACCCAGGCGATCGAGCGCGGCATAGGCGCCGGCGGCGGAGCCCAGCGCGGCGACCGCCAGACCGATCGCCCAGCCCGTCGTGGTCTCCTTCATCTCGTAGCCCAGGATCAGGAAGCCGGTGAGCTGGCTGGCGAGCCAGGCGAGCCCCATCAGCGTCATGCCGTCGCGGCGATGCATATGAACGGCGGCGAGCGCGGCGAGCGCGGGAAACGGCGTCGCGCAGGACAGGACGAGCGTCGTCACGGTGCTCGCCACGGTCAGCAGCATGATCCAGATCGTGGAGGCGCCGCGCTGCGATATGCGACTTTCGGTATTGATCGTCATCGTCATTCTCCGCTCAGTTTTTCGCATAGCCCTTGCCCAGCCGGTCCCGCCCGTCGGTGGCGGTCCCGGTCAGGCGCGGAAACAGATCGTCCCACAAAGCCAGCCGATCCCAGTCGGGCGTGTCGGCGACGCGGTCCTCGGGTTTCAGGAATGGATTGGGCAGGAAGATCGTGATCTGCGGCTCGTCATGCCCGTTGAACATGCGGATACCCCATGAGATCGGATGCCCCTCGGCATCGAGGCGCCGATAGAGCTCGACGCGGCCGGGGCTCCTGCGCACCGCAAGCACCGGATCGCTCGTGCTCTTGGCGGCGAGGCAGAGATGGAAATGCCCCCTGGCGCCCCAATGGATGGTCAGATAGCCGCCCGCCGACAACGAGATGCGGTCGGGCTTGCCCGGGCATTTGAGTTCATAGGCCGCCCCAGGGATCAACGGCCCCCAGGTCAGCTTGTCCCAATGATCGTCGAACAGTTCGGTGTAGAGCGCGAACAGGAATTGCTCGTCGCGCGCGAGCGGCCAGACCTCCTCGGTCCGGCCATCCACCGTCGCGACGCGCTTCTCGATCGGGGCATGGGGTGCGAGCGCGTCC
Organism: Sphingobium sp.; assembly: GCA_030148625.1. The sequence continues at coordinate 4,351 of JASBTC010000347.1, read as the reverse complement.
ATCAGAAGCGCCCCCGGATGCCGGCATGGATCGATCGGCCGAGCGAATTATAGTTGAGCGCGGTCTCGTAATATCTGTCGAACAGATTCTCGACGCGGCCATAGATCTCGAAACTGTCGGTCAACCGCATCGATGCGCGCAGGTCGACCAGCGTATAGTCGCGCAGCACCACGCTGTTGGCTTCATTCTCGAACGCGTCGCCCGACCAGCGCACCGCCGCACCCAGCGACAGGCCGAAATCCCAGCGATAGCTGGCTTCGGCATTGGCGGTATGCGCGGGCAGCCGGCGCAGCGCCTTGCCGAACAGCGCGCCGGGCGAGCGGTTCTCCGCGTCGATCCAGCTATAATTGGCGGCGAGCGAAAGACCGTCCAGGTCGAGCGCACCGCCAAGCTCGATCCCACGGCTCTGGGTGCGCGTGACATTGTCGTAATAGCCGAGCCGGCCGATCGTGGTGGAGCCGGGCTGGAGGCAAAGCCCCTTGGGTACGCCCGAACAGCTGTAGAAGACGATCAGGTCGCGTGCGCTGCGATCGAAATATGTGGCCGACAGCGTGAGCGCGCGATCGAACAGGCGCTGCTCGATCCCCGCTTCCCAGCCTTTGGATGTTTCGGGGCGCAGCGCGGCATTCCCGTACTGGCTGCCGAGTTGATACAGCGTCGGCGCCTTGAAGCCTTCGCCATAGCTCGCCCGGACAAGCGTCATATCGTCGAACAGCGACAGCACGGCACCGCCGCCGAACACGGTGTTGCCGCCGAAGCGGTCATGATCGTCGTGGCGGATGCCGGCATTGACCGTCAGCGGCGCCACGATCCGGGCCGAAAGCTGGGCATAGACGCTGTCGAGCCGCGCACGCGCGCGGATCGGCGCCGGGATCACGGCGGTGGGACTGGCCGGGATCGTCGCATAGTTGCGGAAACGCGTATCCTCGCGCTCCACCCCGAAGCTCGCCTGCCAGCCCTCGGCGATCGTCGCGGTGCCCTGATATTCGTAGCGCTTCGCCCAGCCGGTGCTGTCGAGATTGCGCGGCCGGGCGCGGCGCGGATCGAAGCCGTCGCGATCGGTCTGGGTCGCGGAGACGGCGAAGCGGTTGACCAGCCTGCCGCCGAACAGCGGCACGACGATGCCGGCATAGCCGAACGCTTCCTCGCTGAGATTATAGGCGGGCGTATCGGCGGTGGTGGCGTCGATATCGACGCGCCCCGTCGAGTAGAGGCCGCGCAGATCGATCATCGCGCCGTCGCCGAGATCGATATTGAGCCGGGCATTGCCGCCACGATTGCGATAGCCGTCGCGCTCGGTCGCGCCGACGCGTGGCGACAGCGCGCTGACGCCGTCGGTGACGAAATTGAAGCCGGCGACGCGGAACCGCACGGGCCCGATGCTGCCGCCGATGCCGGCACGTGCGCTCACCGTCTCGCGCGAGCCCGCCTCGATATCGAAGCTCGCTTCGAGCGGACGGTCGGGCAAGGCGGTCACGATGTTGACGACGCCGCCGATCGCCTGGCTGCCCCACAGGATCGACTGCGGCCCGCGCAATATCTCGATGCGCGCAGTATCGCCGATCATGAGGTTGGCGAAATTATAGCCGCCGCCCGTCGACGACGGATCGTTCAACTTGACGCCGTCGATCACCACCACGGTCTGGTCGCTGTCGGCGCCACGAATACGGACGCCGGTCGACGTGCCATAGCCGCCGTTGCGCGTGATCGTGATGCCGGGTGTCCGCACCAGCAGGTCGGAGACGATCACCGCCTGCGATGCGTCGATCGCGGCCTTGTCGATCACGGTCAGCGATGCCGGCACCTGATCGGCGGTGACGGGAAGGCGCGTCGCGGTGACGACGATTGCCTCGCCGCCCTCGTCGATGGGGGATGGAGCCTCATCCTGCGCATAGGCGGCGGTCGAGAGCAATAGCGGGAGAAACGAAATGGACTTCAACATTGAGCGGCGTACCCCGGACAAATGGGCCGCGCTCAAGCGGAGTCATGCTGCCGAACGGGCATGCATCGACCCCCGCGAAAACGCGGTCCGTGCATGTCGTCGCTCGGGTTTACCCCCGTCCGCTCGGCACACCCTGTCCGCGCGAAAGACGACCGCGACGGGCAGGTCTCCTGGCTTGCGGGTCAATGCCGGTTCGTGCCGCCTTCTCAGGATCCCGGGGATCCCAATGGCATATGGCCCGATGGCTCGCCGCTCACAGTTGCAGGGGCAGCCGGGGTCTCGAACCCCGTTCCCTTTTCATCCCCGTCCCCGGGGAACCTTTCGCGGATCCGGCATTAAGTCCGATGCTGCGGTGCGTCAACGCTCATCCCGTCTTGAACCAGATGACGAGCGCGAAGCGCGCGGCGCCCGCCACCGGCAGCGTGCGGTGCGGGGTGAAGCGGTCGAGGAACAGCACGGTGCCCGCCGGACAATCGGGCTGGACACGCGGCAGGCCGGCGAGCGTCTCTTCAGGGATAGCGAAGCCATCGTCGCGCCGATGCAGGAAAGGCGTGGATCGTCTGCCGGGTACGACCTCCAGCCCGCCATTGCCCGGGCCGGCATCGCTCAACGGCATCCAGGCGGTGATGCGGACTCGGCCGCAACTCGTCCCGTCATCGATCGCGACATCCGAATGCCAGTCATGACGATGTTCGGGAAACGCCGCGATGCTGGCGCGGACGCGCATGATCGCTCCAGCGATCGGCCGGTCCGCGAGCCGCGCGGCGGTATCGAGAAGCATGGGGCTGGCGGCCAGCGCGGCAAGGCGCGGCCCGCGATGCGCATCGGTGCAGATCGCGACGCGCAGCAGATTGGCATAGGAGCGTTCGGCCGCGGCGATGCGATCGAGCCTGTCGCCCAGCGGCACATCGGGCAGGCTGTGTTCGAACGGCATGTAGAGCGCACGCGCGACGCGATCGACCTGTTCGGCGATATCGTCGCGCGCCGCGCGGACGGTTTCCGGATCGAACAGCGGAACGGCGCAAAAACCCTGCGCGGCGAAGAGATCATCGGTCATAGCGGCTCCAGCGAACGGGCGATGGGCACGATCATCGGCGGGTCGATCATCGCACTGATGCCGTAGACGCGGCGCAGGCGTTCGGCGGTCAGCACGTCGAGCGGCGCGCCGTCGGCGACCAGCACGCCGCGATCCATCAGCAGCAGGCGATCGCAATAGCGCGCCGCCATGGTGAGATCATGGAGCACCGTCACCACCAGCGCCCCGGCGCGCGCCTCGCTCTGAAGCAGTGCCATGACGTCGATCTGATGGCCGGGGTCGAGCGAGGCGAGCGGCTCGTCCGCCAGCAGTGCGGGCGCCTCCACCGCCAGCGTCCGCGCCAGCAGCACGCGCGCGCGTTCGCCACCCGACAATTCGGTCGCCACCCGGCCGCGCAGCCCGGCAACGTCCGCGCGTTCGATCGCGCGCTCGACGGCATCGTTGTCGGCCGGCGACATGGCGGACATCGGCGCCAGATGCGGCAGGCGGCCGAGGGCGACGAGTCGCTCCACCGTCAGCGGCCAGTGCAGCAACTGGCCCTGCGGCAGATAGGCGAGTTTGCGCGCGATCGCGCCGCGCGCCATCGCCGACACGGGCTCGCCATCCAGCGTCGCCGAACCCGATGCCAGCGGGACAAGCCCGAGCATCGCGCGCAACAGGCTCGATTTTCCGGCGCCGTTCGGCCCGATAATGCCGACCAGCGTGCCCGCGCCGAGCGTGGCGGAGACCGCGTCCACCGCCAGCCGGCGGCCGAGCCGGACACTCACCGCATCGAGGGAAAGGGTCACCATAAGCGGCGCTCCCGCATGAGATAGACAAGGAAGACGGGCACGCCGAGAAAGGCGGTCACCACGCCCAGCTTCAGTTCGACGTTGGACGGGATCAGCCGCACGCCGATATCGGCCAGCGTCAGCAGCGCCGCGCCGCCGAGCGCGGAAGGCAGCAGGATCGCGGAGGGGCTGCGGTCGGTCAGCGGACGGATCAGATGCGGCACGATCAGCCCGACAAAGCCGATCGATCCGGACACGGCGACCGCGCCGCCGACCCCGATCGCGACGCCCAGCAGCAGGCGCAGGCGCGTAATCCGCAGGTCCGCCCCCATGGCACGAGCACCGTCTTCGCCAAGGGTCAGCGCATCGTGCGCGCGGCCATCCGCGAGCAGCAGCGCGGCGCCGACCGTAATGCAGGGCAGCGCCACCCAGACATGGTGGTAGGACCGGTTCTCGATCGATCCCATCAGCCACGCCATGATCTCCATCGCGGCGAAGGGATTGGGCGAAAGATTGAGCGACAGGCTGATCGCCGCAGAGGCGAGCGTCGCGACCGCGATCCCGGCCAGGATCAGGGTCAGCGGGCTTTCCGATCGACCCGCC
>JASBTC010000333.1 GCA_030148625.1 Sphingobium sp. | reverse complement strand
GGCGGTCCCCCCGCCGACAATCACCAGTTCGAACGGTCGCCCCATCGTCATCAACCTTACCGCACAAGGTTGCCGGCGCCAGTCCCCCCGAACCGGCGCCGGCGCTTAGATCAGAAGGTCAGCCGCGCACCGATCTGGAAGCGGCGATCATTCTTGAACCAGGCATTGTCCTTGAGCAGTCCGGTCGAGTCCACCTGCTGCTTGAGCACGGTGTCGGTGCCGAGCAGATTGGTCCCCTCGATGACGAACTCGATATTGTTGGTCGCGCGGAACCGGACGGACGCATCCATATAGCCGGTCGCCTCCTGCCAGACCGGGAAGCCGATGCAGCAATCGATCGCCGTTACGAGGAACTTCGAGCGCCAGTTATAGGCAACACGCGCCGACAGCTTCCCCTTTTCGTACATGCCCACGATGTTGAAACTGTGCTCGGAGACACCCTCCAGCGCATTGGCCTTCACCGCCGATGTGTTGAACTGGATACCGCCGCCCGCGATGCCACCGGCAGTCTCGTTCGTCAGCGCTACCGTCTCGATCCCGTCGTTCTTCACATAGGTGTAGTTGGCTTGCACGCCGAACCCGTCGAACGGCGCGGGCAGGAAGTCGAAGAAGGTCTGGAACGCCGCTTCGGCACCATAGATGCTCGCGCCATCCCCATTGACCGGACCGGTGACCCGGACCGTCTCGGTCACACCGTTGTTGATGGCCGTGAGATCGAACGACCCCGCCTGGATATAATCGTAGAACTGCTTGTAGAAGCCGGTCAGCGTCAGCGATCCGTTGGGCGAGAAGTAATATTCGAACGTCAGGTCGAACTGATCCGCAGTGATCGGCTTCAGCCGTGGATTGCCCATCGTGCCGGAATATTCCCAGTCGTAGGCGGTAGGGTTGCCCAAAGCATCACGCGTTACCCGTGGATTGCTGAAATCGTTGACGTTGGGAGAGATCGGGGCGACCGTCAGGAAGTTGCGCAGCAAGCCGAAGTCAGGCCGCGACATCGCCCGCGAATAGGCGAAACGCGAAACCAGCTTGTCGGTCAGGTCGAACTTGATGTTGAAGCTCGGCAACGCATGGAAATGGTTTACGCCGGTCGTCCCAGGAGTCGTAGCGCCGTTATTGAACGCAAGCTCGGATGGACCGATCACGCAACCCGCGCTCGCTGTGCGGCGGCCCGTTGCCGGATCGGTTCCACGGACGCAGTCTCGCTCGGCCGCCGTGAACGGGGTCGGGAACGTTGCCGCACCCACCGTCGAGTTCCGGGTCCAGACGAGGCGTACACCGGCGTTACCCGAGATTTTGACGTCACCAATCGCCAGACTGTCGCCGCCAAACTTGGCCATCGCATAGGCCGCGACCGTCCGCTCGCTAACCTTGTGGACTTCGCTCGGCAGATAGCAGCCATAGTCGTCCACAATCGTCTCGCCGGAGCGATACCCCTGTTTCGAGCAGACCGGGAAATATTCGCCCACGCCGATCGACGGACGGCCGAGCGTCTTGGCCAGATCCTCGCGATTCACAAGCTTGTCCATGTTGAAGAACACGAACGAGTGATGGTTGGTCTGATTGCCGGCGAAGAAGTCGCTGCCGAAATTGTGGATCCGGTTGCTGTTCGCGCCATAGACCGGCTTGTCGAGGTTGAAATAGGGCGCCTGGGTATAGGTCCAGGTGTTATTGATGTTCGCCCAGTTATAGGCACCCCAACGCACCGTCTGGTCACGATCGGCATAGCGTGCGCCAACCTTGATCGCTTCGAGCCAACCTGAATCCACGTCATAGTCAAGGTCCGCGCGGAACGCGAATTCCTCACCGTCGCTGTCTTCGGTGTGATCGGTGAGCGAATAGTAGTAATAGTTATTCGGGTTGGTCAGGCCGCCCGGCGACAGGTTGATGTTTGTCGCAACCGTCGGTGTGAACTGAAGCCGGGGATATTTTCCGGTCAGATCGACATAGGTGTTGGCGAAGCTCCGAGCGGTCACCGAAGCGTTGTAGTTGCTGACACTCGCATCGACATACTGGCCGTCCAGCGTCAGACGAAGACGATCAGCGATGTCCCAGCGGAACTTGAGGCCGAAATCCTGCGTGATCTGCTTGTTGCGCAACGCATTTGCCTGGGTGTCCACCTGCGGCGCGCGCTCAGGATTGGGACAGCTCTCCCAACCATAGCAACGGTTGAAGAACGGCTGGCCGGCCGCGTTGAGGCCCAGCCCGCGCTCGTCGCCCGGATTGTCACCCACATAGGGGCTCGGCGCCATCCACCAGCCGCTGAGGAAATCGCCGTCGCTGTCGAACTTGAACGGGTCCGTACCCCTCAGCGACTTGAGCTGATCGGCATTGGTGTACATGAAATCGGCCGGCCGGCCGTAAAGGTCCGGATAGAAGGCGCTCGAGAAAACTGAATATTCGCGCCAGCTGTTGTTGTACTGCGACCGGTTATACTGGCCCGTCAGTTCCATCGTCTCATCTTTGGACTTCCACTGGAACGCCGCGGATACGCCGTAGCGCTCCCGGTCATACTCGTTCTCGCGCAAGGAGATGCCGCTGGGGATGTACTTCTTCCCCGGACCGAACACGTTGTTGAAGATGCCCATGCGCTCGAACTGCACGCCCTGGCTGGACGTGATCGCATGCGAATAGGCACCGTTAATCATCAAACCGATCTCGCCGATCCCGGTATCCCAGCGATCGGAGATGATGCCCGACACCTCCGGCGTCGATTTCTTGGCGATGTCGCCATAAGTGTTCTTGATCGAGAGTGAGATCAGCCGCCCCTTGCTGTCGAATGGCAGGCGGGTGCGTAGATTGACCGTGCCCGCGATACCGCCCTCAATCAGGTCGGCGGTCTCATTCTTGTAGGTATCGATACCGCCGAGCAGTTCGGGCGAGATGTCCTGCCAGCTCAAGCCGCGCGAAGAGTTTGCGCTGAACGTGTCGCGACCGTTGAATTCCGAGCGGACCTGGTTGAGACCGCGGATGATGACGCCCGACGGCTCGGCCGAGAAGTGCGCGGTATCGTCGGTGCCGGAAAAGCGGTTGACGGTGATGCCGGGCACGCGCTGCAGCGCTTCGGCCACCGACTTGTCCGGGAACGAGCCGATATCCTCAGCCGTGATCGAATCGACCACCGTATCGGCGTTACGCTTGCGGTTCTGCGCCGATTCAAGGTTCCGGCGGGCGCCGGTGATGACCACGTCCTCGGCCGCGGCCTCTTCGCTCGCAGCGGTCTGGACGGCGGCGTCCTGCGCCGAGGCGGGCATCGCGATCGCGCTGGCGAGCGCGGTGACGCAGATCCCCTGAAACAGATTATGGCGGCGAGCCCCAATCGCCTTGACCGTCGATCCGATCATTCCCCGATTCCCTTCCCTAATACCCCCGGATCGTTCGATCGATCCTTTATATGAGACCAATTGCGCAATTGGACTATTACCAATAGACTACAAATTGCGCGGTCTGTCCATTGCAAATTTATGGCAGTGTAATGAAATTGCTCCGCGGCATTGGAAGACAATAGGGGGGAGATGCGATGCGCCTGATTTCGCTCGATGTATTGCGCGGCCTGACCGTGGCGGGGATGATCCTCGTCAACGCGGCGGCCGGGATGAAATATGGCGCCGAGGCGGATGTCGCGCCGATCCTGCTGCACAAATCCTGGGAGGGGCTGACGCTGGCGGATCTGGTGTTCCCGGCGTTCCTGACGATGGTCGGTATCGCGATCCCCTTCTCGCTGCGGCAGCGCGCGGCAACCGGTGCGCCGACCGGCCCGATCCTGAGCCGCACCGGGCGGCTGATCCTGCTCGGCTTCATCCTCTCCAACCTCTACTGGTTCGCCGATTTCGGCGACCGCGACTGGCGGCTGTTCGGCGTGCTCCAGCGAATCGGCCTGGTCTATGGCGCGTGCGCACTGCTCTTCCTGTTCGCCGGGCCGCGGGTGCGCATGGCGCTGATCGCGGTGCTGCTGATCGGATACTGGCCGCTGGCCCTGCTTCCCGCCCTTGACGGCCTGCCGAACGACATCTGGCAGCGCGGGCATAATTTCGTCGCATCGGTCGATCGCGTGCTGCTGGGCAACCACCTCTATGTGAAGGGGCCCGAAGGCTATGACCCCGAGGGCATTCTCGGCACCCTGCCCGCAATTGCGCAGGGGCTGATCGGCATTGCGATCGGCGAGCTGCTGCTCAAGCGCGAGGGCCAGCGTACCCGCCTGCTCCTCGCGGCCGGCGCCGCCATGCTCGCGGCGGGTATCGCCTGGAGCTTCGCCTTCCCGATCGTCAAGGACATCTGGTCCAGCCCCTTCGTGCTGGTGACGGCCGGCATCACGGTACTCACGCTCGCGGCGCTGCACCACGTCCTCGACCGCGAAGGGCGCGCACCCGGCATCGCCGCGACCGCGATGCTGGCCTTCGGCGCCAATGCCATCGCCGCCTACACACTGCACCAGGTCACCTCAGGCGTCGTCACCTGGGACGTGCTGCTGCTCCCCTTCCACGCCACACGCGCGGCGATCGGCGACCCCATCGCCTCGCTGTTCCCGGTCCTGATCTACATCGTGCTGATCTGGGCCGCGATGGAGTGGCTGCGGCGCAAGGGCTGGATCATCAAAATCTGATCGGCTCGAACATACATCTTGATGAGACCAATATAACCTATATAGTACCAACTTGACCACCGGCCCGACCGGCCGGGGAATTGTGGAGAGAGGCTGGAATGGTGCCGAACGCGGCCGGAGGGAGTTTGGGAACGCTGATGGAGCGTGAGGCGGCCGAAGCCGGCGCCGCGGTTT
>JASBTC010000331.1 GCA_030148625.1 Sphingobium sp. | reverse complement strand
TCACGTTCGGCGCCGGGAGGGCGTGATGCTAGCGTCTATCCGGTTCGGGTTGCACCGGATCGACTCTCGACTTCCCTTGTTCTCCGTGATTTCCGAGTCGGCAGGTGATTCCACCTGCCTCGAAATCACTCTTGATCGCCGGACCGCCCAGGCCGGTCAGAAGAAGCCGAGCTTCTTGGGGCTGTAGCTGACCAGCATATTCTTGGTTTGCTGATAATGGTCGAGCATCATCTTGTGGGTTTCGCGCCCGATGCCCGATTGCTTGTAACCGCCGAACGCCGCGTGCGCGGGATAGGCGTGATAGCAATTGGTCCAGACGCGGCCCGCGCGGATGGCACGGCCGAAGCGGTAGCAGGTATTGGCGTCGCGGCTCCAGACGCCTGCGCCCAGGCCGTAGAGCGTGTCGTTGGCGATCTCGAGCGCTTCGGTCTCGTCCTTGAAGGTCGCGACCGACAGCACCGGCCCGAAAATCTCCTCCTGAAAGATCCGCATGCCGTTATGGCCCTTGAACACCGTCGGCTGCACATAATAGCCGCCCGACAATTCGCCGCCCAGATCGGCGGCCGCGCCCCCGATCAGCAACTCGGCGCCTTCCTGCTTGCCGATATCGATATAGCTCAGGATCTTCTCGCATTGTTCGGACGAGGCCTGGGCACCGATCATCGTTGCGGGATCAAGCGGATTGCCCTGGATGATCGCCTCGACGCGCTTGAGCGCGCGTTCCATGAACCGGTCGTAGATGCGTTCATGGACAAGCGCGCGGCTGGGACAGGTGCAGACCTCGCCCTGGTTGAGCGCGAACATCACGAAGCCCTCGATCGCCTTGTCGAGGAAATCGTCGTCCTCGCGCGCGACATCCTCGAAGAAGATGTTGGGGCTCTTGCCACCCAGCTCCAGCGTGACCGGGATCAGATTGGCGCTGGCATATTGCATGATCAGCCGGCCGGTCGAGGTCTCGCCGGTGAAGGCGACCTTGGCGATCCGGTTCGACGAAGCGAGCGGCTTGCCCGCTTCCAGGCCGAAGCCGTTGACGATGTTGAGCACGCCCGGCGGCAGCAGATCGCCGACCAGCTCTATCAACACCATGATCGATGCCGGCGTCTGTTCGGCGGGCTTCAGCACCACGCAATTGCCCGCGGCGAGCGCCGGGGCGAGCTTCCATGCCGCCATCAGGATCGGGAAGTTCCAGGGGATGATCTGCGCGACCACGCCCAGCGGTTCGTGGAAATGATAGGCGATGGTGTCCTGGTCGATCTCCCCGATCGATCCCTCCTGGCCGCGGATCGCACCCGCGAAATAGCGGAAATGGTCGATCGCCAGCGGAATGTCGGCGGCGGTGGTCTCGCGGATCGGCTTGCCATTGTCCCAGGTCTCGGCGAGCGCGAGCGCTTCGAGATTTTCCTCCATCCGGTCGGCGATGCGGTTGAGGATCAGCGCGCGCTCGGCGGCGGAGGTGCGGCCCCAGGCGTCCTTGGCGGCATGCGCGGCGTCGAGCGCTGCCTCGATATCGGCGGCGTCCGATCGGGCCACCTCGCCGACGGGCCTGCCGGTGACGGGCGAGATATTCTCGAAATAGCGGCCCGATTTCGGCGCCACCCATTGGCCGCCGATGAAATTGTCGTAGCGCGCGGCGAACGGCGCCTTCAGCGTTGAAGCGCGATCCTGAACGATCATGTCCATATCAGCTTGTCCTCTTCCCAAGAAACTGCCGTTTGCCGGCGTCGCGGGCGAGATTAGCGTCGATGGCGTGCAGCGCGGAAGCGCCGCTCCGAAACGCCGGCCTCCAACTGTCTCAATATCGAGACAGGTGGCCGGCGCATCGCGTCATTGGCGCAGGCCCGAGCGCGACATGCGCCGGTAGAGTGTCGCGCGGCCGATCCCCAGCAGCTGCGCCGCCTTGCTTGCATTGCCGCCGGCCTGGGCGAGCGCACGGCGCAGGACCGCGCGGTCGCCATCCTCGAACGATGGTGATTCCCCGCGCCCGAGCAATTGGTCGAGCGGGCGCGGATCGGCGAGCACCGCATCGTCCAGGCCCAGCTTCAGCCGCGCCGCCCGGCTTGCACCGACCACCAGATCGTCGCGGTCGGCGGCGAGCAATGCCGTGCCGTGCGTTGGATCGTCGGCCAGGAAGATGATCCGCGTGCCTTCGAAATGGCTGCAGAAATAGTCGCGCTCGATTCGCCGTGCCGCGTCGCGGACGAATGCGATAATGATCTCCGCCATCGCCGAACCGTGATCGTCGCGGCAGGTGGAGATATCGAGTGCGGCGACCAGCCGTCCGTGCGGATCATGGACGGGGGCATCCATGCAGCTGATCCCGATATTGCGGCTCGCGAAATGCTGGTCGCGATGGATCACCACCGGCCTGTCCTCGAACAGGCAGGTGCCGATGCCATTGGTGCCTTCCTCCGCCTCGGCCCAGCGGGCGCCATCGGCGAGTCCGGCCTGCGAGAATTCGCGATCGTCTCCGGCGCCGATCCGGCGTTCGAGGATCACGCCGTGCGCGTCGCTCAGGATCACGCCGCACCCCGACCGTCCGACCGAGCGGAACATCTGGTCGAGCACGGGATTGGCCACGTCCAGCAAGGGGCGATGCGCATCGCGCAGCGCACGCAGCGACGATTCGTCGATCAGTTCGCGCGTGCGTCCGTCGGTGGGATCGAGGCCGTGATGAAGCGCGGAACGGCACCAGGATGCGGCCACCGGCGAAACCGCCGCGCTGGTCGTCGACTGCACCGTGTCGAACACGATGTCGGCATGGGGGGATATGGCCCGATTCATCCTTGCTCCAGTCCCCCGAGGCTGCGCCCGACCGAAGGCGGAGTCAAACCCCGGATTGCACGGGTGTCGTCGCCCCGCCGGTTTGCGTGGCCATTGCGAATATTGTAGTAGCCAAAATATGCGCCAATATGAACCTTGCTCGCGATCCTGGTGTTTTTCCGAAGCGACGGGCGGCATCGCGGTCCGATTCGTGTCCAGCCACGATCTGCCGCACCTGCCGGACGAAGCTGGATCGCATATCGGTTCCTGGCTGCGCATGTCGGGTTTCCGGGCGCGCATGGGCGAATATCTGCTCCTGCCAGACAACAAAGGTGAGCCATCTGAAATGCTCGTCGGCACCGGCAAGGGCGCGCCGACCGATCCGGCCACCTATGCGTTGTCGGTGCGCCGATTGCCGGCCGGGCTTTACCGGTTGCGCGACGAAGATGGGCCGGTCGGGGCGATTGCGATCGGCTGGGCGCTGGGCAGCCATGGCTGCGCGGGGGCGGTCGGCCCCATGCTGGCCTGGCCTGCGCGTCTCGATCCGGCGATCGCCGTGCTTGCCGATATGGAGCGCTGGGCCCGCGATCTCATCGACATGCCCGGCGGCGAACTCGGGCCCGACGAACTCGCCGCCGAGGCCAGCCATCTGGCGGAGCGTCACGGTGCGCAGGTTGCGATCGTCCGGGGGGAGGCGCTGGTCGCGCACGGCCTGCCCGGCATATTCGCGGTGGGCAAGGGTAGCAACCGTCCGCCGCTGTTGATCGATCTGCGCTGGGGCGATCCGGACGCGCCGCGCGTGGCCCTGGTGGGCAAGGGCGTCTGTTTCGATGCCGGCGGACTCGATCTCAAGCGCCAGCCCGAGATCGCGATGATGAAAAGCGACATGGCGGGCGCCGCGCATGTCCTGGCGCTCGCGGCTTTGGTCATGGAGGCCGGGCTGAACATATCGCTGCGCGTGCTGATCCCCGCAGTGGACAATCTGCCCTCCGCGACATCGGTCATGCCTGGCGACGTGGTCCGCAACCGCAACGGGCAGACCATCGAGATCGCCAACACCGATTATGAGGGGCGGATCCTGCTCGCTGATGCGCTTGCGCTCGCCGCCGAGGAACAGCCGGCGCTGCTGATCGATTTCGCGAGCCTGACGACGACCGGGCTCGGGCCGGATATCGCCGCCTTGTTCGCGCGGCGGGACGAGACCGGTGCCGCACTGCTGCGCGCCGCAGCGGAAACGCAAGACGCCCTGTGCCGCTTGCCGCTCCATGCCGGCTATCGGCCGTCGATCCGTGCCGAGGCTGCGCAGCTCACCAATTTTCCGCCGCCCGAACATGGCATATCGAGCATCGCGGCGGCGCTGTTCCTGGCGGAGTTCGTCCCGCCAGCGCTCGACTGGGTCCATCTCGATATCGAGAGCTGGAACGTGATGCGCGACATTCCGCGCCCTTATGGCGGTAACGTCAGCGGGCTGCGCGCCGACTGGCGCATGCTGGAGACGCGCTTCGGCGCTTGAGACTGGCTGCTAAGCCTCGAACTGCGCGGTCGCGAGTACGGTGCCGCCTTCGCGCCAGCGATTGAGGTGGCGGTCGACCAGTGCGACCAGCCCATCGGCGTCGCGCGCTTCCAGCAGCCGCACCATCTCGGCATGGTCCTGGTTGCTCTGGCGGATCGAGGCGTGTGAGCGCCAGCCGCGTGCGCCGGGCAGGCCGCGCTGGCGCATCGCGGTGATTTCGCCAGCCAGGATGCGGTTGCCGCAGGTCGCGTAGAAGCGATCGTGGAAAGTGAAATTGAGATCGCGCAACATCTCCATCTCGCCTGTGTCGATCGCATTTTCGAAGCGTTCGACCAGCGTGCGCAATTCGAGCAGATCCTCTTCGTCGCGATGCTTCACCGCAAGCCGCACCGCCGCCGTTTCCAGCACCGTGCGCGTATGGATCAGGTCCTCGCGCTCGCGCTCGGTCAGGTTGATGACGCGATAGCCGCGATTGGGGATATGCTCGATCAGGTGGCGCGTCTTCAGGTCGAGCAGCGCCATGCGCACGTCGAAGCGGTGCGCATTGTACATCGTCTCGATATCGGCCTGTTTCAGCCATTCTCCGGGCCTGAACATGCCCGCGATCAGGTCGGCCTCGAGCAGGCTGGTGACGCCGCGACTCTCCTCCGGCGTCTTCGCCGTTGACTTGCGCACAATAGTAGCCAATCTTTGCTGCCAATAACGAGCAACTTTTCTAGCATCTGTCTGGCGCGCTGGCCAGCGGCGGCTGGCAATTTTCCGAGGGAGACGAGATCGTGATCGATGAGGGGAAGACGCTACGCGTCGCCGCGGTGCAGATGTGCGCGACGCCCGACGTGGCGGCCAATCTCGCCGCGGCCGAAGCGGCGGCGCGGGAGGCTGCAGGCAAGGGCGCACAATGGATCGCCTTTCCGGAAGCCTTTGACTGTCTGGTGCCGACCGCGGCGGAAATGCATGCTTATGCGCGGCCCGAAGAGGATCATCCGGCGGTGCGGAGCTTCACGCGCCTCTCGCGCGAGTTAGGGCGCTGGCTGCTCGCCGGTTCGGTCTCGGTCCGCTCCGCCGACGATGCCGTCGTCAACCGGACCCTGGTCTTCTCGCCCGAAGGCGTCATCACTGCGCGCTACGACAAGATCCATCTGTTCGACATCGATCTGCCCAATGGCGAATCCTCGCGCGAGTCGGATTTCTACCGCCCTGGCGGCACGGCGGTGGTCGCCGATCTCGATGGCGTCGGGCTGGGGCTCAGCATCTGCTACGATATCCGTTTCCCGCAATTGCTGCGCGCGCTGGGCCAGGGCGGCGCCCGGGTGATCGCGACGCCCGCCGCGTTCAGTAACTATACCGGGCCGCTCCATTGGGAACCCCTGTTGCGCACGCGCGCGATCGAGACCGGCTGCTTCGTGATCGCCGCCGCCCAGTGCGGCGACAATTATCCCGGTCGCGTCAGCCATGGCCAGTCGATGATCATCGATCCCTGGGGAGGGGTGATGGCGCGCGCCGGCGATGCGCCGGCGGTGATCCTCGCCGATCTCGATCTGGCCGAGGTCGACCGGTTCCGCGCCGCGATCCCATCGCTTGCCAAGGGGCGCGACTTTGCCGTCGGGACGGTGGCGCAATGACGATCGAAGCGACACGCCTGCCGATCCGCCTCGCCGGCGGACATATGGTGATGGGCTATTGCTACGGTGACGGGCCGGAGACGCTGATGCTGGCCAATGGCGGGCCGGGACTGCCGAGCCTGTATCTGCGCGCACCCCATGCCCGACTCGCGGCGAAGGGCTGGCGCGTGATCACCTGGGATCAGCTCGGCTGCGGCGATTCCGACCGGCCCGACGACCGGTCTCTCTGGACGCTCGAACGCTATGTCGACGAGGCCGATCAGGTGCGCGCGGCGTTCGGCGCGGATCGCGTGCATTTCCTCGGGCATAGCTGGGGGACGTGGCTGGGCACCGAATATGCGCTGACCCATCCCGATCGCGTGAAGAGCTATATCGTCGCCGACGGCGCGTGCGATATTCCGCACCTCGTCTCCGAACTCGGCCGGCTGCGGCTGGCGCTGGGCGGAGAGACGGTGACGATGATGACCGCGCACGAGGCGGCGGGCTCGATCGACCATCCCGAATATCAGGCGGCGATCACCCTGCTCAACCATCGTCATGTCTGCCGTCTGGCCGAATGGCCGGCGACGCTGACCGATGCGCTCGCCGACTGGAACATGGCGCCGTACGAAACGATGCAGGGGCCGAACGAGTTCACCTATACCGGCAATATGAAGGACTGGAATCGCGTGCCTGACATGGGCGCGATCCAGGCGCCGTGCCTGGTGCTGTGCGGCCGGTACGACGAACTGACGCCCGCCTGCTCGATGCGCATGCATGCGGCACTGCCATCGTCGCGAATCCATATATTCCCGCACAGTTCGCACATGCCGTTCTACGAAGAACCTGATACCTATTTCACTGTTCTGGAACGATTTTTGCACGATGTTTCGTCCCTATGAGATTTCTGTTGCTGAAATTGGCTACAAATAGTAGCCAATGTGAGCGACACCGGAGAATCAAGGTTTTCGGGCGTGGGGACAGGGAAGGGGTGAGATTATGCGCGGACTGAAGATTCTGATGATGACGACGGCGCTCGCGGCACTGCCGATGGCGGCGCATGCCCAGGCGGTGGCCGAGGCGGAAGAGGGCGATGGCGACATCGTCGTCACGGCCACCCGGCTTGGCGAAACCATCGCCGATTTCCCGGGATCCTCGACCGTGGTCAACGCCGCGCAGCTCGAAAGCCAACTGGCGACGACGCGCGACCTTGGCAGCGTGCTCGCCTTTTCGGTTCCGGGCCTGTCCGCATCGAGCAACACCGCGGCCAATGTCGAACAGGGCCTGCGCGGCCGTCCGCTGCGCATCTTCGTCGACGGCGTGCCGGTCTCCAACCCGCTGCGCGACGGCGGTCGCGACCTGCGCCTGATCGCCCCCACCGCGATCGGCGCGATCGAAGTGATCCGCGGCGCTTCCGCCATTTATGGCCAGGGCGGCGCCGGCGGTATCATCAACTATGTCACGAAGCGCGGCAAGGCGGGCGATGCCTGGACCTTCCGCACCGAAGCCGGGCTGGGCTTTTCCACCCAGAATGTCGGCGACAGCCTCAATCCCATGATCCTGCAGAGCGGATCCGGGGCGATCGGCGATTTCGACGTCACTTTCGCCGGCAGCTATGAGCGGGTGAACGGCCAGTTCGATGCCGAGGGCGATCGCCTGCCGCCCGATCCGCAGAATTTCGGCGGCATCGCCGATTCCGATATCTGGAACTTCTTCGGCAAGGTCGGCTATAATTTCGGCGGGCAGCGCCTTGAGGCGATGTTCAACTATTACGACCAGCACCAGCGCAGCGACTTCATTCCCACAGGCGGCAATGTTGCGCTGGGGCAGAAGGTGCGCGCGGTGCGCGGCAGCTACGATCCGCGCGCGATCGATCCGATCAACCGCAACGTCATGGGCTATCTCGCCTATTTCAACGACAATCTGCTCGGCACCTTCCACGCCCAGCTCTATCATCTCAGCAGCTATTCGGTGTTCTCGTTCAACGCCGCGCGACTGGGCGGCACGCAGACCACGATCAATTCGAAGAAGACCGGCCTCCAGGCCGATTTCAAGACGCAGTTCGAAACGCTCGGGCTGGGCGATGGCTATTTCCTGTGGGGCGTCGATATCGCGCGCGACACGACCGAACAGCCGCTGATCCCGCTGACCGACAAGCCGGGCGACGGGCGCACCTTCACCCCGCCGCTCAAGCAGATGAACTATGCGGCGTTCATCCAGATCGACAAACCGATCACGCCCTGGCTGTCGCTCAATGCGGGCATCCGTCATGACGAATTCACGCTCGACATCGACGATTTCGTCGCCGGCCTCACCAATGTCCATGTCGCCGGGGGCAAGCTCAAATACAGCGCGACGCCGGTGAATATCGGTCTGAAGGCGCGGGTCGGGCCCGAGCTGGAGCTGTTCGGCGGCTTCTCCCAGGGTTTCTCGATCCCCGATATCGGATCGCCGCTGCGCAGCGTGGTCGCACCCAACCTCAACGGTTTCCGTCCGGAGCCGCAGCTCGTGAACAATTACGAGATCGGCGTGCGCGGCAAGATCGCCGGCATCAGCTATTCCGCCGCTTATTATATCAGCACCGCCGATTTCGGGACGGACTTCGTGATCGACACGGTCAACCCCACCGAGGCGCTGACCTTGCGCGAAAAGGAAAAGGTGCAGGGCTGGGAAGTCAGCCTGAGCGGCACCATCGCAACCAGCACCCGGTGGATGGCGAATTATTCGCACAATCAGGGGCGCCGCGACGCGAACAAGGACGGCAAGCTCGATACGCCGCTCACCAATCGCCGCATCGGGCCCGACCAGTTCAACCTCGCGGTCGATCACGACATCACCACCGACTGGTCGGTGCGCCTGCAATATAATCACTCGGGCTCGCGCAATGCCTTTCCCGGCTCGGCGGCGGGCAATTTCTACACCGGCCGCATTCGCCCGACCGATCGCATCGATCTGTCGACCAAGTTCAAGGCCGATCCCTTCGATGTGAGCGTCGGCGTCAACAACCTGCTCAACGAGGATTATTTCTCGGTCTCGGCACAGCTCATCAACCGCAACGAGCTCTACACCAAGGCCGAGGGGCGGACCGTCTATGTGAAGCTCGGCGTCAACTACTGAGCGTTCGCATATCCCGACAGACCCGAATGAAGGCAGCCGGCCGTTCGTGCCGGCTGCCGAGAGGAACCGCATGACCCCGTCGACCCAGCCGCCCAGCCTTTCGCCTTATGATCTGGGGGCGACGCCCGCCACAGCCTGCGCGATGGATCAGCGCTTCTCCTATTGCCTCTATGTTCCCCGCGACGGGGATCCGGCGACGCGGCGTATGCTCGTCGCGGTGCATGGCACCGGGCGCGGCAACCAGGTGGTTCGCGACAGCTTCACGGCGCTCGCCGACCGGCTGAACCTGATCATCCTCGCGCCGCTCTTTCCGTGCGGGATCGATGACCCGAACGATCGCGACAACTATAAATATATCGAATATCGCGGTATCCGGTTCGATCATGTGTTGCTGGCCATGATCGATGAGGTCGCCGCGAAATACGGCGTCACCGACACAAGTTTCGGCCTGTTCGGCTTTTCGGGCGGGGCGCATTTCGCGCATCGTTTCTATTATCTCTATCCTGAACGCCTGTCGGCCGTGTCGGTCTGCGCGCCGGGATCGCCGACATTGCCCGATCCGGATCGCTCCTGGTGGGTCGGCGTCGCCGATATGGAGGCACGCTTCGGTCGCCCGCTCAACCTGCCGGCGATGCGCGCGGTGCCCGTCCATCTCGCCGTCGGCACGCGCGATGTCGAGACCTGGGAAATCACGCACCGGCCGGGCAGTGCGCACTGGATGGACGGTGCCAACGACACCGGCGACACAAGGGTCGAGCGGATCGGCGCGCTGCACGATGCGCTGCGCGCGTCGGACATCGATGTGCGGCTCGATCTGGTCGAAGATACGGCGCATGAATATGAGCCGCTTGTGCGGCAGGCGATGGCTTTTTTTGCCGAAACGCTCGGCGATGTTGCGCGCTAATCGCCTGAAGCGCCGGCTGGCGGCCGGCGCGCCATCGCTTGGCTGCTGGCTGTTCATGGGCAGTCCGCCTGCGGCGGAACTGCTCTCGCATCTGCCGTTCGACGCGCTGATCGCCGATCTGGAGCATCGCAGCACCGGCATCGGCGCGATGACCGACCAGCTGCGCGCCGCCAATGGCGGCACCCAGCCGACCCTGCTGGTGCGCGTGCCCGACGGACGGCCCGAAACGGTGAAGCCGGTGCTCGACAGCGGTGCCGAAGGGCTGCTGCTGCCCTGTGTCGAGCGCGCCGAGGATCTGGCCGGGCTGGTCGCGGCGGCGAGCTATCCGCCGCATGGCGTGCGCGGGCTGCATTATACCGTGTCGCGCGCGTCGGGCTGGGGCGCCTATGCCGACGATTATCCCGCCCATGCCGCCAGCGAGACGCTGATCGTCGCGATGATCGAATCCACCGCCGGGGTTCAAGCGATCCCCGAGATGGCGAAGGTTGCGGGCATCGACATGTTTTTCATCGGCCCGCTTGACCTGTCGGCAAGCATCGGCCTGGCGGGGCGTTGGGACGATCCCGGCTTTCTCGATCTGTGGCGCGAAGCCGAGCGGCGCATCGTTGAAAGCGGCGTCGCGCTGGGCGGGACGATCCTGCCTGGTCATGGTGCTGCTGCGCTGTTCGAGCGCGGCTATCGCTTCGCGACGCTGGGTGCGGATGCCGGCTTTCTTCGCAATGCGGCGCTCGCCGCGCTTGCGGCATGACGGCGATGGACGAAGGCAGCGGAACGCTTTCGCGCCGGATGCTGATAGCGGGCGGCGCCGCGACGCTGCTCGCCGGGGGCGCCGAACAACGCGCCGAAGCGGATACGCGCCTCGTTGCAGCCGCACGGCGCGAGCCCCCGGTGCGCATCTATTCGAACATGTCGCAATATAATTGGCGTCCGGTCCTCGCCGGATTGCGCCAAGCCTATCCGACGCTCGCGATCGAGACGATCGACATGGGGCCGACCGAGCTGTTCGAACGCTATTATGCCGAAAGCGCGGCGGGCCGCCGCAGCGCCGACATGCTGATCAGCAATGCGCCCGACGCGTGGCTGCGCCTGGTCGGACGCGGGCAGGTGCTGCCCTATCGCAGCAGCCAGATCGCGGCGCTGCCCGGCTGGAGCCTTCCTTTCCCAGGGCTCTACACGCTGTCGGCGGATCCGATGCTGCTCATCTACAACAAGGCTTTGCTCGATCCGCCGCTGCGTCCGACCGGGCTGCGGCATCTGGCGCAAATCGCCGCCACCAATCCGCGCAAGTTCCGCCACCGCATCACCACCTATGACGCGGCCAGCCATGCGCTCGCATATGCGCTGCAGCGCGCCGCGATCGTCGCGGGCAAGCCCGGCGGCTGGGATCTGATGCAGCGGCTGGCGCCCTATACGCGCCTCGAAACCGGCGGGGCGACGATGTTGGACAAGGTCACGACCGGCGAATATCTCGCCGGCTTCCATGTCTCGGCGATGACGGTGCTGCCGCAGATGCGCACCAAGGGCCGCGCGCAGCTGCTCGACTGGACATTGTGCCGCGACGGCACTCCGCTGGCGCTGCGCGGCATGGCGATCACCAAAGCGACGCGCACCCCGGCGGGATCGCGGCTGGTGCTCGACTGGCTGCTGTCGCGCACCGGGCAGATCGCTGCGGCCAATGGCGGGCTGACACCTTGCCGGCGCGACATCGGCGAGCGCGAGGTGCCGTTCCTGACGATCGACGGCATCGTCCGCCGGCTCGGCGGCACCGCGCCGATCGTGCTGGTCGGTTATGACCGGCGGCTGATCGCCGACTATCCGGGGTTCATCGCGCGCTGGAAGCGCGTCTTCGCACCGGTGCGGACATGAACATCGCAGCCTCCCGCGATCCTGTGGCCGGCTGGCCCCGCCGCGCGCTGGCAATCCAATGGGGTGTCGCGCTGCTGACGCTGCTGCTGGTGGTCGCGCCGCTTGGACCGATCCTGTGGCAATCCTTTCTCGACCGGCCGCTCTACGAAGCGGGGGCGGTGCCCGGCTTCGCCAATTATGTCCGGCTGTTCGGCGATCCGGACTTCCATGCGGTGCTGCACAATTCGTTCGTCTTCGCGGTGCTGGCGACGGTGATCGCGGTGCTGGCGGGCGTCGCCTTCACCCTGTTTCTCGAACGCACCAAGCTGCCCGGGCGCAATATGCTGCGCAACCTGCTGATGTGGCCGCTCTACATCTCGCAGCTCGTCACCGCCTTTTCCTGGTACACGCTCTACGGCCCGGCCGGCTATTTCACCCTGCTCGGCGAGCGCATCTTCGGGGTGCCGCTCTGGGATATGTATTCGGTGCCCGGCATGGCGATCCTGGGCGGCGTCACCCAGGCGCCCGTGGTCTATCTGTTCTGCGCCAGCAATGCGCGCATGGCCGATGCCACGCTGGAGGATGCCGCGCGCAGCGTCGGCGCGGGGCCGTTCCGGATCCTGTGGTCGGTGGCGCTGCCGATGCTGCGCCCGCCGATCACCTACAGCGCGATCCTGGTCTTTATCGGTTCGCTCGAAACGCTGGCGATCCCGCTCATCTTCGGCCGGCCGGTCGGGATCGAGTTCTTCACCACCTTCCTCTACAGCAAGGGGCTCGGCGCGATCACGCCCGATTATGGCATGATCGGCGCCGCCGCCTCGCTGCTGCTGGTGATCGTGACACTGTTGCTTGTCGTGCAGGGGCTGTTGCTGCGCCGCGCCGGGCGGTTCGTGTCGGTCAAGGGGAAGTCGCAACGGCCCAAGCGGATTGATCTCGGCGCGGGCGGTTATGTCGTCTCCGCCCTGCTCGCGCTCTATCTGCTCGTCGGCGTGCTGCTGCCGATGGCGGCGGTGCTGCTGCGCGCCTTCACCACTTTCCTCACGCCGTTGCTGTCGCCGTTCGACCTGCTGACCCTGGAGAATTTCCAGAGCATCTTCGATTATCCGGTCCATGTCCGCGCGATCGTCAACAGCGTGGTGATCGCGGGTGTCGGCGGGCTGGTCGCGACCGTGCTGATCGCGGTGATCGCGCTGGTCATCCGCCGTTCGACCTTCCCCTTTGCCCGGGTGCTCGAATATGTCGCGCTTTATCCGCGCGCGATGCCGGGGATCGTCGCGGGCATCGGTTTCTTCTGGGCGATGCTGTTGCTGCCTTTCATCGGCGCGCTTTCGGGCACGATCTGGATCCTGATGATCGCCTTCACCATGCGCGGCATTCCAACCGCCTATGGTGCGATCGCGCCGGCGCTGATGCAGATCGGGCCGGAACTGGACCAGAGCGCACGGTCGCTCGGCGCGGACTGGTGGACGGCAGTGACGCGGATCATCCTGCCGCTGACCAAGCCGGCGCTGTTCGCGGCCTATACGCTGCTGTTCCTGAGCTTCCTCAAGGAATATTCGGCCGCCGTCTTCCTCTATGCGCCGGGGGCCGAGATCATCGGCACCACCATGCTGTCCTTCTGGGCGGAGGGCGAAGGCGGCGCGGTCGCGGCGCTTTCGGTGATCCAGCTTCTCATTACCCTGGCGTTCGTGCTGATCGCCAATCGCTTCACGAGGACGCATCGCGATGTCTGAGGTCGTCATCGACAATCTGGGCAAACATTATGGCGCGGTCCGCGCGCTCGACGATGTCAGCCTGCACGTCGCGGAGGGCGAGTTCGTCACCCTGCTGGGGCCGTCGGGCTGCGGCAAGTCGACCACGCTCTTCGCGCTGGCCGGGCTCGACCGCCCGACCGAGGGCACGATCCGCGTCGGCGAGCGCGTCTTTTTCGACGCGGCGGCGGGGATCGACGTGCCGGCGGAGCGGCGCGGCATCGGCCTGGTCTTCCAGTCCTATGCGCTGTGGCCACACATGACGGTGCGCCAGAATCTCGCTTTCCCCTTGAAGCTGCGCAAAGTGCCCAAGGCCGACCAGGCAGTGCGCATCGAAGAGGCGCTGGCGCTGGTCGACCTGACCGGTCTTGGCGAGCGGCTGCCGCACGAATTGTCGGGCGGGCAGCAGCAGCGCGTCGCGTTGGCGCGCACGCTCGTCTTCCGCCCCTCGCTGCTGCTGCTCGACGAGCCGCTCTCCAATCTCGACGCCAAGCTGCGGCACAAGGCGCGCGACTGGCTGAAACAGCTTCAGCGGCAGCTCGGCCTCACCACGCTCTACGTCACCCACGACCAGGAAGAGGCGCTGGCGATGAGCGACCGGATCGCGGTGATGCAGGCGGGCAGGATCGTCCAGCTCGACACGCCCGAACGCATCTATCGCCGCCCGGCGACGCGCTTCGTCGCAGACTTCATCGGCGCGGGCAATTTCCTGCCGGTGCATTTCGTCGCGCTCGACGGCAATGGGCGGGCGCTGGTCGAGACGGCGGACGGCATAAGGCTGGTTACCGCGGCGACGGCGGCGCCGACATCGGCCGCCGCGCTGATGGTGACCATCCGCCCGCAGCATCTGCGGCTGTCGGCGGCACCGCTCGATGGCGAGAACAGCCTGACCGGCACGATCGTCGATCGCACCTATCTCGGCGCGCGCCACGGCTATACGATCGCGATCGGGGATCAGCGGATCCAGGCGGAGTCGGAACAGCTTTTCGAACCCGGCGCGATCCACCTGGCCTTCCGCGCCGAGGATACGCTGCTGCTGGACGGATAGGATGAGCTTCGCGATCGATTTGGGCGGCACGCGCTATCGCTTTGCGGACCTGAAGGCGCTGCTGGCCGCGGCCTCCCCGCTTCGGTCGGGCGATGTGCTGGCGGGCCTGGCGGCCGCCGACATGCGCGAACGCGTCGCCGCGCGCCACTTGCTGGCGGACCTGCCCTTGCGCGCCTTTCTCGACGAAGCGCTGATCCCCTATGAAGCGGACGAGGTGACGCGGCTGATCGTCGACAGCCACGATGTCGCCGCCTTCGCGCCCGTCGCGCATCTGACGGTGGGCGGACTGCGCGACCTGCTGCTGTCCGAAACGGTCGACGGCGCAATGCTCGCCACGCTGGCGCCGGGGCTGACGCCGGAGATGGTCGCGGCGCTGTCCAAGCTCTGCCGCAACCAGGATCTGATCGCGATCGCCGCCAAGACGCGCGTGGTCACGCGTTTCCGCAGCACGATCGGCCTTGCCGGCACATTGGCGGTGCGGTTGCAGCCCAATCATCCCGTCGACGATCCGATGGGGATCGCGGCATCGACGCTCGACGGCCTGCTGCTCGGATCGGGCGATGCGGTGATCGGCATCAATCCGGCGAGCGACAGCGTGCAGCGCGCGGGCGAACTGCTGCGCCTGCTTGAGGATCTGCGTCAGCGTTATGCGATCCCGACGCAGAGCTGCGTGCTGACCCATGTGACCAACAGCATCCTCGCGATCGAACAGGGCGCGCCGGTCGATCTCGTCTTCCAGTCGAT
This sequence comes from Sphingobium sp., assembly GCA_030148625.1. The sequence goes on along the minus strand of JASBTC010000331.1, from coordinate 25,624 downwards.
CGCCGGATCGGAAGCGGCCAATCAGGGCTTCGGCGTCACGCTGGCGCTGCTGCGTGAGGCACATGATGCGGCGCTGTCGCTCGGCCGCGGCACGATCGGCGACAATGTCATGTATTTCGAGACCGGCCAGGGTGCGGCGCTGTCCGCCGACGCGCATCACGGTATCGACCAGCAGACGATGGAGGCGCGCGCCTATGCGGTCGCGCGCGCGTTCGATCCGCTGCTCGTCAACACCGTGGTCGGGTTCATCGGCCCCGAATATCTCTATGACGGCAAGGAGATCGTCCGCGCCGGGCTGGAGGATCATTTCTGCGGCAAGCTGCTTGGGCTGCCGATGGGCGTCGACGTCTGCTACACCAATCATTGCGAGGCGGATCAGGACGATATGGACACGCTCTTGACCCTGCTTGGCGTCGCCGGGGTGAATTTCGTGATCGGCGTGCCCGGGTCGGACGACATCATGCTCAACTATCAGTCGACCAGTTTCCACGACGCGCTGTATCTGCGGCGCACGCTGGGGCTGGCGCCCGCGCCCGAATTCGCGGCGTGGCAGCGCGAGATGGGATTGGTCGAGGCCGACGGATTGCCGCGCCGGCTTTCCCCCGACGAGGCGGCCCGGTTGCTGCCGCCACCGCTATGACGCTGCCGGTCGACGACAGCCCGGCGGCGCGGCTGCGCGCGGCGACCCAGGCGCGGATCGCGTTGGGCCGCAGCGGTGCGGCGCTGCCGACCGCGCCGATGCTCGCTTTCCAGCTCGACCATGCCTGCGCACGTGACGCCGTGCACCTGGCAATGGATGGCGACACGCTGGCGCAGATGATCGGCGGCGAGACGCTGTCCGTTCAAAGCCGGGCCGGCACGCGCGAAACCTATCTGAAGCGCCCCGATCTTGGCCGCGCGCTCGATCCCGACTCCGCTTCCGCGCTCGGCTATGCAGCGGGGCAGGGCCATGATCTGGCACTGGTCGTCGGCGACGGCCTGTCCGCCCATGCCGTGCACGCACACGCCCCGGCGCTGGTCGCGGTGCTGCGCGATCGCCTGTCCGGCTGGCGGATCGCGCCGGTGGTACTGGCGCGCCAGGCGCGCGTGGCGCTCGGTGACGAGATCGGAGAGCGGCTGGGCGCCGCGATGGTGCTGATGCTCATCGGCGAGCGGCCCGGGCTGAGCTCGCCCGACAGTCTGGGGGCCTATCTCACCTGGGCGCCGCGCGTGGGACGGCGCGACAGCGAGCGCAACTGCGTCTCCAACATCCGCCCGCCGCACGGCCTGTCCTATGATCAGGCGGCGGACCGGATCGCCTGGCTGCTCAACGCGGCGCGTGCGCGCAGCGTCAGCGGCATCGCGCTCAAGGACGAGACCGATATGCCGGCGATCGAATATCGGAGCACGCCGTGATGAAGCTGATCGATTTTCTCCATCGCTGGATCGGCGGTACCGTCGGGCTGCTGCTGGCGCTGCTCGGCCTTTCCGGCATCGCGCTGGTGCATCGCTACAGCTGGATCATGCTTCCCCATGCCGGCGAGACCGGCCCGCAATCGGCGGAGCGTGTCGCCGTGCTTGCCCAGGCGGTGATGACGCATGGCGCGTCGCGGCCGCGAAGCATCCTGTTCGCCGGCGAGGAATTCGGCCTGTCGCGCCTCACCTGGCCGGGCAGCGGCGGCGGCGCCTATGTCGACTGGGCGGGCAACGCCGTCGCGCGCTGGGACAGCGCCTGGGGCCGTCCCGAATTGTGGCTGTTCGAATTCCATCATTATCTGTTCGCGGGCGACACGGGCAAGACGGCGACCGGCATTGCCGGACTGGCCGGATTCGCGCTGGTGCTGATGGGCGTCATCCTGTGGTGGCGCACACGCAAGAGCTTCGAATTCCGTCTATGGCCGAAGCGGATGAGCCGCCCCGCGATCGTGCGCCAGCATCGCGATCTCGGCATCCTGCTCGCGCCTTTGCTGCTGCTCTCGCTGGTGACCGGGACGGTGCTGATCTTCCGGCCGATCACGAATATCCTGTTCGGACCGGGCGCCAATGCGGTGATCCAGGCGGCGCTGGACGACCCGGCCGCACCGCCGGGCGCGATCGGACCCGATCTGGACTGGCATGAAATGATCCTTGCCGCGCATGCGCGTTATCCCGATGCGGAGATCCGCGCGCTGATCCTGCCCGCAAAGCCGGGTGCACCGATCGCGATCCGGATGCGGCGTCCGTTCGAATGGCTGCCCAATGGCCGCACGATGATGTGGTTCGCGCCGGCCACGGGGCAGGTGATCGGCACGCGCGATGCCGCCACACTGCCCTGGCAGGCAAAGGCGTTCAACCTCGTCTATCCGCTCCATTCCGCCTCGGGCACCGGGCTGATCCATCGGCTGCTGATGACGCTGTCGGGCCTCGGCCTCGCGCTGTTCGGATCGCTCGCGGTCTGGACCTTCTGGTTCAGGCGTCCGCGCGCGGCCGTCGGGCCGCGCCGTCCGAACACCATCGGTGCCCGATGATGCGTCATACGAAGGTGCAGGGATGCTGACGCATCCGCACCTTGAAACGCTCAAGCGCCGCGCGGGCTTTGCCAAGGTTCGATGAGTCATACTCATCGAACCTTGGTATCAGACATCCTGCACGATGATCACGATCGTGCCTTCGGGATCGTAGATCACCGCCTCGTAAACGGCATAGACTTCGCCCTTCTGGCTGACGGCGGTCATCTTCATCGGCGCGCGATTGAATTCGATGTCGAAGGGCTTCATCTTTGCCAGCGCGGCATCGAGATCCGGCACATGGATCACGAAATAATGATCCCCGGCAAAGGGCGCGGCGCTGCGGACACGCGGTAGCGGCTTGAGCGTCTGGCCGGTGACATAGGTCACCTGCAATTCCATGTCGCCACGCGGCGCGCGCATCAGCATGCCGTTCAGCCGTGCGCCCTTGTCGAGCTTCCATGCCTTGGCGATCATCTCGGCATTCTCGCCTTCGCCGATCACGCCCTGCCACAGCGGCTGGAAACCGAACACCTCGGTGTAGAAGCGGCGCAGCCGGTCGGGATCGGCCGAAAGCATGCTGACCCGCGCGACCGTCTTGCGCGCCGGCGCGGCATCGGTCTGCTGCGCGGGCGCCTGGGCCGGCAGCGCGGACAATGGCAGCGTCAGCAGCGAAGCGGCCATCAGGCCGTGCAGCAGCGAATTCCGGATCGACATCATGCTTCTCCCTTGGGTCAGTAGCGGAATGAGATTTCGCCGCCGACATATCGCGGCTGCGCGAAATAGGCGCCGCGCGTGGCGCCGCCGAGCAGGTTCTGGAGGTTCGAGACATAGCGCTCGTTGGTCGCGTTGCGGACGACCGCTGCCACTTCCCAGCGGCCGTCGGCGGGGCCGATGCCGGCACGCAGATCGACGTTGATCACGGAAGGGCGCAGATAGGCCATGCGCGCCGGCTGGATCAGCGCCTCGAGATAATATTTGTCCTCCATGCTCACCGACGCGCGCAGATTGGCCTCGAGCCCGCTCGACACCGCGAAGCGATAATCGGCGGCGACCGACGCCTTCCATTCGGGTGCGCGCGTCAGCGGCTGGCCGCCGATATTGGTGCCCGCCGGATTGCGATCGTCGAGTATGAAATCGTCGTAGCGCGCGTCGATATAGGCGAGCGAGGCGTTGATCGACATGCCCGGAGTCGGGATCGCGACCGCCTCGATCTCGATGCCCTTGATCGTCGAGCTTGCCGCATTCTGGATCAGCGCCAGGCCGTTGCCGGTGTTCTTCGACACCTGGATATTGCTGTAATCCATATAGAAGGCGGCGATGTTCAATCGCAGCGACCGTCCGATCAGGTCGGACTTCAGGCCGATCTCGTAATTCCAGACATTCTCGGGCGCGAAGGGCGCGACGGGCGAGATGTTGAAGCCGCCGCTCTTGAAGCCCTTGGATGCGGTCGCATAGGTCATCACCGCGTCCGACCAGCGATAGTCGACACCGACCAGCGGGGTGAAGGACGACCAGCTTTCGTCCGCCTTGGCGACGGTGCGTGTCGATCCGGTGGCGGTGAAGAGGTCGAAATCGATATCGACCGCTTTCTTCTCCCGGCTGTAGCGCCCGCCCGCGCGCAGCGTCAGCTTCGGGCTGGGCGACCAGGCGACATGAGCGAAGGCGGCATAGGCGTCGCTCGTCGAATCCTGCAGCCGGAAATAGGTGCCGCCATTGCGCACGCGCGGCGGGCCGGTGACCGCGAACAGCCGCACGTCATTGTCATATTCGTGCGGATTTTCGTGGATGTAATAGACGCCGACATCCCATTGGAATGGCGATGTGCCGGTGGAGGACAGGCGCCATTCGGTGGAGAAAGCCGAATATTCGACATGACGCTGCTCATTCTCCGACCGCACCACCGTCGAGCCATCCGAATCCCCGCGCGAATGCTGCTTGAAACCCTGATAGCCGGTCAGAGTGACCAGCTCGACACCGCCGAAATCATATCTGGCTTCCAGCGAGGCGCTATAGCCGTCGCGGTCGGTGAAGCCCTGATAATCATTGCCCAGATGATAGGGGCGATAGGCCGGGTCGTGGAAGATCGCGCGATAGGTGTCGGTGCCGAAGGCGACGATGTTCTTGATGCCGAAGCTGTTCCAGTTGTTCGAGACATTGCCGCGCAGGATCACTTCCAGATCGGGCGTCGGGGTCAGCCGGATCGTGCCGCGCACGCCCCAGCTCTTCTCTCCGAACAGCTTGTCGCCCGTCACGTCATTGGTCACATAGCCGCCCGAATGGGCATAGAAGCCGGCGAGGCCGACCTGGAGCAGATCCTCGACGATCGGCCCGCGCACCGAGAATTGCCCCTGATAGGTGTCGAACGATCCGCCTTCGATCCGCCCCATCACCGACCAGTCATTGTCGGGCAGCCGGTGGATGAGCTGGATCGCGCCCGCCGTGGCGTTGCGGCCGAACAGTACGCCCTGCGGACCGCGCAGCACTTCGATCCGCTCCATGTCGAACAGATGGTCGCGAATGCTGTAGGGGCGATCGGTGAACAGCCCGTCGATATAGAAGGCGACGGGATAGCTGACCGCGGTGATCCCGCTGTAGAAGCTGATCCCCCGGATCGCGACCGCCGGATTGTTGTTCAGGCTGGCGCCCGGCATCGTCAGGCTGGGCACGGCCTTGGCCACGTCCTCGATGCGATTGGCGCCGGTGCGCTCTAGGAAATCGGCGCTCAGCGCGGTGATCGCGGCGGGTGTGTCCTGCAGCTTGGTTTCGCGGCGTTGCGCGGTGACGACGATGTCCTCGACGGTATCGCCCGTCGGTATCGCAGCCTGCGGCGCATCGGCGGACATGTCTTGTGCGAATGCCGGGCCGGCTGCCGCCAGGGTGGCGAGTGCCACGCCACCGAGCATTGCGCCGCGACGGTCACGCACCGCCCCCATGCTGAATCCTGTCATATCCATCCCCTCTCCCGGCGGTGACGGTCGGTTTTCGTCGCCGGCGCTCATCGTCGCCTGCGCGGACCGATCCCGGCGACGCGCCTTGCTTTCCCGCCGGCTGGAACTTTCGCGCCCGCGCCGGCCAAACGTCAACATGAAATCATATTACGGGATAATATTCCCATTTTATGGGATTTATAATCGTGTTTTCCGCACTCGGCGCCGGGCACGGCCCATTGCCGCCGCATCCGGTGCGGATCCGGCGCGAGGGTGATCGTCAGCTTGCTTCATTTTTCCAAACAGGTCTGTATTGTTTTTGTCGTTGGAATCGGATGATATGATTGCAGAAGGCCGGGCGTCCTTCGGTTGACGAGCGAGACCGGCGCCGGCCATGAGGGAGCACCCATTGAGTCAGGATCATCCTCTCCGCCAGCAACTCACCCAGGAAATGCATGCCCGGCGGCTGGGCCATATCGAGGCCCCGAGCCACATGACGCAGCTGCTCGCGGTGTTCGCGGAAGGGGAGCAGGAGGCCGTCCGTCAGCATGCCCTGAAGATCGCCGGTGCGATGCCCGATGCGTGCCCCGCCAATCCCAACCATCTCAGCGCATCGCTTGCGGACGTCGACTTCACATGGGAATGCCATACCGAATTCTCGACATATAGCTTCATCCGGCGCGGCGGCGCGGATGATGACGCCGAAAGCTGGATCTCGGCCATCCCGCAGGGATGGATGGCGGACCTGCCGGCCAGTATCCTGCGCGGAACGCAGATCAGGCTCCTGTCCGCGACCGATCCCGAGCCCGTGAAGCTGCTGGAGGCGTTCGATCAGGGCGATCTTGTCAGCTGCGACGTTTTTGATGGCGGCGCCCGCATATGGGCCGATTTCAGGCTGCACGCCGATGGGTTCGGCAGGATTGTCGTCAAGGATCGAGGGCTGATCGGAGGCGAGGCGACGCGGCTGATCCAATGGCTGCAGGAGCTTGGCAATTATCGCAAGATGGCGTTGCTGGGCCTGCCGCTCGCACGCCAGCTCGGGACCCGTCTGAAGCAAATCGAGCTCGATTTCGCGGATCTCGTCGACCGCATCGCATTGCCTCAAAGCCAGACCGACGCGGCGCTGTTCCAGCGGCTTTCCCGGTTGAGTGCGGAACTGAACATGCTCGAAACCGAAGCCAGCTTTCGAATGAGCGCGACGCGCGCCTATGCCCAGCTCGTCTTCGATCGGCTGGATTCGCTGCGGGAACGCAGGATTCCGGGCCATCCCACCCTGTCCGAATTCACCGAACGCAGATTCATGCCGGCGATTCGAACCTGTGAATCCTTCATGGATCGAACCCAGCAGGTTTCGCGGCGGGCCGATTCCGCCAATGCGCTGATGCGCACGCGGATCGAGGTGGATCTGCGGAGCCAGACCCGCGACCTGCTGGCATCGATGGACCATCGCGCGACGCTGCAGCTCAGACTTCAGCAGGCGGTCGAGGGGCTGTCGGTCGCGGCGATCACCTATTATCTTGTGGGGCTGCTCAATTATGAGCTGAAAGCGGTGCATCCGTTGCTGCCCGGGCTCGATCCCGCGATCGCCCTGGCGATTGCCATACCCCTGATCTTCGCAGTCATCTGGCGCGTGATTCATTCCAGGGGGCATGGTTTGCAACGGGTTCCCGATCCCCGAAATGGCTGAGCAACGCGTGCATCGGTCCTCGTATCGGGCAGGCGCTTTCAAGCGCGCTCAGTCGAGGTTTTCGCCTTTCCGTGCAATTGGGTCGGATATCAGATCTCGGGTGCGGTGAAGCCGCCGGCGACGAAGGCGACGAGCTGGTGAAGTGTCTCGGTGTCGTCGCGGATCTGCACCGCGCCGGCGGTCAGTTCCTGGATCCGATGCGCGTCGGAGATGAGGTAGAGATAGGCGCCGATGGTCTGTACCAGCCGCCAATAGATCGTCCGCTCGGGCAGATGCGGCAGATGCTCGCCCAGCAGCGTGGCATAGGCGCGCGTCGATTCGTCATAGGTCTGCCGGCGAATGTCATAGGCATAGACCATCGGTTCGGTATGAAGCCGGGCCTGGAGCCGCAGGAAGGCGCGGCCGCCGGACGAGCGGCGCAGCTCGAATCCCGGCGAGAGATAGCAATGGAGGATATCGGCCACGCCGAAGCGATCCGTCCGTTCGCGCAACGCCGCCAGATTTTCCATGCGGCGATCGGCGACCACGCGGCCCCGGCGCAGATAGACCTCCACGAACAGGCTGTGTTTCGAGCCGAAATAATAGTTCACCAGCGCCTGCGTCACGCCCGCCTGTTCGCCGATGTCGCGCAGCGAGGTGCCGGCAAAGCCATATTCGGCGAACTTCTCCTCCGCGGCGTCCAGGATCTCCGCGCGGACATTGCTCGGGCCCTCCGGCCGGCCCGGGCTGGCTCTCTTCTTGCGGGCCTCTCCGGGCGGTTTGTTCGGCCTGGTCGCCATCGGTTCTCGCTCCTCCCGCCTCACGCGCCGGCAGGTTGCGTGCCGAGCGGGACTGTGGTGGCGTCGTAGGCGTAGATCCAATCGGCCTGCAAGCCCGACGCGTGCGGATCGCGCAACGCGCGCAGCCGGTGCATCACGTCGCGGAGCTTGCGACCCAGCCAGGACGATCGGTGATAGCTGTGACCGCGCGCACGCGCGCCGAGCTGCACCCGGGCGGTGCGAGGCCGGCGATCCGCCTCATAGGCGGCGAGCCTGACGGCGAGATCGCCCCGCACTTCGTCGAGCGCGCGTGCGAGGACATAGCCGTCCTCGATCGCCATGGCCGCGCCCTGTGACAGGAAGGGGAGCATGGGGTGCGCTGCATCGCCGAGCAGGGTCACGCGCCCCACCGTCCACCGCTCCATCGGATCGCGGTCGAACAGGCCCCATTTGAACACACTGTCGGTACGCGACAGCAGTTCGAGGACGCGCGGGTGCCAATGCGCATAGGCCGCGCCCAGTTCGGCGGGAGAACTCGGCGTGGTCCAGCTTTCCTCTTCCCAGGCGTCGGTCTCGTGAATGGCGACGATGTTCACCGCCTTTCCGCCACGCACATAATAGGTGACGACATGGCCGCGCGGGCCGAACCACATGGTGGATCCGGGCAGGACCAGATCGAAATCGGGCGGGTCGAGCGGCACCACGGCGCGCCAGCACATATTGCCGGTATAGCTGGGTTCGGCGCCCGCGAAGAACTGGGAACGGACCGCGGAGCGGATGCCGTCGGCGCCGACCACCAGGTCCGCGGTCGCGCTGGCGCCGTTCTCGAAATAGATGGTCGCGCCATCCGCATCCTGTTCGATCCGGGCGCAGCGATGGGCGAGATGGATGCGCTCGGGCGGCACCAGATCGCGCAGCAGATCGTGCAGATCGGCGCGGTGGACGTGATAATAGTCTGCGCCATAGACCCGGTCGCAATAGCCGGCGAGCGGGGTGCGGAATGCCTCTCGCCCGGTCTTCCAGTCGAGCCCGAAAATCGCCTCCGGCTTGAAGCCGAGTCGCGCCAGCCCGTCCTCCACGCCGAGCGCGCGCAATATCTTGGTCGCGTTGGGCGTCATCTGGATTCCGGCGCCGACCTCGCCCAGCCTGTCCGCCTGCTCGTAGACGGAAACCTCGAAGCCCCGCTGAAGCAGTGCGGCCGCGGTCGCCAGGCCGCCGATTCCTGCGCCGACGATTGCTACATGCACCTGAAAATCCCTTGCTGCCGATGAAGTCGCGACCGCCGGGTCGGCAGGCCACAATAATTAATTATATGATCATATAATTATAGTCAATGCCGCCCCCGCGTGATATTTGCGAAGCGATGACATCACGGCTGGGGCCGTTCGGCATCGGGGAGTGAACCATGACGGTGTGCAGGGGATCGATGCTGGCGCGGGTGCGGCAATGGCTGGCGGTGGCGTTCGTCCTGCTCGTCCTCACCGGCGCGGCACGTCCGGCCCGTGCCGAGATGCGCTGGGTCAGTCCGGCTGCCGAGGGCATGGCAGGATGGCAGAAGATCGGTTCGGACGGGTGGCGCGCCGAGGCCGGCGTGCTCGAGGGCCGCGTGCGTCGCGGCGGCGAGAGCATCGTGATGAGTGATCGCGCTTATCAGGATTTCATGATCCGCGCGGCGTTTCGCTGCACCGACTGCAAAGCAGGTATCGTCGTCCGCGCGACCCCGACATCCGCCGGGTTGAGCGCGATCTACATTCCAGTGTCGGGACCGGATCTCGGCAAGCTGTATCGGGTCACGATCGATCCGCGCACCGGCGCGCTGTCCGGTGCGACGGTCATGCCCGCGCCGCCGCCGGCACCCCCGCCCGGCAAGATCGATGTCGGCCCGTGCCGGCCGCTCGCCTGTGCAGGGATCAGGGACGGGCATGGCGGTGCGCCGCTGGCGCGCCCCGCCGGGTCGGTGACGATCACGCTCGATCGTACCGGCTGGAATCAGGTGGAGATCGTCATGCGCGGCGATGCGATCACGGCGTCGATCAATGGCCGCAGGCTTGCCGCGGCGCGGATGGATCGCGCGCCGCTATTCGGTCGGATCGGGTTGCATGTCGCTGGTGCACAGCCGATCCAGTTTCGCGACCTGCGCATGCTCGACCTGATGGAGCGTCCGTCCGGCTTCGCGCCGGCCTATACCGACCCCAGCTTCGAACGCCGCCAGTTGAGCGATGCCTATTATTCGGAAGGAGCGTCGATCGGGGATATCAACCGCGACGGCCATGTCGATCTGGTCGCCGGGCCCTTTTATTATCCGGGTCCCGATTTCGCGGTCGCGCGCGAGATCTATCCGCCCGAAACCGCCAATGTCGCGGGGCCGCAAGGCGGCCAGCTCGACGGGCCGTCGATTCCCGGCATCGGCATGTCGTCCGCAGCGGCGTCCGAACCGGGGGCGCGGGTGCCGGCGATTTCGCACGGCAGCTACAGCAACGCTTTCCAGTCCTGGGTCCATGATTTCGATGGCGATGGCTGGCCCGATATCCTCGCCATTCTCGGACTGGGCGGCAAACCGACCTTTTCGGCACATCTCTTCATCAATCCCGGCGCGGAAAGCCGGAGCTGGGACAATTACGAAATCGCCTCGATCGTCGCGGACGAGCAGGAGGATCTGGTCGATATCGATGGCGACGGCCGGCTCGAACTCGTGATGCGCCGCGCGGGCCTTGCGAGCTGGGACGATGCCGAAGTGGGTATCCTGCGCCTCGATCCCGCCGACGTCACAAAGCCGTGGATCTTCACGCCGGTTTCCGAAAAGGGCACCTGGCGCGGCCATGGCGCCGGAGTGGGCGATATCGACGGCGACGGCCGGCTGGACATCGTCAATGGCGAGGGTTGGTGGCAGCAGCCCGAGCCCGGCCACACCGGGCTATGGACCTATCACAAGCAGCTTTTCCGCACCGACGATCCGGTCTGCGGCTTCATCCGCGGCGGCGCGCAGATGTCGGTCCAGGATGTCGATGGCGACGGGCTGGCGGATATCGTCACCAGCCTGGTGGCGCACGGTCCCGGCCTCGCCTGGTACCGGCAGCGCCGCGACGCCGCCGGCGGGATCGGCTGGGAGAAGCATCTGATCATGGGCAGCCCGGAAAGCGACCCCGCCTCGCGCGGCGACTGGGCGGAAACCGACAATTCGGTCGCCTTCACCGAACTGCACGCGCTGGGCTTCGCGGACATGAATGGTGACGGCCTGCAGGATATCGTCACCGGCAAACGCTGGTGGTCGCACGGCCCCCAGCCGCAGGAGAGCGAAGTCGACGATCCGCCGGTGCTCTACTGGTTCGAGCTCAGCCGTGTCGGCGGAACGGTGCGCTGGATTCCCCATCTGATCGACAATCGCTCGGGCGTGGGCACCCAGATCGCGGTGGGGGATGTCGATGGCGACGGGCGCCCGGATGTGCTGACATCGGCCCGCAAGGGGACGTTCCTGTTCACCAACCGGCTTGGGAAGCGGTGACCCTGCGCGGCTTGATCAGCCGACCTGCACTTCGTTGAGATTGGTGCCCACCCAGAGGACGAGCGCATCCTCCTTGCTCACCGAAATGCAGAGATGGCCCATGCGCGCGTCGAAATAGGCGCTGTCGCCGGCCTGCATGCGCTGTGGCTGGTAGAATTCGGTGTGCAACTCGATCTCGCCCTCGATCACCAGCAGGAAATCGTCGCCTTCATGGCGCACCCAATCCTTGAACTCGGTCAGCGAGCGGGCATGCACCCGTGCCTTTGACGGCAGCACGCTCTTTTGCGTCAGGCCGGCACAGAGGAATTCGCTGGTATAGGGGCCGGTGTCGCGAATCTGGCCCTCACCGTTGCGCGTCATGCTCCAGCGGCCGATCGGCGCCAGTGCCGCGGGGGAGGAGAGCAGCTCGTCCATCGCCACGCCCAGCCCGAAGGCGAGCTTCTGGAGGACTTCGAAAGTGGGGGATGTGTGGTCGTTCTCGATCTTCGACAGCGTCGATCGCGCCAGTCCGGCCCGCTCGGCGACTTCGTTCAAGGTAAAACTCTTCGCCGCACGAAGTGCGCGCACCCGCTCGCCAAGTTTGAACTCGGTGGGCGATGCGGGCCTTGGAATATGGGGCCCGCCCGGTTCATCGCTATTCTGGCCCATCTCCTCCGATGGGAACTTGCCCTGTTTTACCAAAATCGTTCTCGCCTTGCGCTTTGCACAGCTGCGGGGCCGAAGCCCGATATGCGCTGCCTAGCATCTCCATCGCTATACTGGTAGCCGGGTTGTTCCGCCCTTGCCGGCGATCTCGGACTGTTTGGCCTGCAGGCTTTCCGGATCGAATCCGGCCACTTTCTGATAGCCGCGCGTGATGGCGTCGATCTCTTCCTGCGAGATCAGCGCACTGATGTCGTCGTCCGGCCCCGTGACGCGTTCGCGTGCGAGCTGGAGCACGGCTTCGGGGCCCTTGGCGCGGTTCGCGGCGACCACGGCGGCGGCGGCGGGCAGCCGGCGCTGCTCATAGGCCTTCAGCGCTTCCACCGGATCGGCATGGTCGCGCAGCGCCTTGTCGAGTGCATCGGCGTCGAGAAACGCCTGCGAGGCACCGTTCGCGCCGATCGGATACATGGGATGGGCGCTGTCGCCCATCAGCGTCACGCGCCCCTGGCTCCAGAAAGGCAAAGGATCGCGATCGACCATCGGATAGACGAATACGTCGTCGATCTCGCGCAGCGCGGCGGGGATGTCGAGGAAATCGAACTTCATATGTTCGAAGGCATGGATGAACTCGCCAATGTCCGCCGGCCGGTTCCAGTCCTCTTTCGGATAGCTGGCGCTGGTGCCGATATGGATCTCGGCGGTGAGATTGATCAGCGAGCGGCCGCGAAGCCGCGCCTCTTCCGAGATCGGATAGATCACCATCTTGGCATCGTGATGGCCGGCGATCACCATGGTGCGCCCGTCCATATAGGGTTCGCGTTCCACCGCCCCGCGCCACATCATCGTGCCGGAAAAGGTCAGCGCGGCATCGGGGTGCATCTGCCTGCAAAGCGCGGAATGGACGCCGTCGGCGCCGATCAGCAGGTCTGCCTCCAGCGTCACGGCGCTGCCGTCCGCCCGCCGGAGCCGGGCGGAGACGCGATCGGCGGTCTGGGTGAAACCCTCGATCCGGTGCCCGGTCATGATCCGCCCCTCGGGCAGCGCTGCGGTTGCCGCGTCGAGCAGCACCTTGTGCAGATGGCCGCGATGGATCGAATATTGCGGAAAGGGATCGCCGGCGTTGCGCCCGCGCGGGTCGCGCAGAATCACCTGGCCGAATTCGGTGCGATACTCGACGGCGCTGGTCTGGATGCCCGTCTGGTTGAGCGCATCCTCCAGCCCCAGTTCGTAGAGAATGCCTGCCCCGTGCGGCAGCATGTTGATGCCGACGCCCAGCGGAAGCAGCACCGGCGCGGCATCGATGACCGTCACGTCGTGGCCCAGGCGGTGCAGCTTGTTCGCCGCCACCAAGCCGCCCAAGCCCGCGCCCGCAACGATCACTTCCATTCGCATTCTCCGTCTTTCGCGCGGCCAGACAGGGCCGCTCGACCTTCGATACCTATTCTCTTATCCGCTATAAATGTTTCCAACAAGCTACATTAGTAGTTGACCTAGATCATATGTGTCACATAAAACGCGGGCCGTTAGTGGAGGTTGGCGCGCGCATGAGTTGGGAAACGCAAGGCAGCTATGAGCTGGGCGATCTGCCGCTGCAGAAAGGCGGCGTGCTCCAGGCCGCGCAATTGAGCTGGAAGACCCACGGCACGCTTTCGCCCGAACGCGACAATGTGATTCTCTATCCCACCAGCTTCGGCGTGCATCACGGTGACGTGGAGTGGCTGATCGGTTCGGACGGCGTGCTCGATCCCGCCCGCTGGTTCATCGTGATGGTAGACATGTTCGGCAACGGCCTGTCATCGAGCCCGTCGAACAACGCATCCTATCCGATGCTGCTTTCGATGGCGGACAATGTCCGCGCGCAGCAGCGCCTGTTGGCCGACCTGTTCGGCGTCTCGCGTCTCGCGTGCGTCTATGGCTGGTCGATGGGGGCGCAGCAGGCCTATCACTGGGCCGCGCTCTATCCCGACATGGTCGAACGGATCGTCGTCAATTGCGGCAGCGCCCGCACCGCGCCGCACAATCAGGTGTTCCTCGCCGGGCTGATGGCGCTGCTCCAGGCCGCGCCTCAATATAAGGGCGAGGGGCGTTTCCATTCGAAGCCGGACGAGGCGCTGCGCGCCTTTGGCCGGGTCTATGCGGGCTGGGCGATGAGCCAGTCATTCTACCGCGAGGGGCTGTATCGCGATGCCTTCCAGGTCGAGGCGCTGGAGGCGTATCTGGCGCAGAACTGGGACGGACGCTTCGCCGCCCGGCACGGTTCCGATCTCCATGCCCATCTGATGACCTGGTATCACGCCGATATCAGCGACAATGATCTCTACCGCGGCGATCTTGCCGCCGCGCTTGGCGCCATCAAGGCGCGCGTCCTGCTGATGCCGGGGCAGACCGACCTCTATTTCCGCGTTGCCGACAACGCGCTGGAACTGCCGCATCTCGGACAGGCGACGCTGGTGCCGATTCCCAGCAAATGGGGGCATGTCGCCGGCAATCCCCAACGCAATCCGGCCGACGCGGCGTTCCTGCGGGAACAGGTGCGTGCGCTGCTGGCCGCGTGAAGCACATGACGATCGAAGGAGTCACCAATGAGCGCGCTTGACCTGCTGGATTTGTTTCAACGCGAGCTCGAGCTCTGCAAGGTCGGCCCCGGCGAGGTGATGGCGGTGCTCAGCGGCCCCGGCACGCGGCCTTTCTATGCCGAGGCGTTCGTGGCGGCGGGCCAGCGGCTCGGTGCGGAAGTGTTCCATCTGCACCTGCCGCAGCCGATGAAAAGCGCTGGCGGAACGCCGACCACGGCGCAGGGTGCGCTGTGGGGCATCACGCCGCTCACCGGCCACAAATCGGGCGTCGAGATACTGAAGGGCACCGATATATTGATCGACCTGGTCGGGCTGCTGCATTCGCCCGAACAGATCGAGATCCAGAAGGCCGGCACGCGGGTGCTGATGGTCGTCGAGCCGGCCGATATCCTGGCGCGGATGATCGCGCGTCCCGATGCGCGCCCGCGCGTCGAGGCCGCCGGCAGCAAGATCGCGGCGGCAAAGACGCTTCGGATCACGAGCCCGGCAGGCACCGACCTGACCTATCAGCTTGGCCAATATTCACACACGCCGATCCTGCAATATGGCTATACCGACATACCCGGCCGCTGGGATCATTTCCCCGGCGCTTTCGCCTATACCTGGCCCAATGAGGGTCAGAGCGAAGGCAAGATCGTGCTGCGCGAGGGGGACATCATCTATCCCTTCAAGGAATTCGTGCGTGGCGAAATCCACATCACCGTGGAGAAGGGTTTCATCACCGATATTTCCGGTGGATTCGACGCCGAGCATCTCAGTCATTTCCTGGCGGCGTGGAACGATCCCGACGCTTATGCCATGGCGCATATCGGCTGGGGTCTGGACGAGATGGCTCTGTGGAACAATATCAGCCTGATCAATCGCGAATCCGCCATCGGGCAGGACGGCCGCGCCTTTTACGGCAATGTGCTGTGGTCGACCGGCCCCAACACCGATGTCGGCGGCAGCCGCAACACGCCGGCGCACCTCGATATCGTCATGAAGGGGGCGAGCCTCTATCTCGACGGCGAACCGATGGTCGAGAATGGCGACGTCATTCCCGCAGACCAGAAACTGATCCGCTAGCGTCATGCTCCACACGCTGACCCTGACGGAGATCGCCCGCCGCATCCGCGGCGGCGATCTCTCGTCGGAAGCATTGGTCAGCGCGTGTCTCGAACGGATCGGTCAGCGCGAGGCGCAGGTCGGCGCGTGGCAATGGCTGGATGCCGAGGGGGCTCTCGCCGCCGCGCGCGCGGCCGACCGCGCGCCGGTCAGCGGGCCGCTCCATGGCGTGCCGATCGGCGTGAAGGACATTATCGACACCCACGACATGCCGACCGGCCTCGGCTTCGGTCCGTATCGCGATCGCCGTCCGGCCTGGGATGCGGGCTGCGTCGCTTTGTGCCGCCGCGCCGGCGCGATCGTGATGGGCAAGACGGTGACGACCGAGTTCGCCTATTTCGCTGCGGGCAAGACCCGCAATCCGCATGATACGGATCGCACGCCGGGCGGATCGTCGAGCGGGTCGGCCGCCGCGGTCGCAGACGCCATGGTGCCTGCCGCTTTCGGTTCGCAGACCGCGGCATCGCTGACGCGGCCGGCGGCCTTTTGCGGCGTGGTCGGTTACAAGGGCAGCCATGGCGAATTCAGCCTTTCGGGGATTCGGCCGCTCGCCGAATCCTTCGACAGCCTTGGCGTACTCACCCGCTCGGTCGAGGATGTGGCGACGCTGCGCGACGTGCTGCTCGGTCGCGCCGTCACTGCGGGGCCGGTCGTGGAACGACCGCGCATCGGCTTTGTCCGTGGCTTTCATTGGGGGCAGATGGACTATGGAGTGGGCACGCTGACCGAAGCGGCGATTGCGATGCTTGCCGATGCCGGTGCGGTGGTCGACGAGATCGCCCTGCCGGCGCGTTTCGCACCGCTGACCGAGCTTCACAAGACGATCATGGCGTTCGAAGCGGCGCGTAACTACGCCTTCGAGCAGGATGTGCATGCCGCGACGCTGAGCCCGGCCTTCATCCAGCTTTGCGAGGCCGGAGCCGCCATTTCGAAGCGGGATTACGACGCGGCGCAGGCCGAATGCGTCTGGGTGCGCGCCGAGTTTGCCCGCCTCTTCGCGGGCTATGATGCATGGATCGCTCCATCCGCGCTGGGTGAGGCGCCCCGCGCCGCCGATGGAACCGGCGATCCGGTGATGAGCCGGTTGTGGACATTGCTGCGCGGGCCGAGCGTCGGCCTGCCGATCGGGCTTGGTGCGCAGGGGCTCCCGATCGGGATGCAGCTTGTCGGCCCGGCCGGCAGCGACGATCGCCTGATTGGCGTCGCGGCCTGGGCGGAGCATCGTCTGGCCTGGCACGGCCAGTCGGGTGAGAGGAGCAGGCGCCATGCGGGAGGGTGAGATGACGGCATCCGCCGCCGGCAGGGCCGCTCCGTCGGGCATTCCGGTACGCGCGATGATGGCGCTGTGCTTCCTGGTCGCGATCATCGAAGGTTTCGACATCCAGGCCGCCGGTGTCGTCGCGCCGCGCCTCGCCCCCGCGCTTGGCCTCGGGCCCGCGGAAATGGGCCTCTTCTTCAGCGCCGCCACGCTCGGCCTCATCGCCGGCGCAGTGATCGGCGGCCGCCTGGCGGACCGGTTCGGGCGCAAGGCGACGCTGATCCCGGCATTGCTGCTGTTCGGCCTGTTCTCGCTCGGCACTGCTTTCGCCAATGATTTCACCGGCCTGTTCGTCATGCGCTTCATGACCGGCCTCGGCATTGGTGGGGCGTTTCCCAGCCTGATCGCTATCGTCGCCGAAAATGCCAGGCCCGGCAGGATCGCCGCGGCGGTCGCGGCGCTCTATGCGGGCCTGCCCGCGGGCGGCGCGGTGGCGTCGCTTATCTCCGCGCTTGGTGCGCATGGCAGCTGGCAGACGATCTTCATCATCGGCGGTGTCGCGCCTTTGTTCGTCGCACCATTGCTTTACTGGGTGCTGCCGCATGACAAGCCGGCACTGCGCACGACCGAAATCCGCGCCGCGCCGCTCGCTGCGCTGTTCGGGCCGGGCAATCTCAACACCACGCTATTGCTGTGGCTTGGTTTCTTCTGCGCGCTGGGCGTGCACGGCCTGTTGCTGAATTGGCTGCCCACGCTGCTCGTCACGCGCGGCATCGACAAGGCGGGTGCCGGCATCGTCCAGATCCTCTTCAATATCGCCGGCGCCACGGGCAGCGTGCTTGCCGGTCGCGCAATGGTGGCCTTCAATCCGCGGCTCGTGATCGTCGCGGCTTTTGCGGGGCTCGCGTTCGCGCTCGCGATCATCGCGGATGCCCCCGCGCAGCTTGGCTTCATGCTGGCGGCCGGGGTGCTCGTCGGCCTGGGCAGCATGGGCGTGCAGGGGATCATCTACGGTCTCGCGCCGCGGCTTTATCCGGCCGAGGCGCGTGGCACCGGCGTTGGTGCCGCGATGGCGATCGGCCGCTTTGGCTCGGTCGTCGGCCCGATGTTCGCGGGTTTCCTGATGGCGGCCGGCGGTGGCGGCACAGGCGTGCTGCTCGGGGTTCTGCCGGTCGTGCTTGTCGGCGGCATCGCCACCTTCGCCATCATCCACAGGAAGGACCCGGCACAGGTCGCCGGAAACGCAGTTTGAATCGTGATCAGCAGTCGAAGTCGAGTTGAGTAACGGGTCGGTCCGAACATGACGAAAAGTCTTCGGCCGACACCCTGAGTTTGAACCGATCCGAAGAATGGCGGCGGACGCGATTCCGCCGATGGGATCGCTTGTGCCTTGAACGGGAGCATCTGATGCAGCGCCGAGACTTTGTTCGAACCATGGCTGGAGGTGCGATCGTCGCGACCTGTGCCGGCGGTATGGGCAGCCTGCCCGCAGTTGCGGCCAGCGGGGCGGCGCTCGAGCCCTGGCAGCTTCGGCGAATCGGCATGACCACGGTCTGCCTGCGCGACCGCATTCCGACCAATCCCAACCAGCCGATGCCGCTGGTCTCGCCCCCGCTGCCGATGCTGGAGGCGCCGGCCTTCATCCGCGACACCTTCGGGCTCACCAATATCGAGGTGTGGAACTTCCAGTTCGCCGACGACAGCCCCGCTTATTGCCGCAGCCTGCGCGCCGCGGCGGAGCGGGCGGGGTGCCGCATCTTCAATCTCCAGCTCGACGGCGATTACGACCTGTCGAGCAAGGATGATGCGGTGCGCGAACGGTCGATCACCTTCGTGAAGGACTGGATGCTGCGCACCTCGCTGCTCGGCGCGGCGATGATGCGGGCGAATATCGATTCCGGCAATCCGACCGATCCGTTCGATCCGGTCGCGCTTGCGCCCACCATTCGGCTGCTCGGCGACTATGGCCGCACGATCGGCGTGAAGCTGCTCGTCGAGAACCATCTCGGCCATTCCAAGCACATCGCCAATGTCGCGAAACTGCTGTCGCTGGTGAAGCACGAGAATGTCGGCGGGCTGCTCGACTGGGGCAATTCGGAGGCGCCGGACCCGCGCCGCCGCATCGCGGATTTCAGCCGGATGTTCCCCTATCTGTCGCTCGTATCGGCCAAGGGGCTGCATTTCGACGCGGCGGGCCGGCATGTCGAATATCCGATCCGCCCGATCGTGCTCGCCACCGAACGCTCGGGATATGGCGGCATCTATTCGGTCGAACTCTACACCGAGACCGATCTTCCGGACCCGCTGGTCGCGGTCAAATCGCTGATCGCGACCATCGCCGCCGCACTGGCCCGGCCCTAGCCGGCGCTTCGGACCGCAGGAATCACAGCATCAAGGACGCAACGACAGAACGATCAAAAAGGGAGATTTCCATGAACTATCGCCATCGCCTCGGCCTGATCGGGGTCTCGATCGCAGCACTTGCCGCCACCGGCGCGCAGGCACAGACCAATGACGCGCAGACGGAGACCGCCACCGGTGAGGGTGAGATCGTCATCACCGCGAACAAGCGCAGCGAGAATGTCCAGGATGTTCCGAAATCGGTCCAGGTCGTCACCAACGATGCGCTGGTGCAGCAGAACATCACCAACATCGCCGACCTCTCGAAGATCGTGCCGACCGTATCGGGCGTCGGCCAGACGCTGACGATGCGCGGTGTCGGCACCGGCGCCCCCACCATCGGCGCGCAGAGCAAGGTCGGCATCGTCGTGGACGATGTGCCGCAGCCGTCGCGCGCCAATATCGCCAACAATCTCCAGGACATCGCACAGGTGGAAGTGCTGCCCGGGCCGCAGGGCACGCTGGCGGGGCGCAACGCCACTGGCGGCCTGATCAATATCGTGACCTCCGCGCCGACGAGCGAATGGACCGGTTTCGTCAATGTGCTGGGCACGACCGACAATCAGTTCCAGGCGTCGGGCTTCGTCTCCGGGCCGATCAGCGACAAGATCAGCATCAGCATCTCGCAATATTATGACGGCTTCCGGGGTCTCTACAAGAACATCACCCTCGACAAATGGGCCAATTCCTACGTCTACGGCACCCGCAACAAGATCCAGTTCCGGCCCACCGAGGATCTGACGATCACGGGCACCTTCTTCTACCAATATGCCCATCGCAACGGCGTCGGCGCCGCGCCGACCGGCGTGTCCGCGACACCGGGCAACGCGTCGCTCGGCGGCAACGAATATATCCACGCCTATGCCAATCCGACGATATTCTTCGCGGCCGACATCAATCGCCGCAGCCTTGCCCAGCTCCAGCCCGGCGTGCCGATCGGCCCGGACAATAAATATTACGCATCACCCAATAACGGTACCGCGCACAGCCAGACCTGGGGCGGCGTGCTGCGCGGCGAATGGGAAAGTTCGGGTGGCGTCACGCTCACCTCGATCACATCCTATCTCAAGGAAAACAGCCCGATCCGCGGCGACTTTCTCGGTTTCACCCTGCCGCTCGCCGATTTCAACGCCCGGCCGGAATGGCAGGGGTACAACAACCTGCTCAACGCGACCGATTATCTGACGCAGGAGTTCCGCGTTTCCTCGCCGTCGAGCGGGCCATTCCATTATGTCGCTGGCGTCTTCTACAGCGACCTCAAGCAGCGCTTCAATTATCAGCGCTACTGGCTGCCGGTCGACTGGTATCGCACCTTCTGGACCGAAACGATCGCGGCCTATGCCCATGCCGATTATGCGGTGACCGACCAGCTCACCATCCAGGGCGGCATCCGCTTCGAGCATGACAAGGTGAAATATAGCTGGCTGTTCAACGGCATGCCGGCGGCGCAGAAGGCGCTGTCGAACGGCACTGTCGCCAATTTCCCCGCGATCGCCACGGTGCTGAGCCAGGGTAAGGACGATGCGAGCTTCGTCAATTTCGACTTCGGCGCGCAATATCACGTCACGTCGGACGTGATGGTCTATGCCACCTATGCCCAGGCGAAGCAGGGGCCGGTCTATGACGCCGAGGACAATACCACCGCGATCGTGACGTCGCTCCAGACGCTGCCGCAGGAAACGGTGAAGAACATCGAGTTCGGCCTGAAATCGCAGTTCCTCGATCGCCGCGTGACGCTGAACATCGCCGCGTTCCAGGGGCGCTACGCCAATTACCAGGCCTATACCAACGTCCCCAACGCGACGCCGAACCTGCCGCCCGTGGTCAAGACCCAGCCGGTCGGGCGCGTGCGGACGCGCGGCGTCGAACTCAGCCTCGATACGCATCTCATCGAGGAACTGCGGACCACGCTGAACCTTGCCTATACCGACGCCAAGATTCTCGATTTCCCCAATGCGCCTTGTTACACGGGCGCGGTGGCGACGGCGGCGCCGGTCGGCACGGTCGCCTGCGCGATCACGCCCACGGGCAATACCCAGGGCGACATGTCGGGCGAGACGCTGAACAATGCGCCGAAGCTGCGCTTCACTGCCGGGTTCGATTATGCGGTGCCGGTCGGCGACGGGGGCCTGAAGCTGTTCGTCGCGCCCTTGCTCAAATATGCCAGCAAACAGCGCTTCGATCTGCTGCGCCTGCCGACTTCCTACATCAAGGCCAAGGCGTTCGTGGATCTGAACGTCGGGCTGCGGTCGGACAATTATACGCTGGAGGTGTTCGCCTCGAACCTCTTCAAGACCAGGGCGCAGACCTACACCATCTCGGCGCTGGGCTACACGCCGGCGACCGGCTTCCTCAATCGCGTGATGGACCGCACCAACACGCGTTATTTCGGTCTGCGGGGTCGCGCCAGCTTCTGACCCCGCAACCGGGCACCGGGCCGATCCCCTTCGGTCCGGTGCCCATTTTTCCTGTCCCTGCCCGCGTTCATGCCGGAGTTGTCCATGGCCCGCCGCCCCCTCGCGTTCCTCGGTCTCGCGACCATATTGGCCGGTTGCCAGACGGCATCGACATCGTCGGTCCGGTCGACGCCGGTGGGGCTGGAAACCGCCGAATGGGCGCATTTCGGCGGCAATCTCGGATCGAACCAATATTCGCCGCTGATCCAGATCGACAAGAGCAATGTCGGCCAGCTCGGCATCGTCTGGGAATATGACGTAGGCGATCCCACCACGGTCGCGGCGCCGCTCATCGCCGACGGGATCATGTATATCGTCCGCAACGCCGACACGCTGGTCGCGCTCGATCCGGAGACCGGCAGGGAAATCTGGGTGGCGGAGGGCGCGATCGACCGCACGCGCGGGCTTTCCTACTGGCGCAGCGCGGACGGCAGGGAAAGCCGGCTGCTATTCTGCAAGAACCAGGCTCTGCGCGCGGTCGACGCCAGGACGGGGCGGCCGATCACCGATTTCGGCGTGGACGGCGCGGTCGACCTGCGCCTGGGGCTTGGCCGCAATCCCGCCAGGATCGGCAGCATCGCGCCGATCGCCGGCGGCAAGGTGGTGGGCGACATCATCATCATGGGATCGAACACGGGCGAGGGCTATGGATCGCCGCCCGGCGACATCCGCGCCTATAATGTCCGCACCGGCAAGCTCGTCTGGCAGTTCCACACCATCCCGCACCCCGGCGAGCCCGGCTATGACAGCTGGCCCAAGGGTGCCTGGCAGACGATGGGCGGCGTCAACAACTGGGGCGGCATGGCCGTCGACGAGGCATTGGGCATCGCTTATCTCGGCCTCGGATCGTCGACTTACGATTTCTGGGGCGGCGACCGGAAAGGCGACAATCTCTACGCCAATTCGCTGATCGCGCTGGATATCCGGACAGGCAAGCTCGTCTGGCACTATCAGCTCGTCCACCACGATCTGTGGGATTATGACGTCACCAGCAGCCCGGTGCTGATGCAGGTGCGCCGCGACGGCAAGATGGTCGACGCGGTGGTTCAGGCGACCAAGCAGGGCATGGTGTTCGTCTTCGACCGCGCGACCGGCAAGCCGGTTTTCACGATCGAGGAGCGCCCGGTTCCCAAAAGCGAGATGGAGGACGATGTCGCCTCCCCCACCCAGCCCTTTTCCGCGCTGCCGCCTTTCGCCCGGCTGCGCTTCACCGAGGCGGACATCGATCCGAACCTGCCCGAAGAGGAGCGGCGCGCTTTCGCGTCACAGGTGCGCGCCGCGCGCAACGACGGGCTGTTCACGCCGCCGGGGCTGCGCGACACCGTTCAGATGCCGGGCAATCATGGCGGCGTGAACTGGGGCATGGTGGCGGGCGAGCCCAGATCGGGTCGTTTCTATGTCTCGTCCTTCGACCTGCCGACGATGATGAAGCTGGAGAAGATGGATGGCCAGCCGGCGGGTGGCTATGCCACGCCCAAGGACCGGGGGCGTGCGGTCTACAAGAATAATTGCGCGATCTGCCATGGTGACAAGATGCAGGGCCAGCCCGCGATCCCCGCGCTCCAGGGCGTCGTCGCGCGGCTGGGTTCGGCCGAGGCCGCGAAGACGATCATGGGCGGACGCAACACCATGCCCGCCTTTGCCGGCAGCCTCGAACAGGCCGATATCGACGCCGTCGTCGCCTTTCTCGACGATCCTTCCGAAACCCAGCAGCCGGTGATGCCGGCGGTGTCGCGCGGCCTGCCGGTCGACGCCCAGGCGCATGGTGCCTCGGGGCCCGACCTCAGCAACGCCGGCAAGGGCCGCTGGTATTCGAGCTATGGCTTCATGGTTTCGGCCAAGACCTTCCTGCCCGCGATCAAGCCGCCATGGACGACGATCACTGCCTATGACCTGAACGAGGGCAAGATCATCTGGCAGGTGCCGCTGGGCGGCGTGCCGGGCTATCCGATCGCGCAGACGGGCGTGTCGCGCTCCAAGGGCGGGCTGATCGTCACCGAAGGCGGGCTGATCATCGCGACCTCGTCCGACGATCGCAAGATCCACGCCTATGACCGGGATACCGGCAAGCTGCTCTGGGAACACGAACTGCCCTCGATCCCGCAGGGCGTGCCCGCGATCTACGCGGTGCGGGGCCGGCAATATATCGCAGTGCCGGTCGCCTATTATTTCCCGAGCGGGATGAGTCCGATCGGCCCGTCGCGCGGGCCCAAAGGACGGAATTCCTATGTGGTCTTCGCGCTGCCGGCGAAACGATAGGGGACAGGGTGTTCCCTCTCCTCCCTACGCGAAGCGTGGGGAGGGGGACCGCCCCGGCGCAAGCCGGGGTGGTGGAGGGGAAATGGATGTATCGACCGACACTGCATTCGACAGAATTGTCGGGACGATTCCACTTGAATAGCTGCGCGGTGTCGGCACCGCATTTCCCCTCCACCACCGACCTATGGTCGGCGGTCCCCCTCCCCATCTTCGATGGGGAGGAGAGGGTTTTCGCGTTTGCGGCTCAGGCCTGTTCTTGCTTCGCCAGCAACCGATACCGATGAAGCAGCGGCTCGGTATAGCCATTGGGCTGCGCCGTGCCTTCGAAGACGAGCGCGCGGGCGGCCTGGAGCGCGATCCCCGGCGCGCCCGAGGTGACGAGCGGCTGATAAACGGGGTCGTCCGCATTCTGCGAATCCACCTTGGCCGCCATGCGCGCGAAGGCCGCGTCGACATCCTCGGTCGAACACACGCCGTGCAGCAGCCAGTTGGCGATGTGCTGTGACGAGATGCGCAGCGTCGCGCGATCCTCCATCAGCCCGACATCGTGGATATCGGGCACCTTGGAGCAGCCGATTCCCTGATCGATCCAGCGCACGACATAGCCGAGCAGCCCCTGGACATTGTTGTCGAGTTCGTCGCGGATCTCCTCCGCTGTCCAGTTCTTGCCGGCGGCGAGCGGGACGGCGAGCAGCGTGTCCAGCCCAGCGACGGGCTCCGCCCTGCGCTCGTCCTGTCGGGCGAACACGTCGACCGCGTGATAATGCGTCGCGTGCAGCGTGGCGGCGGTGGGGGAAGGAACCCAGGCGGTGTTCGCGCCGGTGCGCGGATGGCCGATCTTCTGTTCGAGCATGTCCGCCATGCGATCGGGTGCCGCCCACATGCCCTTGCCGATCTGCGCCTTGCCCGAAAGCCCGCAGGCGAGGCCGATCTGCACATTGCGATTCTCATAGGCAGCGATCCAGTCGGACGACTTCATGTCGCCCTTGCGGATCATCGCGCCGGCCTTCATCGAGGTGTGGATCTCGTCGCCGGTGCGGTCGAGGAAACCGGTGTTGATGAAGACGATGCGGTCCTTCACCGCGTGGATGCAGGCCGCGAGGTTCGCGGAGGTGCGGTGTTCCTCGTCCATCACGCCGACCTTCACCGTGAGCCGGATCAACCCCAGCAGATCCTCGATCGCGTCGAACAGACGGTTGGTGAAGCCCGCTTCTTCCGGGCCGTGCATCTTGGGCTTGACGATGTAGATCGATCCGGCGCGGCTGTTCACGAAGCGGCCGGTGCGCTTCAGGTCGTGCATCGCGATCAGGCTTGTGACGATGCCGTCCAATATGCCCTCCGGCGCCTCGCTGCCGTCCGCCAGCAGGACCGCAGGCGTGGTCATCAGGTGGCCGACATTGCGCACGAACAACAGGCTGCGGCCCGGCAGGGTGACGGTGGTGCCGTCCGGGGCGACGTGATCGCGGTCTTCGTTCAGCGTGCGTGTCATGCTGCGCCCGCCCTTGTCGAAGCTGGCGGTCAACTCGCCCTTCATCAGGCCGAGCCAGTTGGCATAGGCGGCGACCTTGTCCGCCGCATCGACCG
>JASBTC010000317.1 GCA_030148625.1 Sphingobium sp. | reverse complement strand
GGCGGTCTGCACGGCGTCGGCGTCTCGGTCGTCAATGCGCTCTCGGCGGAAACGACCGTGGAAGTCGCTCTCAACAAGGAAGTGTTTCGCCAGCGGTTCGCCAGGGGACTGGCGATGACGCCGCTGGAAAAGCTGGGGCCGACGCAGAATCGACGCGGCACCAGCGTGTCCTTCGTGCCCGACGAGGAGATTTTCGGCGATATTCTCCAATTCAAGCCGCAGCGGCTCTACCGGCTCGCACGGTCGAAGGCCTATCTGTTCGCGGGTGTCGAGATCCGCTGGAAATGTTCGCCCGAACTGATCGGTGACGACACGCCGGCCGAGGCCAATTTCCAGTTCCCCGGCGGTCTGGCCGATCATTTGCGCGAGCAGTTGGGCGGTCGCGAATGCGCCACCAGCGATTTCTTCGCAGGCGCTCAGAATTTCCCCGACAGCCAGGGCCGCGTCGAATGGGCCGTCGCCTGGCCGCTCTGGTCCGAAGGCAGCTATAGCTGGTATTGCAACACCATCCCGACCCCCGATGGCGGCACGCACGAAGCGGGGCTGCGCGCCGCGCTCGTCCGCGGCATCCGCGCCTTCGGTGAACTGATCGGGCAGAAAAAGGCCAAGGACATCACGGCCGAGGACGTGATGACCGGTTCGGAGCTGATGCTCTCGGTCTTCATCCGCGAACCCCAGTTCCAGAGCCAGACCAAGGACCGGCTGACCTCGCCCGAAGCGGCCACCCTGGTCGAACGTGCGGTGCGCGACCATTTCGATCATTTCCTCGCCGACAATATGGACCGCGGCAAGGCGCTGCTCGGTTTCGTGCTCGAGCGGATGGACGATCGCCTCCGCCGCAAGGCCGAGCGCGACGTGAAGCGCAAGACCGCGACGTCGGCGCGCAAGCTCCGCCTGCCGGGCAAGCTCACCGACTGTTCGGCCGACGATCCGGCCGGCACCGAGATCTTCATCGTCGAGGGCGACAGCGCCGGCGGCAGCGCCAAGCAAGCGCGCGACCGCAAGACGCAGGCGATCCTGCCGATTCGCGGCAAGATCCTGAACGTGGCATCGGCCAACAGCGCCAAGATCGGGGCCAATCAGGAGATTGCGGATCTCGCCCAGGCACTGGGATGCGGCATGCGCGAGAAATGCGTGCCCGACAATCTACGCTATGAGCGCATCGTGATCATGACCGACGCCGATGTCGACGGCGCGCATATCGCCACCTTGCTGATGACCTTCTTCTTCCAGGAAATGCCCGACCTCGTTCGCCGCGGCCATCTCTATCTCGCCCAACCGCCGCTCTACCGGCTCGTGTCGGGCAGCAAGAGCGCCTATGCGCGTGACGACGCGCACCGCGCCGAACTGGAAACCACCGAGTTCAAGGGCAAGAAGGTCGAGGTCAGCCGCTTCAAGGGGCTTGGCGAAATGAACCCGCAGCAATTGCGCGAAACCACGATGGATCCCAAGACGCGCAGCATGATCCGCATCACGCTGCCGCAGGAATATGAGGAACGCGCGCAGGTCCGCGATCTCGTCGACCGGCTGATGGGCAAGAATCCCGAGCACCGCTTCCAGTTCATCCAGGAAAATGCGGCGCAGGTCGACGAAGAGGTGATCGACGCCTGAGCACATTGTCGCTCCAGCGAAAGCTGGAGCCCATGCAATGCCCATCGGTCCGTCAATGTCGAAGCATCGTATGGGCTCCAGCTTTCGCTGGAGCGACAGAGATTCTAGACAGGGTTCGATGCGAATTTTGACAGCCCTGCTTCTGCTTCTCGCGTCCATCTCGCCGGCGCATGCACAGGCGGATCTCGAGACCGCCCTCCGCCAGCGCGCCGCCGAACTTCCCGCGATCCTGAACGGTCGCGCGGATGCGGGCGACTATCTGACCCCCGGCTTTTTCGCCGACGTGCCGATGGCGCGCTTCACCGCGATCACCCGCAGCCTGATCGAACAGAATGGCCCGGTGCTGCGCGTGCAGAAGGTGACGCCCGACGGTTCAGGCAGCGGCAGCGTCGAGGTCGGTTACGAACGGGCGGTGGTCACGATCCGTCTCGTCGTCGAGCCCGACCCGCCACATCGCGTCTCCGGATTTCTCGTCACCGGCAGCCAGGCGCGCGCCGACAGCCTCGCCAGGCTGCTCGACGATGTGAAGGCGCTGCCCGGCACCAGCGCCTTCGCGATCGCCGAACTCGGCGACGGCGCACCACGCTGGATCTTCGAGCACAACCGCGACACCCAGATGG
Organism: Sphingobium sp.; assembly: GCA_030148625.1. The sequence continues at coordinate 7,402 of JASBTC010000317.1, read as the reverse complement.
CGGTCGGATCGGCGTACAAGCTCTACATATTGGGTGAGCTCGCGCGCCAGATCGCAGTGGGCGAGCATCGCTGGGACGAAGTGGCCTCACTCGGCCCCGCGTCGCTGCCGTCGGGCATCACCCAGCGCTGGCCCAAGGCGTCGCCGATGACAGTGCACAGCCTGGCGACACTGATGATCTCGATCAGCGACAACACCGCGACCGACACGCTGCTCGACATTGCCGGGCGCGACAGGGTCGGCGCGTTCCTGCGCGAGTCCGGCCATGCCGCACCGGACAGGACACTGCCGATCCTCAAGACCGCCGAGGCCTTCTCGCTCAAGATGCCGGCCAATGCGGCCCTGCGCGAACGCTGGGCGAAAGGCGATGTCGCCCAACGCACGCAATTGCTGACGCAGGCGTCGGCGGATCTGGTGATCGAGCGGATCGACTTCGCCAAGCTCGGCAGCATGCCGCTGCATATCGATACGGTCGAATGGTTCGCCTCACCCAGTGATCTCACAACGATATTCGATCGGCTGCGCAAGAGCGCGGGTCCGGAGGCGATGGCGATCCTCGGCGTCAGCCCGGGCGTCGACGCGCTCACCGCCGCGCGTTTCGACTATATCGGCTTCAAGGGCGGATCGGAGGCAGGGGTGATCTCGCTCAACTATCTGCTGCGCGACAAAAGGGGCCGCTGGTTCGCGGTGACCGGCGCCTGGAACAATCCGGCAAGGGACGTCGACAGTCCGCGCTTCAACGGCCTGATGGTGCGTGCGCTGGCATTGGTGGGGCGCTAGATTCTTGTCACCCTGAACTCGTTTCAGGGTCCATGTCGAAACCGACGCGATGGTGCAGGCTGCCGCATAGATGCTGAAACAAGTTCAGCATGACGATGTGAGTATAAAGGACCACCGAGGCTCGCCTTAAATCCGGCCTTCATCCTCATCCGGCTTGTTCATCCGGAGCTGGTGATAGAGCGAGCGCCGCGCCATGGCGAAGATCATCAATCCGCCGCCCGCCGCGATCGCCAGGATCGCGCCGAGCCGCCACATTGATGGATCGTCGACACGCTTGCTTGCCAGCGCCAGAACGGCGCCGATCGACGCGAGCGCGATCCCCGAAAAGCGCGTCTTGCGCGCGATGGCGCGCAGTTCGTGCCGATAGGCCGCGCGCTCGGCGGGATCGGACAGATTCGGCGGCGGACGGCCGGTCATCGCCATTCGGCAGCGAGCATCCCGAAGATCAGGCTGTCGCGAATGCCGATATGCGTCTCCCACTCGGCACGCAAATGGCCCTCGCGCTGGAAGCCGAGCTGTTCGAGGATGCGAACCGAGCCGAAATTATCGGGGTCGCAGTCCGCGAAGATCCGGCGCAGCCGGAGCGAGCGGAAACCATGATCGACCACCGTCGCCACGGCTTCGCGCGCATAACCGCGTCCCCAGCAGTCGCGACGCAGGATATAGCCGAGTTCGCGGACCCCGTCGCGATGCTCGCCCAGCACCACCCAGCCCAGCGCTTCACCGCCCGTCTCCGTCAGGGCCCAGCTCAGCCAGCGATCCTGTTCGGCATTGCCGACGACATAGTCGCGGGTTTCCTCCAGCGTGTCGTGCGGCGGGCTCGACCAGTAACGCATCGTCTGATCGTCGCTGAACACCGCATGCATGGCAACGGAATCGCTCTCGACGAGCGGGCGCAGGACGAGCCTTTCGCTTTTCAATGTCGGAAGCGTCATTGCCCCGAAAGCGCCGCGACCAGCGCCTTCACTTTCTTCTGCCGCCATTGCGGCAAGGGTGCGATCAACCAATAGGCAAGCGGCGAAGGCCGGGTCTCGCCAAGAGCGGCGACGCGTCCCGAGGCGATATCGCCCGCGGCGAGCAGGCCGGGAACGCAGGCGCGACCGAAACCGCTGGCCGCCGCATCGATCGCCAGGCCCGCATCGGCGACGCTGACCTGCGCGGCATCCGCATCGGCGGGGCATCCGGGCCATGAGATGCGTGCATCGGCGCCGTTCGCGGCGGTCACGGTGACGAAGCTGCCCTCGGCCAGCGCGACACCCTCATTCTCGCCGGGGCCCTGCGCCAGACGGATGGCGAGATCGAGATTGGCCTCGGTGAAATCGAGATCGCCCTCCGCTGCGATCAGCGTGAAGCGGATCTCCGGATCGCCACGGCCATAATCGGCCAGCCGCGGCGCAAGCCATTTCGCGGTGAAGTCGCGCGGGGCCGCAATGGTGAGCGATTTGCTGCTCTGCCCCGCCTGCATCGCGCGGACCGATTCCTCGAACTGGAGAAAACCGGCGCGCAGCGCATCCAGGCCGGCATCACCCTCCGGCGTCAGTTCGAGGCCCTTGGCAGTGCGGCGGAACAGCACGACGCCGAGCGTATCCTCCAGCGCGCGGATCTGCTGGCCGACCGCCGCTGGCGTCACCGCCAGTTCGTCGGCCGCGCGCGTGAAGCTCAGATGGCGAGCCGCAGCATCGAGGACACGCAGGCCGTTGAGGGGAAGATGAGTCCGCTTCATGCCGTCACTCCGCCCCGACAGGTGCCAGCAGCGGGAAACGCGGGATCTTCACGTCGAAACCCGATCCATCCTCGCCGATCATATGATAGCTGCCCTGCATCGAACCGCTCGGCGTGCTGAGCGGGCAACCGGAAACATAGTCGTAAGCCGCACCGGGCGCGATCACCGGCTGTTCGCCGACGACGCCCTCACCCTCGACCGAATGGCGCGCGCCGCGGCCGTCGGTGATCACCCAATGCCGGGCGAGGAGCTGGACGGCGGCATCGCCGCCATTCTCGATGCGGATATGATAGGCCCAGAACCAGCGCCCGCGCTCGGGCTCCGACTGTTCGGGCAGATAGCTGACCGACACCCGCACGGTGACGCCGCGCGTCGTTTCCGCGTACGGAAACAGCGCGTTCATCGAGCGGGAGGGCGTGTTCACAGCCCGACCGCGCTGAGTGCCTGGTCGAAATCCTCGATCAGGTCGTCGGGATCCTCCAGGCCGACGTTCAGGCGCAGCATGCCTTCCTCGACGCCCATCTCCGCGCGCACTTCGGCGGACAGGCCGGCATGGGTGGTCGAGCATGGATGCGTCATCAGGCTGCGCGAATCGCCGATATTGTTCGAGATATCGACCAGCTTGAGCGCATCGAGCAAACCGTGCGCCTGGGTGCGGCCGCCGTCTAGATAGATCGAGAAGATCGGGCCGCAGGCCTTCATCTGGCTCATCGCCAGATTGTGCTGCGGGTGGCTGGGCAGGCCGGGATGGAGGATGCGCGGCACGCGCCCCTCGAGGAAGCGGCCGACCTTCAGCGCATTCTCGCTCTGGCGATGGATGCGCAGGTCGAGCGTCTCGAGCCCCTTGAGCACGACCCAGGCGTTGAACGCCGACAGAGTCGGCCCGGTGTTGCGCGTGAACGGCAGCAGCACATCGTCGATAAAGGCGCGCGTTCCGCAGACCGCGCCGGCCAGCACCCGCCCCTGCCCGTCCATCATCTTGGTCGCCGAATAGGCGACGACATCGGCACCGAATTCCATCGGCCGCTGCAGCACCGGCGTGGCAAAGGCATTGTCGACGACGGTGGTGATGCCGTGTTCGCGCGCGATGCCGCACACCGCCGCCATGTCGACGATGTCCATCGTCGGATTGGCCGGCGTCTCGAAGAAGAAGACCTTGGTATTGGGCTGGATCGCATCGCGCCACGCATCGGTGTCGCGACCGTCGATGATTGTCGACGAGATTCCGAAGCGCGGCATCAGCGAGTCGGTGAGCCAGCGGCACGATCCGAATGCGGCGCGACCAGCGACGACATGGTCGCCCTGGCTGAGCTGACACAGCAACGCCGCGGTCATCGCCGCCATGCCCGACGCCTGGCAACGCGCCGCTTCGGCGCCTTCAAGCAGCGCAATCCGCTGTTCGAGCATGTCGACGGTGGGATTCTGCAGCCGGCTATAGGTCATGCCCTGCTGCTCGCCGGCAAAGCGCGCCGCCGCGTCGCCCGCGCAGTCATAGGCATAGCCGGAGGTCAGAAAGAGCGCCTCGCTGGTCTCCCCCCATTCCGAACGCGCGGTTCCGCCGCGCACGGCCTGCGTCGCGGGACGCCATGTTTCGGTGATCGAACGATCCTGGCCGGTATGTCTTTTCATCGCGGGCCGCTTTGCAGCGGGGAGGCGGGCTGCGTCAATGCGCGATGCACGATGGGAGAGGTCCCTGAAATACAAAACCCCGCCGGGCGGATTGCCGGGCGGGGCTTCGAAGGGGCTTACGCGGCGAAGACTACGCCGATCGCAAGCGCCTGAGTGGCGAGTACCAGCACGAGGCTGATCGCCGTTTCGAACGACTTCATTTCTTTTCTCCTGCGAAACCCGACCGAACGGACGAAAATGCTGCGCATTTCCGCCGAAGAAGGGTCAGGCTTGCTTTTCCCTGCGAATAGCGGACCTTGCCGCTCACCACATTTTGTCATGCGGTGAAGTTGAGATAATATTATTTCAAACTATCACAACTTTGAAACCGGCAATCGCACATGCAGCTTTTGCAACCGGGCATCAGGCAAGTTGATCGCCGATCGGCAATGAACGGATCCGCTTGCCGCTCGCGGCATGGATCGCATTGGTGAGCGCGGCGGTGAACGGCGGCAGGCTGGGTTCGCCCATGCCGCGCGGCGGCGCATCGCTCGGCACGATATGCGTTTCGATCCGCGTCGCGGCACGATCGATCCGCATCATCGGATAATCGGCGAAATTGCTCTGCTCCACCCGGCCGCCACGAATGGTGATCGCCTGGCCGAGCGCGGTGGAGAGCGCATCGTTGATCGATCCCTCATTCTGCATGGCGATGCCGTTGGGATTGACCGCGATGCCGCAATCGATCCCGCTCGTGACGCGATCGACGCTGAAAACGCCGCCGGGTTTCATCGTCACCTGCACGACATGCGCAACATAGGATCCGAACGAGAAATGCCCGGCGATGCCGCGCCCCGATCCCTTGGGCAAGGGCCTGCCCCAATCGCCCTTCTCCGCCGCCAGCCGGAGCACCGCGGCGAGTCGTCCGGTCGAGAAGGTCGGTCCGCCATGACTGGCATAAGGCAGGTCGCGAGGCTCGCCGAGCAGCGCAAGGCGGAATGCGAGCGGATCCTGCCCCGCCGCCTCGGCGACCTCGTCGAGAAAGGCCTGCATCGTCCAGCCGTTGATATTGTGGCCCGGCGCGCGCCAGGCGCCACGTGGCGCGGCGCTTTCGATCGGCACATAATCGAAACGCCGATTGGGCACGAGCGCACCGGGATAGTCGACGACGGGGACCTCGGACGCGGCGAGCGATGCCGCGCTCTGATCGGCCGGACCGCGATAGCGGCGCGACTGGCTGGCGACGCCATGCGTCCAGCCGGTCAGTGCGCCCTTCGCATCGAGCGCGGCGCGGAACCGATGCGCACCGCCGGGCCGGTAAAGATCGGTCGCGATGTCGCATTCGCGCGTCCAGACCAGCTTCACGGGCACACCCACCGCCTTGGCGACCAAGGCCGCCTCGGCAACCATATCGGTATAAAGCCGCCGCCCAAAGCCGCCGCCGCAGCGCACGGGCACGACCTTCACCGACTCGATCGGGATGCCCAGCACCTCGGCGACGGTTCCGGCGACGCCTATCGGCTGTTGGGTCGGCGTGATCACCGTCGCGCCTTGTGCGGTGACATGCGCCAGCGTGTTCTGTGGCTCCATCGGCGCATGCGCGACCATCGGCGCATCGTAACGCGCATCGACCAGCTTGGCAGCGCCGGCGAATGCGGCATCGACATCACCCGCTTCACCCAGGCGATGCCCCTTGCCCGCGGCCAGATCGGCCCAGGCGGCAGCGATGCGTTCATCGCCATTCTCTCCGGTGGCACCGCCCGCCCACTCCACCTTGAGCGCCTCGCGCCCCTTGAGCGCCGCCCAATGGCTGTCGGCGACCACTGCGACGCCTTCGGCGAGGGGGCGGTTGCGATAGGCGCTGCCCGGCGCGATCGCGGGCAGGCGGACGATATGACGAACACCGGGCACTGCCCTGGCGGCCTTGTCGTCGATCGCGGCGACCGACGCGTCGAGCACGGGCGCACGCAGGATGACGGCATGAAGCATGCCGGGCATCGTCTGGTCGATGCCGAACAGCCGCTCGCCGGTGACGATGGCGCGCGCTTCCTTCTGTTTCTGCGGCGTGCCGATCAGCCGATGTGCCGAGCGCGGCTTCAACGGCAAGGGTTCGGCGGGAACCGGCCGCCTGGCGGCTCCCTCGGCAAGCGCGCCATAGGCCAGCCGCCTCTTGCTTGCTGCATGGACGACATGTCCGTCCGCCGTCGACAGGTCGGCGATCGGCACCGACCAGCGCGCCGCCGCTTCCTGCATCAGCAAATTGCGCGCGACGGCGCCCACCTGGCGCGCCGAATCATAGCTTTCCCAGATCGCTGTCGACCCGCCCGCGCCATCGGCAAAGGCGGCGGATTCGGTCCGGCCTTCGGCATTGCGGCGCAGCGGCGGCTGGATGTTCTCCACCCCGGTCCGCGCAAAGGGGAAATCGAGCTCCTCGACGATCAGCATCGGGATCGAGGTGTTGGTCCCCTGCCCGATCTCCGTGGTCGCGGTCCGGATGATCAGCCGGTTGTCCGGGGTCAGCCGGACATGCAGGCCGAGATCGGCGGCGGCGTCCGAGGGTGCGGCGAACGCCTGGTGCTTGATGGTCAGCACCATCCCACCCGAAACGGCGGCGACGCGCAGGAATGCGCGGCGATCGAGCTGGATCGTCATGCCCCCTTCCCCTTCATCAGCGCGGCGGCGCGATGGACGCCCTTGCGCAAGCGCGCATAGCTGCCGCACCGACACAGGTTATTGAGGTTCTGGTCGATCTCGTCATCGCTGGGATTGGGATTGCGCGCCAGCAGATCGGCGACCGCCATGATCTGCCCGGTCTGGCAATAGCCGCATTGCGCGACATCCTCTTCGATCCAGGCCTGCTGGACCGGATGGAGGACGTCACCCTTCGCCATGCCCTCGATCGTGGTGACGCGAGCGCCGTCCAGCTCGGACATCGGCGTGGCGCAGGATCGCCGCGCTTCGCCCGCGACATGGACGGTGCAGGCACCACAACTGGCGATGCCGCAGCCGAATTTCGTCCCGATCAGATCGAGTTCGTCGCGCAGATACCAGAGCAAAGGCATGTCGGGGTCACCGCCATAGCTCTGCCGCGTACCATTGACCGTGAGCCTGATCGCCATTGCCGAAATCCTCCCTCGGCAAAGGCTATCGCGCGCAGGTGCACCGCGCAAATCCAGCGACTGCGCGATGCACGAATTTTCGACGAACGACGACGGTCAGGATTAGAGCCTGTTTGGAAATTCGCCGAATGGCGAATTTCCGGTTGCCCCACCGGCCCGCTCCCCCACCCGGC
>JASBTC010000310.1 GCA_030148625.1 Sphingobium sp. | reverse complement strand
CGGTCGCGGCGGGCTGGCCGATCGGCCGGCCCGAATACAGGCCGGTCAGGTCGAACGGATCCTCGATCCCCATCTCGTCGAGAATCGCCTCTTCCGCGAAATCCTCGACGATCAGCAGCACACCCGCCAGATGGACGCGGAACCCCTCGGGCAGCCGCTCCATCGCGGTGCGCGCCAGCGCCTCGATATCCGCAGCACTCGGCGCGTAGCGCGCCTGTTGACCTGTTCCCGACATGCCGCGACATAAGCAGAATAGCCGGGAATTGCCTAGGGAGAGACGCATGGTGGATCAGCTCAGCGAAGCGGAGCGCGAGGACGCGCTCGACGGGCTTCCCGACTGGGATCACGACGAAGCGCGCGACGCGATCTCGCGCAGCTTCACCTTCGAGAATTTCTCTGAAGCCTTCGCCTTCATGACGCGCGTCGCCATGCTGGCCGAGGCGGCCGATCATCATCCCGAATGGTCCAATGTCTACAACCGCGTCGACATCCTGCTCACCACCCATGATGCGGGCGGACTCTCCGAACGCGATATCGAAATGGCCGAAGCAATCGACGCGCTGGTGGATTGACCGCCCAGCCCCGCCGTCATTGCGAGCCGAAGGCGAAGCAATCCAGGGGGGCCCCGACACATCGCTGGATTGCTTCACCGCTGCGCGGCTCGCAATGACGACCGAGATATGTCTAACGCCGCGCGCTCGGCAAAACGCCTATTCCTTCGCCCCCAGCCGCACGCCGAGCTTCTTGCGGAGCATGCCGGGCATCCAGCGCGCCGCAAACGCCAGCGACTTCGCGGTCTTGCCGATAATTATATGGACCCTGTCGCCATGCGCGGCATCCCACGCCGCCTGCGCCACCTGTTCGACGGGCGTGAATTCGAGGCCCGCGGCCGCGACATTCTCGCGCGCGGTGCCGTTGCTGCCCGCCGTCACCACGCTCAGCAACGGCGTATCGATGAAGCTCGGCATGATCGAGCGCACCTTGATGCCCAGCGGCCGCCACTCGATGTCGAGCGCCTCGGTGAAGCCGCGCACCCCGAACTTGCTCGCCGCATAGACCGCCAGGCCGGGACCGCCATAGATGCCGGCGGCCGAACAGGTGTTGACCATGCAGGAACCCGGCGTCGCCTTGAGCAGGGGCAGCGCCATATGCGCGCCGTTGATCACGCCCTTCAGATTGACGTCGATCAGCCGGTCGCTGTCCTCGGGATTGCTCATCTCGAACTGGCCGCCGCCGGCGATCCCGGCATTGTTGAACAATATGTCGAGCCGGCCGCCGCTCGCCACGGAGAAGCCGTCGAGCGCCGCCTGCCACTGCGCGCGATCGCGCACGTCCATCCGATGCGTGCTCGATCGGCCTTCGGGCAGCATCGCCGCGGTTTCGGCAAGGCCCGCCTCGTTGACATCGGCAAGCCCGACGAACCAGCCACGCTCGGCGAACAGCAGCGCCGCCGCCCGCCCGATGCCCGATCCGCCACCGGTGATGAAGATCGACTTCATGCTCCTCTCCCAATTGAACGCAGCAAACCACAATGACGATGCGGGTGCCAGCCGGATTCCCGCCATTACTTACATAATGGTCAGTTAGATCAAGCGGCACGATGTTCCAGAGCCTTTCCTGGGCGCTTCCCGGCCGAAAAACCGGTTCCCACTTTTTCGGGAAGCGCTCTAGAACGTCGCGATGGCCGATGCCCCCGCAGTCCGTTTCGACGCCGTGACCAAGGCCTATGACGGCCGGGCGGCGGTCGATTCGCTGTCGCTCTCGATCGCGCGCGGCAGCTTCGTCGCGCTGGTCGGCGGATCTGGATCGGGCAAGACGACTTTGCTCAAGACCGTCAACCGGCTGGTCCAGCCCGATGGCGGCAGCGTCTCGATCGATGGCGAGGACATTGCCGGCCTCCCGCCGCCCCTGCTGCGCCGGCGGATCGGCTATGTCTTCCAGAATGTCGGGCTGTTCCCGCATATGAGCGTCGCGGAGAATATCGCGATCGGTTTCCGCCTCGATCGCCGCGATCCGGGCGACCGCGTCGCGGCGCTGCTCGATCTGGTCGATCTGCCGCGCGACATGGCGGGCCGCATGCCCGATGCGCTGTCGGGCGGCCAGCGCCAGCGCGTCGGCGTCGCGCGGGCGCTGGCGCTCGAACCCGCGCTGATGCTGATGGACGAGCCGTTCGGTGCGCTCGACCCGGTGACCCGCGATCAGCTGGGCACCGCCTATCGCGCGCTTCACGACCGGCTGGGGCTGACGACCCTGCTCGTCACCCACGATATGGCCGAAGCCTTGCTGCTCGCCGATCGCGTGCTGGTGATGGCGGCGGGGCGCATCGTCGCCGACGCGACGCCACAGGCATTGCTCGCCGGGCGGGCGGGTGCGGGCGCCGATGCACTGGTCGCGGTGCCCCGCGCGCAGGCGGAGCGGCTGCGCCGGCTGGAGCAGCAGGGGTGAGCGAGGCGCTGGCCCGCCTGCCCGGCCTGCTTGCGGCGCATGTCCTGTTGTCGGCGGCGGCGTTGCTGCTGGCGCTCGCGATCAGCCTGCCGCTGGCCGTCGCCGCGGCGCGGCGCCCGGCCCTGGCCCGGATCGCGCTCGGCATTGCCAGCCTGATCCAGACGATTCCCGCGCTGGCTTTGCTGGCGCTCTTCTATCCGATCCTGCTCGGTCTCTCCGCGCTTGTCGGCGGCGGCATTCCCGCGCTCGGCTTTCTGCCCTCGCTGCTTGCCCTCACGCTCTACGCATTGCTCCCGATCCTGCGCAACGCGGTCACCGGCCTGACCGGGCTCGATCCGGCGGTGATCGAGGCGGCCGACGGGGTCGGCATGACGCCGGGGCAGAAATTGCGGCTGGTCGAAGCGCCGCTGGCGGCGCCGGTGGTGATGGCGGGCGTCCGCACCGCCGCGGTCTGGACGATCGGCGCAGCGACCCTGTCGACCACCGTCGGACAGCCCGGCCTGGGCGACCTCATCTTCGCGGGTCTCCAGACGCAGGATTGGACGCTGGTCCTCACCGGCTGCCTCGCCTCCGCCACGCTGGCGCTGACCGCCGATGCGCTGCTCGGGCTGATCGCGCTCGGCCTGGCAAAGCGGCGCCGGTTCCGGGTCTGGACAGGGCTGGTCCTGCTCGCAGGCGGCATCGTCGCGGCCGCCCTGCCCCGGCTGATGCCCGCGCCGGCGCGCGATACGGTGGTGATCGGCGCCAAGAATTTCTCCGAACAATATATATTGGCGCGGCTGATCGGCGACCGGCTGAGCGCGGCCGGATATCGGGTCGAATATCGCGAAGGGCTGGGCTCGGCCGTGATCTTCCGGGCGCTCGCGGCGGGCGATATCGACGTCTATGTCGATTATTCGGGGACATTGTGGACCAACGAGATGAAGCGCGGCGACGTGCCCGCGCGCGGCGCGATGATCGCCGCGATCGGCGACTGGGCGAAGCGCGCGCACCACGTCTCGCTGATCGGTCCGCTCGGCTTCGAAAATGCCTATGCGCTGGCGGTGCGCGGCGCCGATGCGCAACGGCTCGGGCTCAGGACGATCGACGATCTGGCGCGGGTGAGCGCGGAGATGACGCTGGGTGCCGATCTCGAATTTCTCGAACGCCCCGAATGGGCGATGCTGCGCCGCGCCTATCCGCTGCGCTTCGCCGCCCAGCGCGCCTATAGCCCCACATTCATGTTCCGCGCGCTCGAAAGCGGACAGGCCGATGCCATCTCCGCCTTTTCCTCGGACGGGCGGATCGCCGCGATGAAGCTGATGGTGCTGGCCGATCCGAAGGGTGCGATCCCGGGATATGACGCGCTGCTGCTCGCGGCCCCGCGCCGCGCCGGCGATGCGCGCTTCGTCGCGGCATTGCGGCCGCTGGTGAACGCCATTCCGGTCGAAACCATGCGCGAGGCGAATTATCGCGTCGATCGCGATACCGACAAGCAGAGCCCGCAGGCCGTCGCGCGCTGGCTCGACGCGCGGATCGGCGAACGATAGAAGGCCGCCGATGCGTTCGTCCGTCCTGCGCCTGGTGTTCGCGCCGCTCGTCCTGCTGCTGCTCGCTGTGTCGCAGCCGGTGGCGGCACAGGTGGTCGCCACTTTCTACAGCCACGAATTCGGCGAGCATTTCCCGCACGCCTTCTTCACGCTGAAGGGCAAGACCGTCGCGGAGGGCACGCCGGTCGACACCAATTACGGCTTCACGCCAAAATCGGTGACGCCCGCAATCCTGTTCGGTTCGGTCGCCGGCCGGCTCGATACCGCCGACCCCCATTATATCGCGCAAAGCGATGCGCAGTTCATGGTGACGCTGACCGACGCGCAATATCGCGCGATGCTGGCGGTGGTCGAACGGTGGCGGGTGCGCAAGAGCCCGAGCTACAATCTGGGCAGCGCCAATTGCGTGCATTTCGTCGGCGAGGCCGCGCAGGCGGCCGGGCTGAAAGTGACCTTTCCCAAGCCGCTGATGAAGAAACCGCGCAGCTATCTCCAGTCGCTGATCGCGCTGAACCCCCAGGTGACCGTCCTCAAGCGTTGATCGCAAGAATCGGGATGTTCCCCTCCTGTTCTTCTGCTATACGCGACTCATGAGCACCGCACAGATCGAGCGCGCCCGCGCCTTCGCCGCCCTTCACGTCAAGGGCGATCCCGTGATCCTCTATAATATCTGGGACGCCGGCAGCGCCCTGGCGGTCGTCAAGGCCGGCGCCAGGGCGCTCGCGACCGGCAGCGCCTCGGTCGCCGGCGCCAGCGGCTTCACCGACGCGCAGGGGCTGCCGATGGACGCGGCGCTCGCCAATCTCGAACGGATCACCGCCGCGGTCGACCTGCCGGTGACGCTCGATTTCGAGGGCGGCTATGCGACCGATCCCGCCGAGGTGGCGGCGAATGTCGCCAGGGTGGCGGCGGCCGGCGGCGTCGGCATCAATTTCGAGGACCAGGTGATCGGCGGCGAAGGACTTCACGGCATCGCCGACCAGTCGGCGAAGATCGCGGCGATCCGTGCGGCGGCAGGCGGCGACTTCTTCATCAACGCCCGCACCGACATCTTCCTGAAGGCCGGGGCCGACACGCATGACGAAGCCATGGTCGACGCGGCGCTGGAACGCGCGCGCGCCTATGAAGATGCCGGCGCCAGCGGCTTCTTCGCGCCGGGCATGAAGGACGAGGCGCTGATCGCGCGGCTGACCGAGGGCACGGCATTGCCCGTCAACATCATGGACTATCCCGGCGTGCCCGACGCCAAACGCCTCGCCGCGCTCGGCGTCGCACGGATCAGCCACGGCCCCTTCCCCTGGCGGCTGGCGATGAAGGCGCTCGAAGACGGCGCCAGGGCCGCCTTCGCCTGACTATTTTCCGGTGACCCGCTCCAGCGGGTTGCTGTGGCTCCAGACGCGGACCGGCTTGCCGTCCTTGGCCATTTCGAAGGTCAGCGGCTCCGCCAGGCTGTCGTCCGGGCGGATGCGGCGGAAGACATTGCCCTCGACATGGCGATAACGGTCGAGGTCTTCGACCGGATTGCCCGCATAAAGGCCGATACCGACCAGTTCCTCGCCATAGGGCAGGAAATAGGTGTCATAATCGTAGCCCGGCCGGTTGTAGACGCCTTCATAGATCGAGAGATCGACCTTCGGGGCCGCCTTGGGCGTCGCGGGGGCCGCCGGCTTGTCGGGGAACGCCGCCTTGATGTCGCCCGCGACCAGATCGTAGAGCCCGCGCGTGATCGATTCCGGACTGACGTCGTTGACGTTGACCATCGCGATCACTGCGACCTTGTCCTGCGGGCGCATCATCAGGCTGGTGCGATAGCCGGGGCAGTAGCCGCCATGCCCGATCATCGTCTTGCCCTTGTAGGTGTTGACCGCGAAGCCGAGCCCCCAGGTCTCGTCCGCCTTGTCGGGCGTCATCCAGTGGACGCGCTGCATTTCACGCAGGGTCGATGATTTGAGCACCGGATCGCCGCCTTCGAGCACGCGGAACTGCCATGACGCAAACCGGCCGAGATCCTCGACGGTCGAGGCGAAACCCGCGGCCGGTGCGATCGCGTTGACGGTGTAGAAGGGAAAGGCCGCACGCTCGCCCTTGCCGGTGCGCGCCTTGTATCCCACCGCAAATGCCTTGCCGTGAAGCGCCCGGGGCAGTTCGGACGTGGTGCTCGAAAGCCCGATCGGATCGAGCAGCCGCGCCTTCACATAGGCATGATAATCTTGGCCCGACGCCGCCTCCACCTGCTGGCCGAGCAGAGTCAGGCCGAGGTTGGAATATTGGAGATAATCATAGGTCCGGTAGAGATTGGTCTGCTCCGACAGGCGCTTTTTCACCGTGTCGAGATCGGGGAAGGACGCGGTCGTCCAATAGGGCGTATCCGATTCGCGCGGCAGCCCCGCGACATGCGACATGATCGCGCGCGCCGTGACCGGCCCGTCGGGCTTGTCGACATCGTGGATGCCGTACCAGGGCAGATAATCGGCGACGGGCTTGTCGATATCGAGCTTGCCCTGGTCGCGCAGCTGCATCGCGGCGATCGCGGTGAACAATTTGGAGACCGAACAGATGCTGTAGCGCGTCTGCGGCGTCGCCGGCACTTTCGCCGCGAGATTGGCGTAACCGAATCCCTTCGACCAGATGATCCTCTGGTCATGAACGATCGCGACCGACGCGCCGGGAACCGCTTCCTGCTCCAGATAGGTTTCGAGCCATTTTTCCGCAGCGCGCAATTTGGCATCGAGCTTGGCCTGGCCCGCCGCATCCTGTGCCTGTGCCGGAACGGCGAGACCCAAAGCGACCACCGTCGAAAGGAAATGCCCGAATTTCATGCGTCCGCCCCCTTGATCGATGACCAAGGCTAAGCCGTGGCCATGTCGATGAAAAGTGGGGATTGTTACAATTTGCGACCGAGCCTTTCGCAAAGCTGACCGATCCGTTCCCGGAACGTTCAGCGCAAATCACGCATTGAGTGTGCGTGCCGGCGGTACCGGCTCCCGAATCGGGGGGCGGCCGGCAGGAGAATGAGGAGTAAGATCATGCGTAAGTTGATCATCGGTATCCTGATGGCGGCCACCGTCATGCCGGCGGCCGCAATGGCCCAGTCGCCGGGCGAATTGCGCCGCGACCGCCAGGACGTTCGCGAGGAACAGCGCGAGCTGAACCGCTCGATCCGTCGCGGCGACCACCCGCGCGAAGTCCGCGAACAGGCTCGCGACGTGCGCGACGCCCGCCGCGAATATCGCGAGGACCTGCGCGACCGCGACCGGTCCTGGGGCCGCAACGACTGGCGCAACCATCGCCAGGGCAATCGCGGGCTCTATTCGCGCGGCAACTGGCGGGCGCCGTTCCGCTACCAGCAGTTCCGCGCCGGCGTGCGTATCCAGCCGACCTATTACAATCAGCGCTACTGGATCGCCGATCCCTGGCGCTATCGCCTGCCGCGCCCTTCGATGAACCAGCGCTGGGTGCGCAACTATGACGATCTGCTGCTCGTCGACATCCGTCGCGGCATCGTGATCGACGTGATCCGCGGCTTCTACTGGTAAGGTAGAGCCACGACATGGCGGCCCCGGGAGGACACTCCCGGGGCCGCTTGCCGTTGTGCGACAGGGCGTTATATCCGGGCAATACACGAGTTCCGGAGTCCCCATGACCTTGCTTCCGATCCGCGCGCTGCTGCTCGCTGCAGCGGCCACACTTCCCGTTCCGCTATTTGCCCAGGCCGCACCCGCGCCGGCCGTTGCAGAATCGCCCGACGCCGCGCTCAAACGACTGTTCGCCGAAAGCGACGAGGCCAGCCTGAAGCGCAACCCGATCTCCGCGATCTTCCGCGGCGACCTGCGCTATGCCGACCGGCTCGGCGATTTCGGTTCAGATGCCTATTTCGACGCCGAACGCGCCGCCGCGCAGCAGGATCTGAAGCGCCTGAAAGCGATCGACCGTGCCGCGCTGACCCCAGTCAACCAGATCGCCTATGACGTGTTCGAATATAATACGCTCGACACGCTGGAGACGCTGACCCCCGAATATCTGGCGGTGACCGCGGTGCGGCCGATCGACCATTTCTTCGGCCTGCACGTCTTCTATCCCGGTTTCGCCTCGGGCAAGGGCGCCGCGCCGTTCAAGACGCTGGTCGATTATGAGAACAACCTGAAGCGTCACAAGGATTATATCGCGGCGCTCGACCGTTCGATCGCCCGTTTCCGCGAGGGCATGAAGAGCGGCGTCACCCAGCCGAAACTGATCGTCAACAACATGATCGACCAGTTCGACCTGCAGATCGCGCAGGGCGTGGAAGGATCGACCTTCTACGAACCGGTCAACCAGTTCCCCGCCGGCATCTCCGCCGCCGATCAGGCGCGGCTGAAGCGCGACTACGCCGCCGCCATCCGCGACGGCATCCTGCCCGCCTATGTGCGGCTGCGCGATTTCCTCAAGACCGAATATCTGCCCGCCGCGCGCGAGGGCGTCGGCCTGGTCCATATGAAGGGCGGCGCCTGGCTTTATGAAAAGCTGATCAAGAGCAACACCACGTTGCCGATGACCGCCGATCAGATCCACCAGCTCGGCCTGTCCGAAGTCGCGCGGATCCGCGGCGAGATGGAGACGATCAAGACCAAGGTCGGCTTCAAGGGCACGCTCGCCCAGTTCTTCGACCACATCCGCAGCGATCCCAAGTTCAAGATGACGTCGCGCGACGCGATGCTCCAGGCCTATTACGACATCGGCAAGCGCGTCGATGCGCGGGTGCGCGAGCAATTCTCGACCATCCCCAAAATGCCGCTCGAGATCCGCTATTACGAGGCCTATCGCGAAAAGACCTCGGCGGGCGGTTCGTACGAATCCGGCCTGGCCGACGGCTCGCGCCCCGGCGTCTTCTATTTCAACGCCTATGACCTGCCGTCACGCACGACGCCGGGGATGGAGACGCTCTTCCTGCACGAAGGCGTGCCCGGCCACCATTTCCAGATCGCGCTGTCGATCGAGAATACCGAACTGCCCGCCTTCATGCGCTTCGGCGGCAACACCGCCTATAATGAAGGCTGGGGGCTGTACGCCGAGTCGCTGTGGAAGGAGCTCGGCATGGAGACCGACCCCTATCAGCGCTTCGGCGGACTCGACGACGAGATGCTGCGCGCGATGCGGCTGGTGGTCGACAGCGGCATCCATGCCAAGCGCTGGACCCGCGATCAGGCGATCCAGTACATGCTCGACAATTCGAGCATGGGAAAGACCGACGCCACCGCCGAGGTCGAGCGCTATATCGCGATTCCCGGCCAGGCATTGGCCTATAAGATCGGCCAGCTCACCATTTCGCGGCTGAAGGCCAAGGCACAACAGGCGCTGGGAGCGAAATTCGACCCCCGCGAGTTCCATGCCGAAATATTGATGACCGGATCGCTGCCGATGCCGGTGCTGGAGAAGAAGATCGACGACTGGATCGCGTCGAAGAAATAGGCATTTCGACTCAATCCCGTTCGGGCTGAGCTTGTCGAAGCCCTGTTCTTCTTGGCCACAGAGGCAGAAGAAAGGACAGGGCTTCGACAAGCTCAGCCCGAACGGTTGCGATATCCGTACGAAATTCCGTCCGTCATATTGCATTTCATCGACGCCGATCTGTCGTCGATCGACCAGCGCTCCCCCTATTGCGGCAATGGCGCTATCCGCGCGCGCATCATGAGACCGCAACCGGCCCCGACCTCGCATCCGCTGATCCGCGCGCTGATCGCCGCGGCATTGCTGCTGCCGATCGCGGCGCTGCCACTCGCCTATCCCGACGATCGGCCGGCTGAAATGGCCCGCGGCTGATCCCATGCGTCACCCCAGCGAAGGCTGGGGTCTGCCAACCAGATCGCGCCATTCCTGTGGGAGATGCCAGCCTCCGCTGGCATGACGGTTTAGGGCAATGCTTCAAACCCGCTTATAGAAGATCGTCGTCGCTTCCGGCGTACCGCCGACATTCAGCGCATAGTCCGGAATGCTTCCGACCTCGACCCAGCCCGTCCGGCGATAGATGCGTTCGGCTGCCGCGCCTGCGGTATCGAGCACGAGCAGGCTCAATCCCATGACACGCGCCTGGATTTCGGCCGCGTCCATCAGCGCCTGACCGGCGCCCTGCCCGCGTGAACCGGGGTGGACGAGCAGCTTGGCGATGTCGCCGCGATGCGGTTGATTGTCGGTGCCGGCGCGGACGACCATCACCGTACCGACCGGCGCATCACCGTCGAACGCGACGAGCAGCGCACTGCCGCCATCGGCGACGCCGGCGCGGCGCGCACGCCAGAAGGCCGTCGCGCGATCCTGCGTCAGATCCGCCAGGAAGCTGACCGAAGCTCCGTCCGCCACACAGGCGAGCAATATCGCGCCGAGCGCGTCCGCATTGGCGTCGATCCACGCGGCATCGACGGTGCGGACCGCGATCACGCCGCCAGCGCCTCGGCGATCAGCTTGCGGCTATTCTCCATGCCGTAAAGCGCGATGAAGCTGCCCATGCGCGGCCCCTGTTCGGCGCCCAGCAGCGTCTCGTACAGCGCCTTGAACCAGTCGCGCAGGTTCTCGAACCCGCCTTCCTTGCCGACGGCATAGACCTCGTTCTGGATCGTCTCCGCATCGGCGTCGGTGGGCAATGCCGCGAGCCGCGCGTCGAGATCGCGCAACGCCGTCGCTTCCAGCTCGCTCGGCGCGCGGCGCTTGAGCGTCGGCGCGACAAAATCGCGATGATAGGCGAGTGCATGGTCGATCAGCCGGTCGAGCGCGGGATATTTGGCGGGATCGGCATCGGGCACATAATTGGCGAGATAACCCCAGACCTGATCCTTGCCGGCTTCCCCCATCACGCCGACCAGATTGAGCAGCAGGCCGAACGTGACCGGCAGCGCTTCCGACGGAACATCGCCATTATGGATATGATGGACGGGATTGCCGAGCTTCTGCTCGATCGGCTGGTTCGGCCAATTGGCACGGAACTGCCAATAATCGTCCACCGCGCGCGGGATCACGCCCATGTGCAGCGCCTTCGCCTTGCGCGGCTCGCGATAGATGTAAAAGGCGAGGCTTTCGTCGGGGCCATAGGTCAGCCATTGCTCAAGCGTCAGGCCGTTGCCCTTGGACTTGGAGATCTTCTCGCCCTTTTCGTCGAGGAACATCTCGTAATTGAAGCCCTCGGGCGGACGAGCACCGAGCACGCGTGCGATCTTCGAGCTTTGCGTGACCGAATCGATCAGGTCCTTGCCCGACATCTCGTAATCGACGCCCAGCGCGACCCAGCGCATCGCCCAGTCGACCTTCCATTGCAGCTTGGCCGCGCCCGACAGGATCGACTGCTCGATCGTCTCGCCCTCATCCTCGAAGCGGACGATACCGTTCTCCGCATCGACCACGGTGACGGGCACCTGAAGCACGATGCCCGACTTCTTCGAGATCGGCAGCACCGGCGAATAGGTCGCCTGGCGTTCCTTGCCGAGCGTCGGCAGCATTACGCCCATGATCGCGTCATAATGCTTCAGGATCAGCTTCAGCGTCTCGTCGAAGCGGCCCGAGGCGTAGATTTCGGTCGAGCTCATGAACTCGTAATCGAAACCGAAGCGGTCGAGGAATTCGCGGAGCATCGCATTGTTGTGATGCGCGAAGCTCTCATGCGTGCCGAAGGGATCGGGAATCTGCGTCAGCGGCTTGCCGAGATGGCCGCGCAGCATCTCCTGATTCGGCACATTGTCCGGCACCTTGCGCAGGCCGTCCATATCGTCGCTGAACGCGATCAGCCGCGTCGGCACGTCGGAAATCGCCTGATAGGCCTGGCGCACCAATGTCGTGCGCAGCACTTCGTTGAACGTGCCGATATGCGGCAGGCCCGATGGGCCATAGCCGGTCTCGAACAGGATATGGCCCTTGGCGGGCGCGCCGTCGGGATAACGCTTGAGCAGCTTGCGCGCTTCCTCGAACGGCCAAGCCTTCGAATCGATCGCTGCGGCACGCAAGTCACTCACTGGTGTTGCCCTTTCGTTCTTGTTCGTCATAACGGGGTGAATGGCGGCCTCTTTGCCCTATCCCGCGCTGCATGCAAGCCATGCCGGCATCTGGATCGCATCTCCCGACGGGGAGACGCGTGGGATGAGCCGTGGCGAAGCGATCGCGCGCGCCGCCGAAACGCCGATGATCGTGCTCAATGCACCATTGGTCGGCCAACGGCTGGGCTATCCCGAATTGTCGGGACTCGACCTGCTCGAACTGTTCGCCTTCGTCCATCCGGCGCGATTCGCGGTGCCGACGCCCAAGGGGCTGGCGCGTGCGATCGGCCTGGCCCCGCCCAGCGACGATGCGAGCGCGGCGGGTTTCCTGCGCAATGCCGCACAGGCCCTGCTCGAACGCCCCGACGATCCGCATTGGATGGAACGCGAAGGCGTGTGGAGCATGGCGCAATCGCTCCACCGGCTGGGCTGGCCCTGGGGCCGCGTTCTGGGCGAGCGCCTGAAACAACCCGAGCGTGGCGAACGCTGGCTGTTCGCGCGGCTGCCGGAATGGGAGGAGAAGGCGCCGCGCGCGGCGCCGCGCACCGTCTCGCTCCCCATATCGGACGTGACCGACCGGCTCGACCTGCTCACCGGCCGCGGCGCGGAGGCGCGCCCCGGCCAGCGCGGCTATGCCGAAGCAGTGACCGAAGCGTTCGAACCCCGCGCGCGGCGCGACGAACCCAACATGATCCTGGCCGAAGCGGGCACCGGCATCGGCAAGACACTGGGCTATCTCGCCCCCGCCTCGCTCTGGGCAGAGCGCGCCGACGGCGCGGTGTGGATCTCGACCTATACCAAGGCGCTGCAGCGCCAGCTCAACCGCGAAAGCGAAAGGCTGTTTCCCGATCCCGTGCTGCGCCGTCGCAAGGTGGTGGTGCGCAAGGGTCGCGAAAATTATCTCTGCCTGCTCAACCTGGAGGACGCGCTGCAAGGCGGCTTCAACGGCCGTGCCGCGATCCTGGCGCAGCTCGTCGCGCGCTGGGCCGCCTATTCGGCGGATGGCGACATGGTGGGCGGCGACCTGCCGGGTTGGCTGCCATCACTGTTCCGCCGCAACGGATCGACTGCGCTCACCGACCGCCGCGGCGAATGCGTCTATGCGGGCTGCCCGCATTACCGGAAATGTTTCATCGAGCGCGCGTCGCGGGCCAGCGCCGATGCCGATATCGTCATCGCCAACCATGCGCTGGTGATGGTCAACGCCGCACGCGGGCGCGAAGCGGCGAATCGCCCGAGCCGAATCGTCTTCGACGAAGGCCATCATCTGTTCGACGCCGCCGACGCGATGTTCTCGACCGCATTGTCGGGACAGGAAGCGATCGAGCTGCGCCGCTGGATCACCGGCCCCGAAGGTTCTGCGCGCGGGCGGCGGCGCGGACTGGCGGCGCGATTGTCCGACGTCGCAAGCTATGACGATGAAGGCAGCCGCGCGATCGTCGCCGCGGTCACCGCTGCGCAGGCACTGCCGTCGGACGGCTGGCTCCAGCGGCTGAACGAAGGCGCCCCGTTCGGTGCGATCGAGGCCTTGCTCGCGGCGGTGCGCGGGACGGTTTTCGGGCGCGATGCCGGCGAGGATGCCGGCTATGGCCTGGAAACCGAAATGGCCGAGCTCGACGGCGCGATCGTCGCCGCCGCGCAGCCCGCGGCGGCCGCGCTCGATGCGATCCTGCGCCCGCTGGTGGCGCTTGGCCGCCGGCTGGAAGCGGTGATGGAGGACGGCCCCGACTGGCTGGACGGACAGGCGCGCGCGCGCGTCGAAGGCGCGATCGCGAGTCTCGGCTGGCGCGCGGACATGCTCGGCGGCTGGCTGTCGCTGCTGTCGCGGATCGGCGGCCCGGCGGATCCCGATTTCGTCGACTGGCTGGCGGTCGACCGGATCGAGGGACGCGAAATCGATATCGGCCTCCATCGCCACTGGCTCGATCCGACGCGGCCGGTGGCGGAGATCGTGCTGAAACCCGCGCATGGCGTGCTCGTCACCTCCGCGACGCTCAAGGGGGGCGGTGACTGGGATACCGCCGAAGCGCGCACCGGCGCGCCCCATCTCGCCCATCCGCCGCACCGATTCGAGGCGCCGAGCCCATTCGACTATGCCGCACAAGCCGAAGTGCTGATCGTCACCGATGTGAAGAAAGGCGATATCGCGCAGCTTGCCGGCGCCTTCGGCAAACTGATCGTCGCGGCAGAGGGCGGCACGCTGGGCCTGTTCACCGCGATCCGGCGTCTGCGCGCGGTCCATGCCCGCATCGCCGACCGGCTGGCGCGCGACCGGTTGCCGCTTTACGCCCAGCATGTCGATCCGATCGACACCGGCACATTGGTCGATATCTTCCGCGACGATCCACGTGCCTCGCTGCTCGGCACCGATGCGCTCAGAGATGGCGTCGACGTACCCGGCGATTCGCTGCGCATGGTGGTAATGGAAGGGGTGCCCTGGCCCAAGCCGACCGTGCTCCATGCCGCGCGGCGCCTGGCCGGCGGCGGCAGCGCCTATGACGACCGGCTGATCCGCGCGCGGCTGGCACAGGCGTTCGGGCGGCTGATCCGGCGCACCGACGATCGCGGGATCTTCGTCATGCTTTCATCCGCAATGCCGTCACGGCTGCTGACCGCCTTTCCCGCGGGCACGCCGATCAGCCGCGTGACGCTCGACGAAGCGGCGATTCGCGTGCGCCAGCGACTTTCATCCGTCACGATTTCGGGGCAAGAGGCCGCGGAAAGCATGACGGAGAGGGAATGAAGACGCTCAGCCTGTTGCGGCACGCGAAATCGAGCTGGGACGATCCGGTGGCACGCGATTTCGACCGCGCGCTCAACAAGCGCGGTATCCGGGGCGCGCGACTGATCGGCGAATATATGCGGCGCGAGGGGCTGGAGTATGACCATATCGTCTCGTCGCCCGCGGTCCGCTGCACCGAGACGCTCGACCATCTCTGGGAAGGGCTGGGCCGTACGCTGCATGCGTCATGGGACCGGCGCATCTATCTGGCGTCGTGCGTCACATTGCTCGACGTGGTGAACGACCAGCCCGATTCGGCTGCGCATGTCATGATGTGCGGCCATAATCCGGGACTGGAGGATCTGATCCTGCTGCTGGTGCCCGATCGGGCCGGCGACCCGTTGCGCGATGCAGTCGAGGAGAAATTCCCGACCGCGGCGCTTGCCGAGATCCATTTCGACGTCGAGCGCTGGGCCGATGTGAAGGCCGGTACCGGCCATTTCGTCCGGTTGATGCGGCCGCGCGACCTGGATGCCGCGCTGGGGCCTGAAATCGATGGCTGACCCGACACTGCGTCGCGCCACCGCGGCCGATGCGGCCAAGCTCGAGCTGCTCGGACAGGCGACGTTCCTCACTGCCTTCGCCTATGATCATCCCGGCGACGCGCTGGTGACGCACTGCCGGGACCAGCATTCATCGGCATTCTATGCCGCCTGGGCCGACAGCGCCGATCATGCGCTGTGGCTGATCGAAACCGAACTGGGTGCGCCGATCGGCTATGCCGCGCTGACTCCGCCCGCGCTCGATATCCCGGTGGCCGATGGCGATCTGGAGCTCAAGCGCATCTATACGCTGACCGGCTGGCAGAATGCGGGACTGGGGCGGCGGCTGATGGACGCCGTGACCGCCGAGGCACGTCTGCGCGGCGCAAAGCGGCTATATCTGTGCGTGTACGAGATCAACACCGCCGCCCAGCGCTTCTACGCGCGCCTCGGCTTCGAACGCGTCGGACGCCAGGATTTCAGGGTCGGCGAGGTGATCTTCCACGACTGGATCCTGGCGCTGGAGCTTTAGAATCTGCTCCGATAGCGGAGTCGGCGCGACAGCGCCGCCGACACGGCGTTTATTCGAGTGAAACGCGACCTTAGCGGTCTCGCGCCGACTCAGGCGTCGGCGAGCGCGCGAGCGAGGTCGGCACGGACCTGCCGCAGCCCCGGCAGCATGCTGACGGCTGGCAGCCCCACGGGTGCCGGCGTTGCGACGGGCGCGGGTGTCACCGCGGTCGATACAGGCGCAGGTGCCGATTCCGCCATGGGCGCGGAACGCTGGCTCAGCAGCTTCTGCACACCCTTGATGGTGTAGCCTTCCTGGTTGAGCAGCCGGTTGATCCGCTGCGCCAGCGCGACGTCCTCCGGCCGGTAATAGCGGCGTTTGCCGGCCCGCTGGAGCGGACGAAGCTGGGGAAAGCGCGTTTCCCAATAGCGCAGGATATGCTGAGGCAGGCCGAGCGAATCGGACAGCTCGCCGATGGTGAGGAAAGCGCCGGCAGCCTTGTCGCTCATGCCGCGCTCACCCGGCCTTGACGATGCGATCGCGCAGCATCTGACTGGCGCGGAAGGTGAGCACGCGCCGCGGCGCGATCGGCACCTCGATCCCGGTCTTGGGATTGCGGCCGACGCGTTCGCCCTTGTCGCGCAGCACGAAGCTGCCAAAGCCGGAAATCTTGACGTTCTGGCCATCGGCCAGCGCGCCGCACATATGGCCGAGGATCTGCTCGACGAGCTTCGACGACTCGGCACGAGAAAGGCCGATTTCGCGATGCACCGAATCCGCAAGGTCGGCCCTGGTCAAAGTGGGTGCAGCCATCGTGAATCCCTCAGTCTAAGCGCCGATTTTCATCTTATCGTTACAGGGCCGCACGTCAATTCATCGCCGCATGTGCGCAAAGACTGTCTCACCAACGGACAACCGCGGCACCCCAGGTGAATCCGCCGCCCATCGCCTCGAGCACGACGATGTCGCCCCGCTTGATTCGGCCGTCGGAGACCGCGACGTCGAGCGCAAGCGGCACCGACGCGGCGGACGTGTTGGCATGCTGGTCCACCGTCATCACCACCTTGTCGGGCGACAGGCCGAGCTTGCGCGCGGTGGCATCCAGGATTCGGGCATTCGCCTGATGCGGCACCATCCAGTCGACATCGGCGGTCGTCAGCCCGGCGGCGGCGAGTGATTCGCCGAGAACCGAGGCGAGATTGACCACCGCATGGCGAAAAACCTCGCGCCCCTTCATCCGGAGCTTGCCGACGGTGCCGGTGGTGGAAGGCCCGCCATCGACATAGAGGAGCTGGTTATGGCGGCCATCGGCATGGAGCTTGGTCGAAAGCACGCCGCGGTCGCCGTCTTCAGCCGCTATCACGATCGCACCGGCGCCGTCGCCGAACAGGACGCAGGTATTGCGATCCTCCCAGTCGAGGATGCGGCTGAACGTCTCGGCACCGATGACCAGCGCATTGGTCGCCGAGCCCGAACGAATCATGCTGTCGGCAACCGAGACCGCATAGAGGAAACCCGAGCAGACCGCCTGGACGTCGAAGGCGACGCAATCGTCGATGCCGAGCGCTGCCTGGACCTTGGTCGCGGCGGCGGGAAAGGTCTGGTCGGGGGTCGCGGTGGCGAGGATGATCAGGTCGATCGCCGCCGGCTCCATGTTCGCGGCCGCCAGTGCCTTGCGCGCGGCATCGGTCGCCAGCGTCGCCGTGGTCTCGTCGGGGCCGGCGATATGCCGGAAACGGATGCCGGTACGTTCGACGATCCATTCGTCCGAGGTATCGACGGTCTCGGCAAGCTCGGCATTCGATACGCGGCGCTTGGGCAGCGCCGATCCGGTTCCCAGAATCGCCGCGCGTCGCGTCATGCCGTTTGTGTCTCCGGGCGCTGATGCGCCTTGAAATTGGCGAGATCCTCACTGATCCGCGCCGTAAGATTGTCACGCACCATCCGCGCGGCAACGCCGATCGCATTGGCGACACCGATCTCGTTGGCGCTGCCATGGCTCTTCACCACCAGCCCGTTGAGGCCGAGAAAGACCGCGCCATTGTGATTGTTGGGATCGAGATGATGGCGCAGCAGCTCCGCGGCGGGCCGCGAGATGATGAAACCGAGCTTGGAGCGCAGCGAACTGGTGAAAGCGCGGCGCAGCAGGTCGGTCACGAAACGTGCCGTGCCCTCGGCGGTCTTGAGCGCGATATTGCCCGAGAAGCCATCGCAGACGATCACGTCGACTTCGCCGCGCGACAGGCGGTCGCCCTCGATGAAGCCGGTGAAATCCATCGGCAGATGCGTCGCTTCGCGCAACAGCGCGGCGGCATCCTTGATCGCGTCGGTGCCCTTCACTTCTTCGGTGCCGATATTGAGCAGCGCGACGCGGGGGCGCTGCAGCTCCAGCGCCGAACGCGCATAGGCGGCGCCCATCACCGCGAACTGGACGAGATTCTCGGTGTCGCACTCGGTATTGGCGCCGAGATCGAGCATCACCAGATCATTCTCGCCCAGGCTGGGGAGCAATGCGGCAAGCGCCGGACGATCGATGCCGGGCAAAGTGCGCAAGGCGAGCTTCGACATCGCCATCAGCGCGCCGGTATTGCCCGAAGACACGGCGGCGCCCGCCTCGCCCGATTTCACCGCGTTGATCGCGAGACCCATCGAAGTGGTCTTGGCGCGACGAATCGCCTGGCTCGGCTTCTCGGCGCCGGCCACAGTCTCGGGAGCATGAACGATCTCGGACGCGGCGCTGAGATTGGGGTGAGACTTCAGCCCCTCACGGATCTGCGCCTCGTCGCCCACCAGCAGGAAGCGCATCCCGTCATTGGCGCGGCGCGCACGCGCCACACCCGCCAGCATGACCGCGAGGCCCTCGTCGCCGCCCATCGCGTCGACTGCGATCCGCGGCGATGTGGCCACCGGTCAGTGCTCCTCGAAAAGGTGCGGCGTCAGCCTTCGGCCGAGATGATCTCGCGGCCGTTATAGTGGCCGCAAGCCGTGCACAGATTGTGCGGACGCTTCAGTTCGCCACAATTCGGGCATTCCTGAAAGGACTCGACCTTGAGCGCATCATGGCTACGACGCATGCCGCGCTTGGACGGCGAGGTTTTTCTCTTGGGGACAGCCATTCCGGCACCTGTTCCAGTTCTTCAAAGCCTTGGGTGCGACTACGCCTGTGCCATGGATAACCAACGGCATATGAAGGCCGCAGGCCATTGCGGCCGGCTCGTCGCGAGCGAACCGCGCCTATAGCGATTCTGGCCACGGTTGCAAGGGCTCAGCATCCATGCGAGTTTCCGATCGCAACGGACGGGGTGTGCGGAATGATCATATTGCCAGTGACGCTGACGATCGCGGCGGCCGCAGCGTTGCTCAACATATGGCTGGCGATCCGCACGGGCCGCGTCCGCACGAGCGAAAAGGTGTCGATCGGCGATGGCGGCAGTCCGCGATTGCTCGCCCGGATGCGCGCCCATGCCAATTATGTCGAATATACGCCTTTCTTCCTGATCCTGCTCGGACTGATCGAACTCGGGCGGGGCACCTCGCTCTGGCTGTGGGGAATCGGCGGCGTCTATATCCTTGCCCGTATCGCGCATGCCTTCGGCATGGATGCGGAGAAACCCGGCAAGCTCCGGATGATCGGCATCGCGGTGACCTTCATCGCGTTGCTGGTGCTTGCGATCTGGGCCCTGACGATTCCCTATGTCGGGTTCAAGCCGACCGTGACCGATATCGCCTGAATCGATTCACAACCGGAAGGCGATGCTTTCCAGCCGCCAGCGGTCGTCGAGCCCGGGTATGTCGAGCGTCTTCGCATCGAAATTTTTTGGCGGAACCGCACCGACCACTTCCGCGCGGATATAGCGCCCGGTCTCACGCATCAGGATGCGTGCGCCGGGAAAGCGCTTGCGTAACGCCCTGGCGACTGCAGCAGCCTCCTCCGACGGTTTCGAACTGTCCAATGCGCACGGCACGCCGTCGACCAGTTCGGACGTCGCGACGCGCAACGCCTTGATGCCGTCGGAGATGATGCTCAGCGAGATGACCGCGGCAGCGATCGAATCGGCCCACCACCAGCCCATGCCAAGCCCCGCCACGCCGAGGAAGCCGGCAACGCCGGTCTGCCAATTGGCCTTGTTCATCAGCGCATCTGTGTGGAGCAGCTTGTCGCGCAGCCGTTTCGCCAGCGGCAATTCCATGCGCCCGATGATCAGCGGCGGAATCGTGGCATAGGCCTGCGCCGCAAGCATGAACCAGCCCAGCCAGATATCATGCCCCATGATCCGCGCCGACCCCACCGAGACATGCTCGGCGGAGGCCAGTGCCATCACCGCATCGCGCAGCAGGAACAGCCCGACCGCCGCCAGGGCGACCGCGGCGATCAGGAAACCCAGGCCGTTCACCCGGTCGAAACCGTAATGGAAACGCGTATTGGAAGGGCGTATCTCGAACCGTGCGGCGACCAGGAAAGCGATCGGCGGGACCAGGCCGAGCATATCCTCGACCCAGGCGGTTTTCATCGCCTGGCTCGATCCCATCGCCAGCCCCATCGCCGCGATGATGCTGATCGACCAGCCGATATTCCACCATTCGAGGCGGACGGCGGCCGCCATATCCTTGCGGATCTCCACGGGATGACCGCGCCGCTCGCTCACGCGCCGGCCCCTTT
>JASBTC010000304.1 GCA_030148625.1 Sphingobium sp. | reverse complement strand
GGCGGTGCCGGGGCTTGCCGCGCGCTCGATGCGGCGCACCGCCTGGGCGAAGGATCCCTTCGCGCGCGGCGGCTATTCCAATTTCGCGCCGGGCCAGTTGACGCGCTTCGCAGGTCATTTCTGGCTGGAGGAGGACGGCGTGGTGACGCCGCCCGCGCCCGCCGGCCCGATCGTCTTCGCGGGCGAGCATCTGTCCGATGCCTTCCCCGGCTATATGAACGGTGGCGCGCAGCCCGGGCGCCTCGCGGCGGAAGCCGTGCTGACAAGTCTTGCCGTGAAGGCGTGACGTTCCGGTAATTCCTCCCTGAAGGGGAGGGGGACCGTCCGAAGGACGGTGGTGGGGTTGGGCGACGCAGTCGCCGCTCTGCGGCTTACCCCTCCACCATGCCTGACGGCATGGTCCCCCTCCCCTTCAGGGAGGAATTTGGAGCTAAGCCTTCACGGCAAGGCTCGTCAGCACCGCTTCCGCGGCCAGACGCCCCGTCTGCGCCCCGCCATTCATATATCCCGGAAACGCGTCCGACAGATGCTCTCCGGCAAAGAGAATGGGGCCCGCAGGCACCGGTGGCGTCACGACGCCTTCCTCCTCCAGCCAGACATGGCCGGCGAAGCGGGTGAGCTGACCGGGGGCGAAGGTGGAATAGGCGCCGCGCGCAAAGGGATCCTTGCCCCAGGCGCTGCGCCGCATCGTGCGCCCTGCAAGCCCCGGCACCGCAGGTGCGATGGCGGCTTCGGCGCGACGGAGCATCGGTTCAACCTCGCCCGCCATCAGCGCATCGACCTGATCGCCGCCGAAGAACCAGGTCAGCACGCCCGCCGCACCCGGCTGCCCCGAACTGGCATCCCAGAATTCGGAAAAGACCCCCGGCCCCTTCGTCTCGACCGCCCAGGCGGATCCAGCCGGACCGGTCTGTGCCTCCCAGCTCCGCGTGGCGTAGCCGGCATTGATCTTCTCGTTGCGGCCGCAATCGATCTCGGCGACCAGCGCGCGCCAGCTGTCGGGCAGCAGGTCGCCATAATCGATGGTGCGCATCAGCGGCGCCGGGACGGTCACGACGACGCGGTCGGCCTCGTCGGTGGCGCCATTGGCGAAGCGCAATTTCACGCGCTCGCCCGCACGCTCGATCGCGGTCAGCGCGTGGCCGGTGGCGATCCGCGGCAGCAGCGGCTTCGACAGCGCCTCGACCACGCTCGATGAGCCGCCGGTCAGGATATAGCGCTCGTCGCTCGACGAGATCAGCTCGGCCTGGGCGCCATCGACGACGGGCAGGTTGAACAGCAATTCGATCGCCGAGGCCTGGTGCGGCTCGGCGCCGAACTCGGTCCGGATCGTGGCTTCGAGCAGCGCACGGACCTGCGGGGTCAGCAGCGCGCTATGGCCGTCGAGATATTGGGTGACCGACATCGCATCGAACTTCGGCGCCATGACGTCATAATTGCCGTCGAGCTCGGCTGCGTCCTTCGAGATCTGCCCGGCGATCGCGCGCAGGTCGCGGATCAGCCCGGCATCGTCGAGCAGCTTGCCGTCGACGACATAGCAGCTGTGCGCCGGCATCGGCTTGCGATCGATCAGCGTGATGCCGAAGCGCTCGGCCAGCTTCAGCATGTCGTCATGGTCGGTGTTGATGAGATTGCCGCCATCCTCGATGTTGAGGCCGGGTTCGGGCGCATTGTTGGCGGTCAGCACACGCCCGCCGAGACGGCCGCGCGCTTCGTACAGCTTCGCGTCGATGCCGTTGGCGACGAGGCTGTCGAGCGCGGTCAGGCCGGCAAGACCGCCGCCGATGACGACGACTCGCATCGCTTCACGCGCGCGAAGCGGTTGCGGCCAGCCGATGATCGGGATCGTGCCGGCGGCGGCGAGCGCGGCAAGCGCGCGGCGGCGGGTGATGCCCTGCGCCATGCGGAGCGGCGGCGATGCGCCTTCATCGTGCAGATTGGCGCGCCGCGCCTCGCTCAGCAACCGCCAGAATGGCCCCGAACCCCGCATCGCCGCTCTCCCCCTTCGGATCGCGCACGCCTTAGCATGGTTGCGCGCGGCGCGCGATTGCGCCATGCGCTCGCCCCATGATCGCGCCTCAACCCAAGCCCTGGATCCTCGGGATCGCCCCTTATGTCCCCGGCCGTTCGACGACCGATGACGGCCGCAAAGTGGCCAAGCTGTCGTCGAACGAGAATCCGCTGGGCACGAGCGCCAAGGCCATCGCCGCTTTCGAAGCCGAAGAGACCACATTGTCGCGCTATCCCGACGCGAGCGCCACGGCATTGCGCGAAGCGATCGCGGCGCATCACGGCCTCGATCCGGCGCGCGTGATCTACGGCACCGGCTCCGACGAGATCCTGCATCTGGCCGCGGGCGCCTATGCCGGGCCGGGCGACGAGATTCTCTACGTCCGCTACGGTTTCTCGGTCTACGACATCGCCGCGCGGCGCGTCGGTGCGGTCCCGGTGGTCGCGCCCGATCGCGACTACGCCACCGATGTCGATGCGCTGCTCGCCGGCGTGACCGAACGGACCCGCGTCGCCTTCGTCGCCAATCCCAACAATCCGACGGGCACCTACACGCCGCGCGCGGAGATTGCGCGCCTGCATGCGGGCCTGCCGGGCGACGTGCTGCTGGTGATCGATCAGGCCTATGCCGAATATCTGGCCGAGGACGAGCGCGACGGCGCTTTCGAGCTGGCGCAGAGCGCGCCCAATGTGATGGTGACGCGCACCTTCTCCAAGATTCACGGCCTGGCGGCCGAGCGGATCGGCTGGGGCTATGGCCCGGCCGAGGCGATCGCGGCGATGCACCGCATCCGCGCGCCGTTCAACGTCACCACCGCGGGCCAGCAGGCGGCGATCGCGGCACTGGCCGACAGCGACTTCGTCGCGCACAGCCGCGCGCACAATGCCAAGTGGCTGGCCTGGTTCACCGAGCAGGTGAGCGCGATGGGCAATGCCGGGCTGCGGGCCGTGCCGTCGCGCGCCAATTTCCTGCTTGTGCTGTTCGAAGGGCGGCTGACTGCGGAACAGGCCTATCAGGGCCTGATGGACCAGGGTTTCATCGTCCGCTGGCTGCCCGGTCAGGGCCTGCCGCACGGGCTGCGCATCACCATCGGCACCGAAGAGGAAACGCGCGGCGTGGCCGCGGCGCTGCGCGGGCTGGTGGAGGCCGCCGGCTGATGCTGCCTTTCGCGCGCGTCACCGTCGTCGGGCTGGGGCTGATCGGCTCCTCGATCCTGCGCGCGGTCCGTGCGCATATGCCGACGGTGCGGCTGACCGGCCATGACGCCGATCCGGCGGTGCGCGAAACCGTGCGGCGGCTCGACCTGTGCGATGACGTCACCGACACGCCGGGTGCAGCGGTGATCGACGCGGATCTCGTGATCCTGTGCGTGCCCGTCGGCATGATCGGCACCGCGGCGGAAGCGTTCGCCGCCGACCTGCCGGCCGACGCCATCGTCACCGATGTCGGCGGCTCGAAGGCCAGCGTGGCCGAAGCGCTGCGGGCGGCGCTGCCGGGTGCGACCATCGTCCCCGGCCATCCCGTGGCCGGCACCGAGCATAGCGGCCCGGAGGCCGGCTTCGCGACATTGTTCCACGGGCGCTGGTGCATCCTGACCCCCGAGGACGATACGCCCGAGGCGGCGACCGCCCGGGTGCGCGCCTTTTGGGAAAAGCTGGGCTCCAATGTCGAGATCATGACTCCGAAGCACCATGATCTGGTGCTTGCGGTGACCAGCCATGTGCCGCATCTGATCGCCTTTTCGATCGTCGGCACCGCATCCGATCTCGAAAATGTGACCCAGGGCGAAGTCATCAAATATTCGGCGGGCGGCTTCCGCGATTTTACCCGCATCGCCGCATCCGATCCGACCATGTGGCGCGACGTCTTCCTCAACAATCGCGAAGCGGTGCTTGAGATCCTGCAGCGGCTGACCGAGGACGTCACCGCGCTCCAGCGCGCGATCCGCTGGGGCGACGGCGACACTTTGTTCGATCTTTTCGCTCGCACCCGCGCGATCCGCCGTTCGATCATCGAACAGGGCCAGGATGACGAGCGGCCCGATTTCGGACGCAGCCACGAATAGGCATCCGAACGGCGGGCATCGCCCGCGCTTGTGATCAGCCGTTCAGTGCGTTGATCTCGGCATGGACCAGTGCCTCGGCGGCATCGCGGTCGAGGCCCGGTTCGATGACGTCACCGAAACGGAAGGTGATGACGCCGGGGCGTTTGAGGAAACGGCGTCGCGGCCAGACGCGGCCGCTGTCCAATGCCACCGGCACCACCGGCAGTCCGATATGGCGATAAAGCCCGGCAAAGCCGGCACGCAGCGGCGCGCGTTCGCCATGCGGCACGCGCGTCCCTTCGGGAAAGAGCACGAGCGACCGGCCTTCGGCGGCGGCGGCGCGCGATGCGGTGACGAGTGCGCGCAAAGCCTTGGCGCCGCCTTCGCGATCGATCGGGATGACGCCATGACGCAAGGCGACACCGCCCCAGAAGGGAATGTCGATCAATTCCTTCTTCATCAGCACCGCCGGATTGGGGATCAGCAACAGGATCTCCAGCGTCTCGTACATCGATTCATGCTTGATCGCGAAGAGCACGGGCCGGTCGGGGATGACGCCTTCCACCCGCGTATGGATGCCCAATATCCGTTCGGCGCAGCGGCGGTGGAAACGCGCCCATAGCCAGGCGGCGCGGCGCGCGCCCGCCGGATTGCGGCCCATGATCGCGGCGCTCATCACATAGAAGATGCTGCCGGTATAGAAGACGAGAGTGAAAAGGATGGAGCGGAGCAACAGCATCGTCACAGCCCCACCAGCGGACCGAGCCGGCTCAACAGATATTTGTGATACTCCTTGAACAGCATCGAGAAGCCCGCACGGCTCTTGACCGCGTCGCTTTCCACCGCAACCTCGGATCCCAGGGCGCGTTCCAGTTCGAAGCGCGCGCGGCGCATATGCCAGTCGGTGGTGACGAGCCGGACGGTGCGATAGCGACGCGCACCGATCCAGCGCGCGGTCTCCATGGCGTTCGACCGCGTGTCGACCGCTTCCCGGCCAAGGTCGACGCAGCAGTCGAACAGCGATGCCGGCACTTTCTGCGCGAGCGCCAGCTCGTGGGGGCGGACGTCGCGATTGACGCCGGAAATCAGCATGCGCCGCGCCCTGCCCGCCTGCAGCAGGGCAAGGCCCCGCTCGATCCGGCCGGGAGCGCCGGTCAGCACGACGATCGCGTCGGTCTGGCCGTCCGGCGCGGGCTGCGGCAAGGTGACCACGAACAGCGCGAAGCCCAATGCCCAGAGCAAGGGCACGATCGAGAGGATGCGCCGGATCACAGCATGCGCCGCAGGGTGCGCAGCACCGTGATCCGCGCCGCGAGCATCGCCAGGATCGCGCCGGCGATCGGCAGCGTCAGGATCAGCCCCCAGGACTGCAGGCCGAGCGTGACCGCACCGAGCAGATCGGATCCAATCTCCCCCACCCGCGCGCCGAGCAGCAGCAGCACCGCAGTGGCGGCCGTCAGCCCGACCAGGCCGCCGAACAAGGCGTCCAACGCGATGCGGCGCTGGAACAGCCAGGCGATCTGGGTATCGGTCGAGCCCATCAGGTGGAGCACGTCGATGGTGAAGCGATGCGTGTTGAGCGCCGCGCGCGCGGCAAGCACCACCGCCGCCGCCGTGGCCGCCGCCATCAGCACGACCAGCGCGATGGCCAGCCAGCGCAGCGAATCGATCAGGCCGGTGAGCGGCGCCAGCCAGCGGGCATGGCGATCCATCCGTGCCGCGGGCGCGGCCGTACGGATCGCGGCGGCGACATCGTCCATCGCACGCGGGCTGCCGTCGGACAGGGTGACGTCGATCAGCGCCGGCACCGGCAGTTCGTCGCCGGCGAGGCCGCCTGTGCCCAGATAGGGTTCGAGCAGCGCCGCCATCTCGGCCTGGTCGAGCCGATCGACCGCGCGCACGACCGAAAGCCGCTCGAGCGCGGCGGCGACGGCGGTCGCCTGACGATCGCGCACCACCGGATCGGCTTCGACGATCTGGACGGTGAGCTTGCCCGCTAGATCGTCGCCCAGCGCGCGTGCCGCGGCGCCCAGCCCGAGCCCCGAGGCGGCGGCCAGCACCGTCAGGAACATCATGATCGCGATCACCCACGGCATCGGCCCGGCCAGCCGCCCTTCGGGCAGCAGTCGGCGATCCGCCGCCGAGGATGTCCATCCAAAGCTCATTCCGGCCCACCCATCTCGCTGCGGCGCGGCGGATAGCGCAGCGCACCCGTGGGATCGGACAGGCGCCCGCGATCGATCCGCATCATGTTCGCATTGGAGATGCGGCTGAGCAGATGGATGTCGTGGGTCGCGACGACGATGGTGGTGCCGAGCTTGTTGAGCCCGTCGAACAGATGGAGGAGACGCGCCGCCATATCGGGATCGACATTGCCGGTGGGCTCGTCGGCGACCAGGATCTCGGGCCGGCCGATCACCGCGCGTGCGATCGCGACGCGTTGCTGCTCACCGCCCGACAGCGTCGCCGGACGCGCGCTCGCACGGTCCTTGAGCCCGACCCAGGCAAGCATCTCGTTGACCGGGGTCTCGATCTCGCGCTCCTCATAACCGCCGATGCGCAGCGGCAGCGCGACATTGTCATAGGCCGAAAGGTGCGGGACCAGCCGGAAATCCTGGAAGACGACGCCGATCCGCCGGCGCAGCGCGGGCAGACGCGCACGCGGCATGGTGACGGCATCCTCGCCGAAGAGGCGGATCAGGCCGCGGCTGGGGCGCTGCGAGAGATAGAGGAGCTTGAGCAGCGATGTCTTGCCCGCGCCGGAGGGGCCGGTCAGGAAATAGAAGCTGCCGGTGTTGAGCGTGAAGCTGACGTCGGACAGCGTCTCCGCGCCCGTGCCATAGCGCAGACCGACATTCTCGAACTGCACGATGCTCGCCATCGCGACCCGAAACGCTCCCTTTGACCCTGCCGTTCGCCCTTGGTCCCGCCATCGCACAGCGGCATCGCCCGCGTAAAGCACATGTTGGCGGCCGATATCGCCCAAGGTGCTTGCAACATCGTCGCGCAGCGTGTTTACACTGGCGACCTTATTGCGCGCTTTATCAACGGACACCGCCACATCGCATGATCCTGACGTGCCCCGAGTGCAGGACGAGATATCTGGTCCCGGACAGCGCGATCGGACCGGTCGGCCGGACGGTGCGCTGCGCGTCGTGCAAGCATAGCTGGTTCCAGCAGCCGGCACCGCTCGACCTCGAAAGCCCCGCGCCGCCGGTCGAGCCCGGCATCACGCCTCCGGTGCCCGCCCCGAGCGAACCCGACCCCGAACCGATACCGGCGGCAACACTGCCGCAAGCGCCGCCGCTGCCCGAGATCGAGCGCACCGCGCCGGCGGCCGCGGACTCGCTTCCCGCCGCAACCGAGGTCGAGGCGGAAGGCTATGACGCCTTCGCGCATGAACCGCCCTTCCGCCCGCGGCGCAACCCGCTGCGGCGCTGGACCCTGGCGGCCGCGGGTGCGGCCGTGCTGATGATCGGCGGGATCGGCGCGATCCAGTATTTCGGAACGCCGGGCATCGCCGCCTGGCTCGGCTTCGGCGCTGCGGAAGCAGAAGTGCCGCTGCTGCTCGAATTCCCGACCAAGCCCGAGCGGCGCGAGCAGCCGAGCGGCAACGAGCTCTTCACCGTTTCCGGCCGGATCGTGAATCCGACCGACACGCCGCAGATGGTGCCCGACATCCTCGCCGAGCTGCGCGATGCGTCGGGTCGGGTCGTCTATGGCTGGCGGATCGTGCCGCCGGTGCGCCGTCTGCCGCCCAAGGGCAAGGCCGAGTTCGACAGCGCCGAGATGGACGTGCCCAAGAGCGCGCAGAAGCTGACGGTGAGCTTCGCGGGGAGCGGTACGAAATAATGCTTCACGCTTTGTGCGTGCAGCCCCTTCCCAAGCCCGATCCGCTT
>JASBTC010000294.1 GCA_030148625.1 Sphingobium sp. | reverse complement strand
GCAGCCGGCCCGATCGCATCAGATCGTCGATCATCAGGAAGATCGCGGCGGCGCCGACATTGCCCTTGTCGTAGATATTGGCGAACCAGCGATCCTCCGGGATCATGCAGCCGGCACGCGTGGCGAGCTTCACCATCTCCTCGCGCAGGCTGTGCGCGGAGAAGTGGCAGAGGAACCAGTCGGTCGCGAGCGGATCGATCCGCCCCTCGTCGACCAGCCGCATGAACTCACCCATCCAGACCGGAAGCATGCGGTGCAGCGCCTCGACATCCTGGCGAAGCTGGAATGCGCCCGCGCGCGCGGCGGCTGCGGCGCTTTCGTGCAGGCTCCAGGGGCGCAGCGAACCGTCCGCTCCGCGTACCGCGCCGCCCGTCATGCAGGGTTGGAAACGGTCGGCGAAGGAGCGCAGCGATATCCAGTCGATGCGCAGCGACAGGCCACGCGGGGCGGGGCGGTCCTCGATCAGCAGGCCGGCCGCACCGTCGCTGAGCGTCCAGCGCAGAAATTCGGCATCGCCGTGCAATGTGCCGTCCGCCTGCACCGTATCGGTGCCCAGATAATGGCCGGGGCGGAAATAGCGGCTCGAAAATTCGGCGCCGACCGCGATTGCCGCGCGGTGCTCGCCCGCCGCGACCTGCAGCGCCGCGGTCTTCAACGCCATCATCGAACTCGCGCACACGCTTTGCAGGCTCGCCAGCTCGATCGGCGGCAGACCGGATTCGGCATGGACGCCGGAGGCGAGGCCGGGGACAAGCATGTCGTTCTGGGTGGTCGCGGTGGCGAGGAAGCCGATCCGGCTCTTGTCCAGTCCGGCATCGTCGATCAGCGCGCGCACCGCGTTCCCGGCCAGTTTCGCCACGGTCCAGTCGGACGTGCCGTCGGGGCGGATCGCATAATGGCGGTGGCGGATGCCGTTCTGGCGCAGCGTCAACCGCCCGAACCGTTCGGCTTCGGGGGAGAGACGGCCGATATAGTCGGCCATCTCGTCATTCGCGATCGGCTCACCGGGCAGGCATTGCGCGGTCGCGGTCACATAAACGGGTTGCATGTCGACAACTCCATATCCGTCCGGCGACTCACCGGACGGATATGGGATGCCATTCTATTGATCGTTGTTCAATTAAATTATTTTACAGTGTTCAATTGCGGTCAAAGGCCACTAGTTGCCGCGCGCCAGCACCTCTTCAGTCGGAGTGAAAGCGGAGCGTTTGCCGGCGACCATCGGTACATCGGTCGCGAAATAGGCGACTCCGGTGCCGCGCTTGCGGTCGATCCACAGGCCCGAGCGCAGACCATAGGCGTCGCCGCCATGGCCGAAGCGCTTGCGGCCATCGCCGAACGGATCGTCATGGCATCCGCTTGCCGAGGTCGCGAGGAACGTCACGGCCAGGCCATAGCTGCAATAGAAGCCGCCAAAGGGCGTGCCGGTCGACGGATCGCTGCCGGTTTCTCCGTTGGGCGCCGTGGTATCACCATTGAAGGTCCAGAGCGGAATTTCGAGCAGTGCGGCCGAGCGCGGCGTCAGCAGTTTCACGCCGCCCACGGTGCCGCGCCCAAGCAGCAGCCGGCCGATCTTTGCCAGCCCGCGCGCCGAGATGCGCAAACCGCCCTGCGGCGAAAAGATCGCGCCATTGGCGCCAGCGCGCCAGCGGCTCAGGTCGCAGCTTCCATCGCTGGCCGGTGTGACGGCACAGGCGGGGCGGCCGCCGCGATGGTCGTCGCGCACCGGCTTGCCGGCACGATAGAGCACCACCGCCCGCGCCGCCGCCGCGTCGGAACAGCCCACGAAATTATAGCAGGCGTCGAGTTTCAGGGGCGCAAGCACGAGCCGGTCCATCAGCCGATCGAAGCGCTCACCCGTCGCGCGTTCCATCACCGCCGCGACCACGGGAAAGTTGAGATTGGTGTAGCGGAAGAATGTGCCCGGCGGGTGCGCCGTATCCCACGCCTTGGGATCGGTCAGGGCCGTGCGCAATTCGGCGTCGAGCGGCAGGACATAATCGACGCCGTCGGTCAGCCCCGATCGGTGCGACATCAGCAGCCGCAGCGTGATCGGCCGATCGGGAAAGGCGGGATTGCGTAATGGCCAGCCGAGCAGCGTCGAGACATCGGCGTCCAGGTTCAGCTTGCGCTGCTCGACCAAGCGCATCACCGCGATCGCGACGACCAGCTTTGAAATCGATGCCACGCGCACCGGATCGTCGGCGGTGACGGTGCGGCCGGTGGCGATATCGGCAAACCCCGTTGCCGACATGCCGGTTTCGCCGTCACGGTCGAATGTCACGCGGACCGTGGCGACGGGCTGCTGAGGCGCTGGAGCGGGCTGTACCGATTGTGCCGATGCGAGGAGAAGGGGGGCCAGCAACATCGAGAAATTCATCGCCCGGCCGACCCGGCATGTGCCGGGTCGGCCGGGCGATGCCCCCTTATCAGAATTCGTTTTCCAGTTCGGTGCTCAACGAACGACTGCGCGGATTCGCCGCAAATATGTCACGGGCGCCTCGGCTTGTATTTGGCTGTATGGGATCAATGATGCCTCCGCGCGCGGCTTCCCCGATCAGGGCTGGTCCGGACGACGACGAGACAAGCATATGAAAATCCCCCAGAACCTCGCATTCTTCCGATGCGAGCCCGGCTATTAAGGAACAAGAATGTCAATAAGGGGTCATAGTTTCTGTTGGGGGATATATAACTTATGGATATGGGTGAACGCCAAAAAAGGCGGGGCTCGACATCTGCGAGGCAGCGTCGCCATTGACTGTTCGGGGGGCACGGTCAAGCGTGCGGCCATAAGGCTTCCCGGGGGATATTGATGACGTCAGCTTCGTTCACGCGCAGGGTTTACGATCTTGACTGAGGCGGTCGATTCGTCGGTGGAGTCGACTGCAACCTACCCGGTGGCCATACCGCCCGGCATCGGCCGGATGGCGCTCTATGTGTTGCTCGGTTTCTCCGCCGGCCTGCCATTCTACATGTTTTCGACGGTGCTTACGCTGCGTCTCCAGGCGCATGAGGTCGGACTCGTCATCATCGGTTTCTTTGCCTGGGTACAGTTGCTGCCCACGTTCAAATTCCTGTGGGCGCCGATGCTCGATCGGTACGATGTGCCCGGATTTGCGCGCTTCTGGGGAAAAAGGCGCGGCTGGATCATGCTGTCGCAACTCGGCATCTTCACGTCGATGACGGCGATGGCGCTTACCGCGTCGGACGAAAGCCTCGCCATCACCGCATTGTTCGCGGTTCTGCTCGCTTTCTGGACGACGACGCTCGAGGTCGCGGCCGATGCCTGGCGCATCGAACTCGCACCGACGCGTGAGGAACAGGGGCCGATCACCGCCGCGAATCTTTGGGGATATCGATCGGCAATGGTCGCGGCGGGCAGCGGTGCACTGCTTGTTGCTGACAGCGCGGGCTGGACCGCATCATATCTGGCGATCGCGGCGGCGGCCTTCCGGCCCCGTCCGATCCTGGCCGCGATGCGCCCGGATCCCGGTCATGGCGGCAGTCGCTGGGTGGCGCTGACGACCGGGCTGATCGCCAGCGCCCTGATCCTGCTCGTCGCGATATTGGTGACGGCGGCGATCGGCTGGGTCGTGCTCGACACCGCCGCGCGAATCGGCATCAGCGCCAAGACCAATGTCACGCCCTATGTGCTGATGATCTGCATGGTGCCCTTCCTGATCATGGCAGCGGCATTGCCCCGGATCCGCAAGGCGCCGCCCACCGCCGCGATCCGGACATCGGCCGCGATCGGCCCCTATGTCGATTTTTTCTGGCGCTACGGCTTCGGCGCTCTCGTGCTGATGGCGTTCGTCTCGATCTATCGCATGGGCGATGTGCTGGCGCTCAATCTGTCCAAGCCGATGATCAAGGATCTCGGCTATTCGCTGACCCAGATCGGTCGTGCCGACAGCCTGGTCGCGCTGCTTGCCAGCATGGTCGGGGTCGGGCTTGGCGGCTGGATGGTGACACGCTGGCGGCAGGGTACGACGCTGGCCATCGGCGCATTGTTCGCGGCGTTCGGCAATTTCGGGTTCGTCTGGCTCGCACATCAGCCACCCAATGAAGCGATGCTTTATATCGCCACTGCCGCCGACCAGTTCGGCAACGGCATGGCCGGCGCGATCTTCGTCGTCTATCTCTCGCTGCTGGTGAATCCGCGCTATCCCGGCGCGCAATATGCATTCCTGTCGGGCTTCGCCTTTCTGCTGCCGCGGCTCCTGTCCGGAGCCGGAGGGGCGATCGTCGAGGATCTGGATCGGGCCGGCTATAATGGCTTCGACATGTTTTTCCTGATTTCGGGGGTAGCGAGCCTCGCCGCGATCGTTTTCCTGCCACTGCTTGCGCGGATCAAGCCGCGTCCGGACGATATGCTATGATCGAAGCCGCCTTTGCTCCTGCCGCCGCCGCGATCGCCGATGGACGCATTCCCGGTGCGGCGTTGGGCGTTGTTGCCGCCGATGGTCGTCGCTGGACGATATTTGCGGGTATGGCCGCGATCGAGCCCGAACCCGAAGCGCTGACCGAGGATCATTGGTTCGACCTCGCCTCGGTGTCCAAGGTGATCGCGACGACAACGATGGTGCTGACCCTGGCGGATCAGGGCCGGATCGATCTCGATCGCCCGCTGATCGACGCGATTCCTGATCTGCGGCAGTACGACGTCGCCAATGCGGCCGAGCGCAAGCTGACCTTTCGCGACTGCCTCGCGCATCGCAGCTTCCTGCCCGCGGTCGAGCCGATCTATACCTATGGCGACGATCCGGCGCGGCTGCGCGCCTTCGTGCTTCAGCGCGAGTGGCGGCACGGCCCGCCGGTCTATTCCGACATCAATTTCATCCTGCTCGGTATCGCGATCGAGCGGATCACCGGCAGGCCGCTCACTGAATGGCCCTTGCCGCAGGGCCTGTCCTACGGCCCGCCACCCGGCCCGGCGGTCGCGACCGAGCATTGCCAATGGCGCGGGCGGGTGCTGAAGGGCGAAGTGCATGACGAGAATGCCTCGGCATTGGGTGGTGCCCCCGGCCATGCCGGGCTGTTCGGCACGCTCGGCGGCGTGCTCGATTTCGCGCAGGGACTGCTCGACGGCAGCGGTGCGAGCCCGGCGATGCTCGCGGCGATCCGCGCGCGCGTGCAGGGGGATCGCACCTGCGGCTGGGAACGCCGCTTCGTGGGTTGGTCGGGCGGCGATACCTGCTCGGACGAGACGATCGGCCATACCGGCTTCACCGGCACCGGGCTGTGGATCGATTTCGACCGCGGCGTTGCATGGACATTGCTCACCAATCGCGTCCATCCAACGCGGCATCGCGACAGCGGTATCTTCGTGCTGCGCCCGGAGACTGGGAATGCGGTGATCGCGGCGTGGGACGGGGCGGGGTGATGCTGATCCGTGAGGAGCAGGCCAACGACCGCTGCTTGATATCGGACGTTGTCGAGCAGGCCTTCGGCCAACCCGACGAAGCGCGGCTGGTTGAGCGCCTGCGTGCCGACGGCGATGCTACGATTTCGCTGGTGGCGGTGATCGACGATGCGGTGGCCGGGCATGTCCTGCTGTCGCCGATGGCAGCGCCGTTTCGTGCGCTGGGGCTGGCCCCGGTTTCAGTCGCCCCCAGGCATCAGCGCAGCGGCGTTGGGCGCGCATTGATCGAGGCCGCGATCAATCGGGCGCGGGCGGGGGGCTGGAGTGCGATCTTCGTACTTGGCGATCCCGGCTATTATGGCCGCTTCGGCTTCCGCGTCGATCTGGCGACGGGTTTTGCTTCACCCTATGCCGGGCCGTATCTGATGGTGTTGCCGCTGGGTGCGGTATTGCCCGTGGCCGAAGGTGCGATCGACTATGCACCGGCTTTCTCGGCACTGGAGCCGGATGATCATTGATCATCGGCGGTCTGCGGCTAGATCAAGCTGCGCAATTTCGGAATCGCACAGCTTGATCTAGCTATTTGTTTTGCCGGGATTTTCGAGTCGTTCGATGGTTCCATCGAACTGCAAATCGCTCTAGGTGGTGGTGACATTTTAGGGATTCACGGGGTGCAGGATTTCTGATTCAACGCTGGCTTTTGGAGGCTGGTGTGGAAGGCGAGGTGCTTCGGGACGATCAATGGGATCGCCTGCGCGAGTTCGTGC
>JASBTC010000291.1 GCA_030148625.1 Sphingobium sp. | reverse complement strand
CAGCCTCTACCGGATCGGCTTTGCGGCACTTGCCGGCGGCGACTTCATGGTCACCGGCCTGGCCGAGCGCTGTATCTGGGCCGGCCTGTTGCTGGCGGGGGGCTGGGCGCTGTCGCGCCGTGCCGAGATGCGGCCGATCGCGATCGGCGTGATCGCGGCGGGTACGCTCCATGCGCTTGCCTATACGCTGCTGCTGCACAACCCGCTCTGGCATGATCAGGCAGTAGGAGCGATCCCGATCGTCAACTGGCTGATCCCGGCATTTGCGCTGGTGCCTGCCGGTCTGTGGCTGCTCGCCGGCCTTGCGCCCGCGGCGATGACACGGTTCGAGCCCGCGGCGCGCGTGCTGCGGATGATCCTGATCGTGCTGTTCGCCTATGCCACGTTGCGCCAGGCCTTTGTCGGTACGCTGCTGACGGCGCCGGGGCTTTCCAGTCTCGAGGATATCCTGCGTTCGATCGTGGCGATCGCACTCGCCATCGGTTTCCTGCTCTGGGGCATCCGCAGCGGCGGACGCGACTGGCGGATTGCGTCGCTGCTGCTGATGCTTGCCGCGGTCGCCAAGGTCTTCCTGCGCGATGCGTCGGGGCTTGAGGGGCTGTTGCGGATCGGATCCTTCGTCGCGCTCGGCTTCAGCCTGATCGGGATCAGCTGGCTCTATGGCCGCCAGTTTTCGAGGGCGCCGACGAAAGCCACGGAATCATAATCAAAAACTCATGATCGCCCGCTAGCGCAGCCTGCGCTAGCTGTTTGTGATCGCATCGTTTTTGCGGAAACCCGGTTCCCACTTTTCCGCACGATACTCTAAACGACCTGCTCGGGGGAGTTTCTCAATCATGTCCGCACCTGACCTGTCCTTGCTTGCCAAGCGCCGCTTCGGCCCGATCTTCGCCGTCCAGTTCCTCGGCGCGTTCAACGACAACCTGCTGAAATTCGCGCTGCTGTTCATGGCCAATTTCGGGATCCATGCGGCAGCGCCCGAAAAGGCGGAGATGCTCGCGACGGTCGCGACGGGCGTGTTCATCCTGCCCTATTTCCTGTTCTCTTCACTGGCCGGCCAGGTCGCCGATGCGTGGGACAAGGCACGGCTGGTGCGGATCGTGAAAGCGGCCGAGGTCGGGATCATGGGGCTGGCGCTGCTCGGCTTCTGGCTGTCGTCGGTGCCGCTGCTGATCGGCTGCCTGTTCCTGATGGGCATGCATTCGACGATCTTCGGGCCGGTCAAATACGCAATCTTGCCGCAACATCTAAGCTCCAATGAAGTGATGGGAGGAACCGGCCTGGTGGAGGCGGGCACATTCATCGCGATCCTGGGCGGGCAATTGCTGGCCGGCATGGTGCCGCCCTGGGAGGCGGGGCTGATCGCGGTCGGCCTGGCGGTGCTCGGCCTTGCCGCAAGCCTTGCCGTTCCGTCCGCACCGCCGGCTGCTGCTGCGCAGCCGATCGATTTCAACCTGTTCCGGGGCACGGCGGCCATCCTGCGCGCATCCTATGCGCATCGCGGCGTCTGGCTCGCGATCCTGGGCATCAGCTGGTTCTTCGCGGTGGGCGCCGTGATCATGTCCGAATTCGCGCCCTTGGTCAGCGGCGTGCTCGCGGCCAAGCAGGAAGTGGCGACATTGTTCCTGCTGGTCTTCTCGATCGCGATCGCGATCGGCTCGTTGACGGTCAATCGCCTGCTCAAGGGCGAGGTGTCGGCGCGCTACGTGCCCACGTCGGCGCTGGCCATGGCCGGATTCCTCATCTGGCTGTGGCTGGCGACGCGTGGCTATGACGTCGAGCGTCAGGGCGCCGATGTCGCGACCTTCCTGGCCAGCGACGGGGCATGGAGCATCATGATCGCGCTGGCCGGGATCGCCTTTTCCGGCGGCATGTTCATCGTCCCGCTCTATGCGATCCTGCAGACGCGCAGCGCAGCCGAAGACCGCAGTCAGGTGATCGCGGCCAATAATGTGATCAATGCCGGGCTGACCGTGGCGATGGTGCTGATCACCGCCGGGCTGCTCGCCATCGGCGTCGACGTGCCGGGCATCATCGGCGTGCTCGGTTTCTCGACGCTCGCGGTCGCGTTCGTCGCCTGTTGGCTGCTCCCCGAAACCGTGATCAAGGCGCTGGTCCGCAGCCTGCTGGTACTGCTCTATGGCGTGAAGGTGACGGGCGCGCAGAACATGCCCAAGCCCGGCGAGCCGGC
This sequence comes from Sphingobium sp., assembly GCA_030148625.1. The sequence goes on along the minus strand of JASBTC010000291.1, from coordinate 7,774 downwards.
GGTGGTGGTGGTCAACCACGTCTCCTTCCTCGACGGGTTGCTGCTTGCCGCCTTCCTGCCGGGCAAACCGACCTTCGCGGTCAACACGCATATCGCCAAGAGCTGGTGGATCCAGCCGATGCTCAAGCTGTTCGACGCCTTTCCCGTCGATCCGACCAATCCGATGTCGGCGAAGCGCATGGTGAAGGCGGTGCGCGAGGGGCGGACGCTGGTGATTTTCCCCGAGGGCCGGATCACCGTGACCGGCGCGCTGATGAAGGTGTTCGACGGCCCCGGCATGGTCGCCGACAAGGCCGATGCCCCGATCATCCCCGTGCGCATCGACGGCGCGCAATTCTCGCTCTTCTCGCGGCTGCGCGGCAAGGTGAAGCTGCGTCTGTTCCCGAAGATCAAGCTGACCATCCTGCCGCCGCGCCGGCTGCACGTCGAAGGCGAGATGTCGGCGCGCGCGCGCCGCGCGATCGCCGGGCGGATGCTTTATGACGAGATGAGCCGGATGATCTTCGCCACCTCGAATATCGATCGCACCTTGTTCGAGGCATTGCTCGATGCGCGTCGCATTCATGGCGGCAAGGCGCTGGTGGTCGAGGACGTGAAGCGCGAGCCGCTGAGCTACGATCGGCTGATCACCGGTGCCTGCGCGCTCGCTCGCCCATTGCGAACGAAGACGGCGGCTGGAGAAGCGGTCGGCTTGCTGCTGCCCAACATCAACGGCGTGGTCGCGGCGTTCTTTGCGCTGCAGCTGGCGGCTCGCGTGCCCGGCATGCTCAACTTCACCGCCGGTCTTACCAACATGCGCGCCGCCTGCACTGCGGCGAAGATCCGCACCGTCGTTACCGCGCGTGCCTTTGTCGACCAGGCGAAGCTGGGCGACGTCATCGCGGGGCTGGAGGCCGACGGCATCGCGATCCTCTATCTGGAGGATGTCGCGGCCGAGATCGGCGCGGGGGCCAAGCTGCGCGCGCTGGTGCAGAGCCGCTATGCCCGCCGCATCCATCGGCGCGAGCGGCTGTTGCCCGATGCGCCGGCGGTGGTGCTGTTCACCAGCGGATCCGAAGGGCTGCCCAAGGGCGTCGCGCTGTCGCACCGCAACCTGCTGGCGAATTGCCATCAACTTGCCTCGCGGATCGATTTCAACGCCAGCGACGTCGTGCTCAACGCGTTGCCGGTCTTTCACAGCTTCGGCCTGACGGGCGGCACCCTGCTGCCGATCCTCAACGGCATCCGGACCGTGCTTTATCCCAGCCCGCTCCATTACCGGATCGTGCCGGCTTTGGCCTATGACGCCAATGCGACGATCATGTTCGGTACCGACACCTTCCTGTCGGGTTATGCGCGCATGGCGCATGATTATGATTTCTATAGTCTTCGTTACATCTTCGCGGGCGCCGAACGCGTCCGCGACGAAACGCGCAAGGCGTGGGCGGACCGGTTCGGGCTGCGCATCCTGGAGGGGTATGGCGCGACCGAGGCGGCGCCCGTCATCGCGGTCAACACGCCGATGCATTTCCGCGCGGGCACCGTGGGCCGACTGCTGCCGGGCATCGAATCGCGCCTGGATCCCGTGCCGGGGATCGAGGAGGGCGGGCGGCTGTCGATCCGCGGCCCCAATGTGATGCGCGGCTATTTCAAGGTCGAGGCACCCGGCCTGCTCCAGCCGCCGGAGGATGGCTGGCACGACAGCGGCGATATCGTCACCATCGATGCCGAGGGATTCGTCACCATCAGGGGGCGGGCCAAGCGTTTCGCCAAGATCGGCGGCGAGATGGTCTCGCTGCCCGCGGTGGAGGGGTATGCGGCGGCGCTCTGGCCCGGCTTCGATCACGCGGTGGTGACGCGGCCCGATGCGCGCAAAGGCGAGCAGCTTGTGATGTTCACGACCCGGCCGGATGCGCGCTTTGCCGAACTGTCTGCTTGGGCCAAGGCCAATGGCGTCACCGAATTGATGATTCCGCGGGACATCCGCATGCTCGCTACCTTACCAGTATTGGGCACGGGCAAGCTGGACTATGTGACGATGGGCCAAATGGCAGCGGGTTGAGGCGCGGATGTGCGCCGCGCCAATCGCCCACTCGGGTCAGGATATGCGCGAAGTTCGGCTTGCACCGACATTGAATCCTTGAAAGAAGTTGCTTGGTGCCTGACATGAGTAACACTGTATGAGAGGCACGAACGAATCGATTCCGTAACGAGGCGCTAACCAGTTGACGCAGCAAGCATCTAGGCGATGAGCGAGGGCGGACCGGAGCCGATCGGCAGTCTGACCGAGCGGCAGAAGGAGATTCTTCGTCTCGTGGGTGAGGGCTACACCTCCAAGGAGATCGCGCGTCATCTCGGGCTGTCGTTCCGCACCGTCGACACGCATATCCTGCGGATGGCGAAGCTGCTGAACGCGTCCAGCCGCGCCGAGGCGGCACGCATGCTGGCCGACTATGAGACTAAGCATAAAATACGTACGTATCCGGAACGGCTTCCCAACACGCAGAAATCCGGTTTCTCTGACCCCGTCACGTCACAGGGATGGCGAGGGGTCATAAACAGGCTCTTTGCCCTCCCGCCACTGGGAGGGCGTCCGAATGACCTTCGTTGGGATCAGAAATCGATCCACATATTGCGGGTTGCGACGATGTCGCTTGCCGTTGTGACCGGTCTGGCACTGGCCATAGCGGGCGTGATGAAGACGTTTAGCTAACACCATTCCCCATCAATCAAATCATCGGCGCCCGCGCGGCGCAGAAGGGAAAATCATGCTCACGATCCAGCCGGGCGCCGCAGGCGCCGTTGCCGCCGACACCAAGCGGGCCGTCACCGCGATCGACGCCGCATTGCTGTGTGACACGCAGCTGATGGTGACCATCATCGAGGCGCTGCAGGAGTCCGATCTGCCGATCAAGCGCAGCCAGGATCTGCTGCAGTCGGTGACCACGGGCATCAACCATGTCGTCGCCGGCCGCGCCGCGATGGTCGGAACGATCGCCAAGCTTGCCGCGATCAAGAACCAGTCCAACATTGCGCCGGTCAGTTACGGCTGCCCCGCCGGCCTGGGGGGAGGGTTCATGGAGTCGCGGACCATCGAAACCGCGAGCGCCGAAACCGTTCCCGCCTGATCGTTTCGCATTCGATATATTTCCGTATCCGATCGATCTGGTGTTGACCGTTCAATGAGCAGTCCTAGAGCCTTTCCCGCCAGGGCGGAATCGTCCTGGCGGGAAAGAAAGGCTCCAGACCTGATATCTGGAGCGCTTCCCGGCCGAAAAACCGGTTCCCGCTTTTTCGGGAAGCGCTCCAGGCGGTCAGCATCATGATGATCATTCTTCTCTTTTGGTTCCTCGCGCTGATCTGCTGCTTCTATGCGGCCGTGGCCGGGGGCAGGGACGGCAAATGGGCTACCGCGATCATCATTCTCGCCTCGATTCTGACGGTGCCGGCTACGTTTCTGGCACATTGGGGGCAAACCCAGATTCCCGTGATGGTCGTGGACACAGCGGTCCTGATCGCGATGTACGTGCTCGCGCTGCGGAGTCGCGCCTATTGGCCGATCTGGATGACGGCATTTCAACTGGTGTCGGTGACGACGCACTTCGCGACTCTCGTATCGCCTTCCTTCACCCCCGCAATCTATCAGGCGATGGAGAGCCTGTGGGCGATCCCAGGATTGCTGACCATGGTGGTCGGGATTTCGCTGGATCGCGGCCATATGGAACAGAGGCAGAGGATGCCGGGCTAAGCAGCCTGGTCGCACAGCTGCAGAGCGTATCGGCCAAGCTCGCCCAATTCACCGAAGTGTCGCGCAACGAGGCGATCTTCCGCGCGCGCACGCATCTGGATGCCCGTCGCGCCCGCGCGCGTTTCCTGCCCGTCGATCTGTTCGGTGAGCCGGCCTGGGATCTGCTGCTCGACCTTTTCATCGCCGGTGAGGAGGGCAAACCGATCAGCATCACCTCTGCGTGCATCGCGTCCGGCGTTCCGTCGACGACGGCGTTGCGATGGATCGGCGTGCTCGACGAGCGTGGCCTGATCTCACGCGATCCGGATCCGGAAGATGGCCGCCGCATCTATGTTTCCCTGACCGAAGCAGCGCGGGCCGCGATGCTTCACTGGCTCGAAGTCGTCGGTCATTGATCGGGGCGCGACCGCGTGATGCAGAGCATTCCACGTCGTCATGCAGCGCCGGCGCGTGAGACGCGCCGGCGGCAACCATCCGGGCACCGGCCATGTACCGGGCTACCGGTGCGCGATGCGATGACATCGGGAGAGATCGGAAAGGGGGCGGCACGGATCGGCCCGAGCGATCTGGCCGAGATGCCGGTCGGTGCGCCGATGCGCGACGAATTGCTGAAGCGGTGGGCCTATGTCCTGCTGGAACAGCATGGCGCGGAAACGGCGGCCTATATCCAGGAGCGCAGGCAGGCCCGCGCGCTGCAGGCCGATCCGATGGGCGTCGGCGACTGGACCGATGTCGGCGCGATCGTCTGCGAATTGATGGGGCTGGAAACGCTGCCGGGCGACGGCAGCGACATGGCGGCCGTCGGTCGATCCCCGACGGCCGATGCGCCTTTGCCGGTCATCGACGATGATAGGATGCCGCCTGCATCGCGTGAATGGGCCCTCTGGCTGATCCTGTTCGTGCTCGCTGGCGGAATTCTCATGCTGCTGCTGGTCGTACGCCACATCTGATTGCGCCTTCTCGACACCTGGTTCCCGGCCGGCCTTTACCGCGGTCGATCGCCGGGATTTGGCGCTTGCGCGCGAGCGCGGTGATCGCGACAAGGCGGCTTCGTCACGGAGCGGCTTGCGGCGTCGAGGCCGGTCGCTCTCCACATATATGCGCGACAATGGAGTGGGATGTTCGATGAAGACACTTGCTGATCAACGGCATCTTTTCGATATCCCGCGCGAGATAACCTATTTCAATTGCGCTTATATGTCGCCGCTGCTGAATGATGTGGTGGCCGCGGGCACGGCCGGGCTGGCATCCAAGGCCAGGCCCTGGGAGATCACGCCGGCGTCGTTTTTCGGCGATTCCGAGGAAGCGCGGCGGCTGTTCTCGGTGATGATCGGTGCGCGCGCGGACGATGTAGCGCTGGTGCCGGCCGCCAGCTATGGGCTCGCTGTCGCCACGGCCAACCTGCCGGTTGCGGCTGACCAGAGCATCGTCATGCAGGCCGAGGAATTCCCGGCGAGCGTGCTTGCCTGGCGCAGCGTGGCGAGACGCACCGGTGCGCGGATCGTGACGGTGGAGCGACCGGAGGATGGCGACTGGACCGCGGCCATTTGCGAGGCGATCGACGATCGCACCGCCGTGGTCTGCATCGGCCAGACGCATTGGGTCTGTGGCGGCCTCACCGATCTGGTGGCGGTGTCGCGGCGCTGCAAACAGGTCGGCGCGGCGCTGGTCATCGATGGCACCCAAAGCTGCGGTGCGCATCGATTCGACGTGGCCGCGATCGATCCGGATTATCTGGTCGCCGCCGGATATAAATGGCTGCTCTCGCCTTATTCGACCGGTTTTCTCTACGTCGCGCCGCGCCATCAGGGCGGCGTTCCGCTCGAACAGGGCTGGGTGGTGCGGCAGCGCGCCGAGGATTTTCGCAATCTGATCGATTATAGCGAGGAATTTCAGGATGGCGCGCGCCGCTTCGATGTCGGTGAACGATCCAATATGGCGCTGATCCCAGCGGTCATCGTGGCATTGCGCCAGCTTCTCGACTGGAAGGTCGAGCATATCGAAGCGACGCTGGGTGCGGTGACGTCGAGGATTGCCGACGCAATGCGCGATCTGGGCGCAATCGTGGTTCCCGATGCCCATCGCGCGCCGCATTATCTCTCGCTGAGGTTCCGGCAGGGCCTGCCCGACGATCTGATCGCCAGACTGGCGGCCGATGGCGTCCATGCCAGCATGCGCGGCGACCGGCTGCGCATCACGCCGCATCTCTATAATGATAACGCCGATGTCGAACGGCTGATCGCCACTGTGCGGGCGGCTGTGGCGCACAGCTGACAGGCCGGTTCGATCCGGCGGTTTGTGGGCTGAGACATCGCGCCCACGCCCAGATCTCAGTCGGCCCTGCCGAACGCAAAGGCGATGGCGCGGCTGACCGAGGGCTGCTGGACGCTGCCATGATCCTCGTCGGTGAAGACGACGTCCTGGACGGGAAGCGGCTTGCCCGTGCTCTGGATCGTGCGCAGGCGCCGCGCCATTTCGCGCATATTGTCGACCATCTTGGCGGGGGCTGCGGCCCCGTCCTGCTCCTTTTCGCCCATGGTCAGCAGGATGCGCGGCGGAGTCAGGCCTTGTTCGATGCGGCGGGCGAACGCCTTTTGTTCGTCCCACAGCACCGGCGCTGCCCAGATCGAGGGGCTGGCCGCGACGAAGCTGTCATAATGTCCGGGGCGGGTGAGCAGCGCATGGAGCACGGCGAGTCCGCCCAGCGAATGTCCGAACAACGCCTCCTTATCTGTATCGACGGGCGCAATCTTCGCGACGCGCGGCTTCACTTCCTGTTCGATCATGTCGAGGAAATCGTCGAGGCCGCCGGACAGTCTGGCCGAACTTTCTGCCATCTCCGGAGTCCCGCCGATCCGCCAGACATCCGGGCTGATCGGCAGGCTAAGATCATGCGTGCGCAGCGTGTAGATCGCCCTGATCCGGGCCGGTGCGTCGGTGAAGAGATTGGCAAGGCGCGGGTCGATCCGACGCGTCGTGCGCGCGACGAAAGCGGGATCGTCGAGCGGATAGCCGATCCCGACGATCATGACATCGGGCGCGTTCAGGCGCGCATTGTCCACCGCCGTGCCGAACATCCAATAGGGATCGAGCAGATAGAGGACCGGATACCCGCCCTTGGGCGGTGGGACGTGGGGTATCGCGATCGAAACCACATAGTCGCGGCCGTTGATCGCGGATGTGAAAGCGATGCGCCGGCTGTTCGGAATGGTGAGTTCGGTGGGCTCGGCCGTTGCGGCCTTGCGGCCCCAGGCATTGTCCATATTGGCGGTGCTCGCTGCGACGGCAAGGGTAGCGGCGGTCATAAGCTTGAGGCGCATCGGGTTGGGGCCGTCCACTTCAGAACGACCGGGACAGCGCGAGCCCGAAGCTGCGTGGCCGGATATAAGTGACCAATGTCGGCAGGTTGGAATCAACGCCCGAACGCAGAATGCCGCGCGTGTTGGTGACGTTGGTGACGAAGGCGTTGAGGCGCCAATCGCTCCAATTCAGCCCCGCCGTCAGATCGAGCTGCCAGTAATCGGGGAAGATCGAGCGTGTAGGATCGGGCTGGAAGCTGCCCGTGCGCTTGCCGACATAGCTGAGATTGCCGCCGATATATGCGTTCAGCCGATCAGTGAGCGCGAAATCCTGGTTGGCGCCGATGTTGCCGCTCCACCGTGCGCTGGTCGGCAGGCGATCGCCCTTGAACGCCGCCAGCCCGGCCGCTGCGGGGAAATCCTCCGACAATGCGCTGTCATTATAGGCGATCCAGGCGTCGATACGGGTCTTTCGTGCGGGCCGCAGGCCGAGCGAAAGCTCGACGCCCTTGCTGCGCGCGCGCGTGCCGTTGGCGGTGTAGCCGGAGGTGCCGTCGGGGGTGATCACCATCGTCTGGATATCTTTCCAGTCGATCAGGTAGAGCGAGGCGTCGACGGTGAGCAGCCGGTCGAGGAAATCGCCCTTCAGACCGATCTCGTAATTGACGGTGCTGTCCGATCCATAGGTGCAGGCGACATTGGGGTTGCCGCAATTGATGTTGGGGCCACCGGGCCGATAACCCGACGC
>JASBTC010000290.1 GCA_030148625.1 Sphingobium sp. | reverse complement strand
TGCGGCGACGCGATTGAAAAAGGGCAGCATATAATCGCGCTCAACATCGACGGCGCGGTCGTCAACCTGTTGGAAATAGGTCACAGCGCGCGCGACGGGACTGCCAGCGTCGCCGGCATCCGATCGGGCGCGGGCTGCCCGGCCTATTCGGCATCGAAGGCGGGCGTGATCAATCTGGTGCAGACGGCGGCGCAGCAGCTTTCGGACACAGGCGTGCGCGTCAACGCGATCTGCCCGGGGCTGATCGAAACCGGCATGACCGAGCGCGCCTTCGTTTATGCGCGCGAAAAGGGCGTCGAGGAAAAGATCGGCCGGCTCAATCCGCTGCGCCGCGCGGGGCAGCCGGAAGAGATCGCGTTCACGGCCCTGTTCCTCGCCTCCGACGAATCCAGCTATGTGAACGGCCAGGCGATCGCGGTCGATGGCGGGCTATCCAGCTCGCATCCCGTGACCCGTCAGGAAACCGGCAAGACCGCGGCATGAAGGACAATCATCGGTGAAATATCGCAGGCTCGGCGACAGCGATCTCCAGGTTTCGGAGATCGCGCTCGGATCATGGCTGACCTTCGGCGTCGGCGTCGAGGCGGACAAGGCGCGCGCCTGTCTCGATCGCGCGCTGGAGATCGGCATCAATTTCATCGACACTGCCAATATCTACGGCAAGGGCGCGGCGGAGACCTTCCTGGGTGAAGCGCTCACCGGCCGGCCGCGCGACAGCTATGTGCTGGCGACCAAGCTGTTCTTCCCGATGACCGACACTGATCGCGGCCTGTCGCGCGCGCAGATCCTCAAACAGGTCGACGCGTCGCTCACCCGTCTCAAGACCGACTATATCGATCTCTATCAATGCCATCGCTATGACGACGAGACGCCGATCGAGGAGACGATGGAGGCGCTGAGCGAAGTCGTCCGCGCGGGCAAGGCGCGCTATATCGGCTTTTCCGAATGGTCGCCGCAGAATATCCGCGACGCGCTCGCCGTACCCGGAACGGTGAAGTTCGTTTCGAGCCAGCCGCAATATTCGCTGCTGTGGCGCGCGCCCGAAGCCGAAGTCATTCCGCTTTCGGCCGCGAACGGCATTTCGCAGATCGTCTGGTCGCCACTGGCGCAGGGCGTGCTCACGGGCAAATACCGGCCGGGCGAAGCCCCGCCACCCGATAGTCGCGCGACCAGCGACCAGATGGGCGGCTTCATCGATCGCTTCATGAACGATGCCGTGCTCGGCGCGGTCGAACAGCTTCGGCCGCTCGCCGCCGAAGCGGGCTGCACGCTGGCGCAATTCGCGCTCGCCTGGGTGCTGAGCGAACCCAATGTCGCATCGGCGATCATCGGCGCGAGCCGCCCCGAACAGGTCGACGACAATGCCGCCGCCAGCGGGCTTTCGATCGATCCGGCCCTGTTCGAAAAGGCCGAGGCGATCGCCGCCTCGATCGTGCGCGCATGATCACCATGTCCGATCCCGCCGAACTGGGCTTCGATGCCGAGCGCCTTGCCCGCATTCCCGCACATCTCAAGGCCAAATATCTCGATACCGGACGGCTGCCGCATGCCGCCTTGCTCGTCGGTCGCGGCGACGAGATCGCGCATCTCTCGGTCCAGGGCGAAGCCCGTGCCGGCGAACCGCTCAAGGACGATGCGATCTTCCGCATCGCGTCGATGACCAAGCCGATCACCTCGATCGCGTTCATGCAGCTTGTCGAGGAAGGCAAGCTGGCACTCGCCGATCCCGTCCACCGCGTAATCCCCGAATGGAAGGATCTCGGCGTCTTCGTCGCCGGCGGCGGCAACCAGCCCTTCACGTCGCGCCCGGCAACGGCGCCGATGCGGATGATCGACCTGCTGCGCCATACCTCGGGCCTCACCTATGGCTTTCAGGAACGCACGCCGATCGACGCGGCCTATCGCGCAGCCAAGCTCGAAGCCTTTGCCGGCCCCGATCTGGAGGAGCTGATCACGCTGCTCGCGGGCATTCCGCTTCAGTTCGATCCGGGCAGTTCGTGGAATTATTCGGTGGCGACCGATATTCTCGGCGCGATCATCCAGCGCGTCGACGACCGGCCGCTCGACGAAGCGATCGCGGCACGCGTTACCGGTCCGCTCGGCATGGACGATACGCATTTCCAGGTGCCGGAGGCGAAGCATCACCGCCTGCCCGATTGCTATGTCTTCAATGCCACCGAAACCAAGAAGATGTACGACACCGGCGCCAAGAGCGCCTGGGCGCGCAAGCCCAACCAGCTTTCGGGCGGCGGCGGCATGGCATCGACATTGGCCGATTATCACCGCTTCTGCCGGATGCTGCTCAACGAAGGCGAACTGGACGGCGCACGGATCATCAGCCGAAAGACGCTGGCGTTGATGACCGCCAACCATCTGCCCGGCGGCGGCGACCTGACCCAGCATTCCAAGGCGCTGTTCAGCGAGGCGGAGAATGCCGGCACCGGTTTCGGCCTGGGATTCGCGACCACCATCGATCCCGCTGCGACGATGGTCCCCGGATCGAAGGGCGATTTCTTCTGGGGCGGCATGTTCTCGACCGCCTTTTTCGTCGATCCGCAGGAAGACGTCATCATGATCTTCATGACCCAGCTGATGCCGTCGAACACCTATCCGGTGCGCCGCGAGATCAAGACCATGATCTATTCGGCACTCGCCGACTGATGTCTGTGCCTATGTCTTCATTCATGACCTCATCTCTCCTCCCTGCACGAAGCGTGGGGAGGGGGACCGCGACGCGAAGCGGCGTGGTGGAGGGGAAATGCGATGCATGATTTCGCGCCAGGAATATCGATGCAATTCCGATCGAAACTCCGCGTAATCCCAGTATCGCATTTCCCCTCCCCATCTTCGATGGGGAGGAGAGGGGCAGAATGACCAAGCATAACTGAGTTGAGACAAGAGAAGCTGGAGGAACCAATGTCCATCGTCACCACCGAACGTCATGGCGAAATACTCGTCATCATCTCCAACAACCCGCCGGTGAATGCGCTCGGCGCCGCCGTCCGCCAGGGGCTCCAGGCCGGGATAGAGGAAGCGCTGGGCGATGATGCCGTGAAGGCGGTGGTCATCCGCTGCGACGGCCGCACCTTCTTCGCCGGAGCCGACATCACCGAATTCACCAAGGCCCCGGTCGAGCCGAGCCTGCCCGCCCTGGTCGACCTGATCGAAGCGAGCACCAAGCCCGTAATTGCCGCGATCCACGGCACCGCGCTGGGCGGCGGACTCGAAACCGCTTTGTCCTGCCATTACCGGGTCGCCGTTCCGTCCGCCCAGCTCGGCGTGCCGGAAGTGAAGCTGGGCCTTCTGCCCGGGGCCGGCGGCACCCAGCGCCTGCCGCGCGTCGCCGGGATCGAGGCCGCCGTCGAGATGTGCGCGACGGGCAATCCGGTGAGTGCGGCCAAGGCGGAAAGCCTGGGGCTCGTCGATCTGGTGGCCGAGGAAGGCAAGCTCGCGGAGACGGCGATCGCCTATGCGCGCGAATGCATCGCCAAGGGGCCGCGCAAGTCGAGCGAATTGCCGGTCAAGGGCGATCCCGCCTATATCGAGACCTTCACCAAGGCCAATGCGAAGAAGTTCCGCGGTTTCGACGCCCCGGCCGCCAACATCGCCTGTGTCGAAGCGGCCACGCGCCTGCCCTTCCAGGACGGCATCGCATTCGAACGCCAGGAATTCATGAAACTGATGATGGGCAGCCAGTCCGCCGCCCAGCGCCATATCTTCTTCTCCGAGCGCAAGGCATCGAAGATCGACGACGTGCCGGAAGACACGAAGCTGCGTGACATCCGCAAGGTCGGCATGATCGGCGCCGGCACGATGGGCGGCGGCATCTCGATGAACTTCCTGAGCGCGGGCATTCCGGTGACGATCCTGGAAATGAAGCAGGACGCGCTCGAGCGCGGCGTCGGCGTCATCCGCAAGAATTACGAGGCGAGCGCCGCCAAAGGCCGGATGAAACCCGAACAGGTCGAAGCCGCGATGGGCATCCTCACCCCGACGCTCGACATGGCCGACCTTGCCGATTGCGACCTGATCATCGAAGCCGTGTTCGAGAATATGGACGTCAAGAAAGAGGTGTTCGGCAAGCTCGACGCGATCGCCAAGCCCGGTGCGATCCTGGCGTCCAACACCAGCTATCTCGATGTGAACGAGATCGCGGCGTCGACCAGCCGCCCGCAGGACGTGCTCGGCCTGCATTTCTTCTCGCCCGCCAACGTCATGAAGCTGCTCGAGGTCGTGCGCGGCGCCAAGACCGCACCCGACGTGCTGGCGACCGCGATGGCGGTGGCCAAGAAGATCAAGAAGGTCGCGGTCGTCGCGGGCGTCTGCGATGGTTTCATCGGCAACCGCATGCTGAAGCCCCGCCAGATCGAGGCGATGAAGCTGCTGATGGAAGGCGCCACGCCGCAGCAGATCGACAAGGTCCATGTCGATTTCGGCATGCCGATGGGTCCGTTCCAGATGAGCGACCTCGCCGGTGTCGATATCGGCTGGCATCGCGACCCTGCCCGCATCGAGAATGTCCGCGACGCATTGTGCGCCGTCGGCCGCTGGGGCCAGAAGACCGGCAAGGGCTTCTACGATTATGACGAGAAGCGGAACCCCTCGCCCAGCGCCGAGGTCCAGGCGATCATCGACGATTTCTCCGCCAAGTCGGGCGCGGTGAAGCGCGAGATCAGCGACGAGGAAATCATCGAGCGGACGCTCTACTCGATGGTCAACGAAGGCGCCCTGATTCTGGAAGAGAAGATGGCGCAGCGCGCATCGGACATCGATGTCGTCTGGGTCTATGGCTATGGCTGGCCGGTCTATCGCGGCGGCCCGATGTTCTGGGCGGACCTCGAAGGCGCCGACAAGATCAAGGCCGGGCTGGAGAAGCACGGCTTCGCGATCGCGCCGCTGCTTGCGGAGAAGGCTGCGAGCAAAGGGCGGTTCAACTAGAACGATTTCGAGGGAGATGGCGTCACCAGCCGGCTCGGAAGGTGATCCGGTTCAGCTCGAACCGGGTCGCCTCCCCTTCCGTTTGTCCCGAGCGAAGTCGAGGGACGTTGGTCGCGGCGCAGCGTGTCTCGACTTCGCTCGACACGAACGGGTTCTATTGCATCGCGATCGGGACATCGCTGCCTGATGTTGGGCGTGGTAGGTGGGCAGGGTGTGAAATGCCCCCACCCGCTCAGCGCGGCCCGTAGGCCCCGATCAATGCATCGGCGGCGCGGACCAAGGTCAGGGCCGGGCCCTGGCTGCCAAAGACATGATGGGTGCTGTACGCGCCTTCGATCAGCATCAGCAATCCGTCCGCCAATGCCTCGGGCTCGCGCACATCCATGCGCCGGGTGATCTCGACAAGCCGGCTGCGAAAGGCGACCTTGCAATCCTCCACCACCGGCCGGCCCGGATGGCTATGTTCGGGAAACTCGACCGCGGTGTTGGACATCGGGCAACCGCGAAAATCGGGGCTCGTCATCTGGATCGCATAATGCGCGACGATGGCGCGAAGCTGATCGCGGGGATTCTCGCCCGCCGCATCGACCGCGGCATCGATCTCCGCGCAGCTTTCCTCGACATAGGATTCGAGACAGGCGGCCACCAGCGCATCCTTGGATTCGTAGCTGCGATAGAGGCTCGGCTTGGTCACGCCTGCCTGGCAGACGATCTCGTCGACACCCACTGCGCGAATGCCGCGCTTGTAGAAAAGCTCTCGTGCAGTCTCGAAAATGCGCAGACCTGCGCCCTTGCGGGGTTCGCAGACGCAGTCGGCATCAAGGTCAACGGTCTTGGTCTTCATTCAAAGAGCGTCCGTGCGGTTTAAAAAGATGTAACAGAACGGTACCTAAAGTGCAAATCGTGCACCTGTGATGAACGACATCCACCATCACCGTCCCATCCATGGCCATAAGATGTTGATTATACGTCAATATACAAGCCTGCTTTCACCCTTGTAAGCTTTTCTATCATCGCCCATTTCGCAAGCGCAGCAGAAAAACGCTTGCCATGTTACCGATCGGTACCTATTAGAAACGTACCGATCGGTAACACTCCGATTCGGACTTAGAGACAGATCAGAACAGGGAGTTGCTCCGATGGCCTATCGTGCCTTCGACGGGTGGCCTTTTGGCGTCGCCGCTCAACAGGCGGACGAGACGAAAACGGCCGCGCCCGGACCAGAGCCAGTCTTCACCGCGCTCGAGCTGCATGTGCTGGCACTTGCAGCGCGCGATACGGCCTGGAGCGTTCGCCCGCGCACGCGCTTCGTGCGGATCGCCGAGGCGCTGTTCGGCATCCGTCGTCCCAATCCGCTCGCCAACCCCAGGCTGGAGGCGCTGCGGCGTTTCGCCGTGGTTGCACGGTATCTGCGCGACCGGCTGCCGGCCTACGAGATCGATGCCTTTCTTGCCGCCGGCTTCTCGCGCCGCGCGGTGTCCGCTCTTTCCTCCCTCTCCCGCTGAAAGGCGTACCCATGTACAAGTCATTCCCCGATCGCGACCGCGAACCCGTCGACAACCAGCCGGAGGAACAGCCCAACGGCGCGGACACCTCCGCACCGCAAAAGCGCCTTCCCTGGGGCGTGCAGCGCAAGACGCAGACCGGCATCGTTGCCGTTCTGATCGCCGCCGCCGCCTTTGCCGGGGTGAAGGGTTTCGGTGGCGGAGAAGCGCAGGCCGACGCGCCGCCGCCACCCAATGTCACCGTCAGCCAGCCGCTGCAGCGCGCCATCACCGAATGGGACGATTATACCGGCCGGTTCGAAGCGAGCCAGGCGGTCGAGATCCGCCCGCGCGTCTCGGGCCAGCTCACCGCGGTCCACTTCAAGGATGGTGACATCGTCCAGAGAGGTCAGCTGCTCTTCACCATCGACCAGCGCCCCTTCACGGCGGCGCTTGCCGAGGCGCGCGCGCGCGCCGCGTCGGCGCAGACCCAGCTTGCCCTAGCCCGCAGTGAATATGCCCGTGCCGCACGGCTGATCAGCGACGAAGCGGTGAGCCAGGAAGAAGTCGATTCACTCCGCGCCGCGATGCGCTCGGGCGAGGCCGGCGTCGCCGCCGCACAGGCTCTGGTCCGCAGCCGTCAGCTCGATCTGGAATTCACCCAGATCCGCTCGCCGGTGACCGGCCGCATCTCCGATCGCCGGGTCGATGTCGGCAATCTCGTCGGTGCCAATGAATCGATGCTGACGACGGTGCTCGCGCTCGATCCCATCTACTTCACCTTCGACGGTTCGGAGGCGTTGTACCTGAAGGGTCTTCGCGACAGGCAGAAGGGCGGCAGCGAGGCGCAGCAGGTCCAGATCAAGCTGCAGGACGAGGCCGATTACAGCTGGTCGGGCAAGGTCGATTTCACCGACAACGCTATAGATCCCAAGTCCGGCACGATGCGCGGCCGCGCGGTGATCGACAATCCCGACTATTTCATCGCGCCCGGCATGTTCGGCAATATGCGGCTGACCGATGGCGGGTCCGCACAGGCGCTGCTGATCCCCGATGCCGCCGTCCGCACCGATCAGGCGCGCCGCGTGGTCTTCGTGGTGGCGAAGGACGGCACGGTCGCGGCGCGCGAGGTCGTACCCGGCCCGCTGGTCGGCGGCCTGCGCAGCATCCGCTCGGGGCTGAAGGCCGACGACCGCGTGGTCATCCAGGGCCTGCAGTTCGCGATGCCGGGCAGCAAGGTGAATGCGCGCATCGGCAAGATCGATCCGCCGGCATCGTTCAAGCCATCGACAACCCCGGTTCAGACGCCATCGGCGTCACAAGCGACGCTGGCGCGATGATCGGTTCCCCGCCCCGTCCGGGCTGAGCCCGTCGAGTCCCTCTCCTTGCCGCTCCGGCGCCACTATCGGGCCAGAGCGACAAGGTTTCGACGAGCCCGGCCCGGGCGGTCCCCAGGGCGATACGATCAGGCACAAAAAACAAAGGCAAAAGCCATGGGCATCAGTCATTTCTTCATCCGCCGTCCGATCTTCGCGGGCGTGATCGCGATCATCATCTCGATCGTCGGCGCCGCGGCCTATTTCGGGCTGCCGGTCTCGCAATATCCCGATGTGGTGCCGCCGACGGTCACCGTTTCTGCCAATTATCCCGGCGCCTCCGCCGAGACGGTGGCGGACACCGTCGCAGCGCCTCTGGAACAACAGATCAACGGCGTCGACAACATGCTCTACATGTCGTCGCAATCGACCGGCGACGGCCGGCTGACGATCACCGCGACCTTCAAGATCGGCACCAATCTCGATACCGCGCAGGTGCTGGTGCAGAACCGCGTCGCGCTGGCCGAACCGAGCCTGCCCGAAGAAGTCCGCCGCCAGGGCGTCGTCGTCCGCAAGACGTCTCCGTCGTGGCTGATGGCGGTCAATGTGCTGTCGCCCGACGGCTCGCTCGATCGCGGCTATGTCTCCAACTACGCATTGACCCAGCTCAAGGACCGCCTGACCCGCGTCGACGGCATCGGCGACGTCCAAGTGTTCGGCGCGCGCGACTATGCGATGCGCATCTGGATCGATCCGGGCCGCGCTTCAGCGCTTGGCCTGACGGCAGGCGACATCGTCACCGCCTTGCGCTCGCAGAACGTCCAGGTCGCGGCCGGCACCGTCGGCCAGCCGCCCTTCGACACCGGCGCCGCGCAGCAGATCAACGTCGAGACCCAGGGCCGTTTCAAGACCGCCGACGAATTCGCCAACATCATCGTGCGCACCGACGAAGCCGGCGCGATCACACGGTTGCGCGACGTCGCGCGCGTCGAGCTGGGCGCCGAGGATTATGGCGTGAACGCCTATCTGTCGGGCCAGGACTCGATCATCATGGGCATCACCCAGCGGCCCGGCACCAATGCGCTGGCCGCGGCCATGGGCATCAAGTCCGAACTGGCCGATGCCGCCAAGACTTTCCCCAAGGGGCTCGAATACCGGATCATCTGGAACCCCACCGAGTTCATCGGTGAATCGATCACCGCCGTGCAGAAGACCCTGTTCGAAGCGGTGCTGCTCGTCGTGCTCGTCATCATCGTCTTCCTGCAGAGCTGGCGCGCGGCGATCGTCCCGGTCATCGCGATCCCGGTCTCGCTGATCGGCACCTTCGCGGTGCTCGCGGCCTTCGGCTATTCGCTCAACACATTGTCGCTGTTCGGGCTGGTGCTCGCGATCGGTATCGTCGTCGACGACGCGATCGTCGTCGTCGAGAATGTCGAACGCAATATCGAGCACGGCATGAACCCGCGCGACGCCGCGCATCGATCGATGGACGAAGTGTCCGCGGCACTGGTCGCGATCGTGCTCGTCATGTGCGCGGTGTTCGTGCCGACCACCTTCCTCACCGGCATTTCGGGCGAATTCTATCGCCAGTTCGCGGTGACGATCGCGACCGCCACGATCATCTCGCTGATCCTGTCGCTCACCCTCTCCCCCACGCTCGCCGCCCGGCTGCTCAAGCCCAAGGCGACCGAAGCACCGGCAAGCGGCTGGCGGCGGATCGCCTATCGCGCGGGCGAACGATTCAACACCAGCTTCGACCGGCTGAGCGTCTGGTATGGCGACTTCACTCATCGCGTCGCCGGCGCGCCGAAGAAGATGCTCGTCACCTATGCGGGCCTCGTCGTCGCCACGGTCGGCCTGTTCTGGGCGACCCCGGCGGGCTTCGTGCCCGCGCAGGACCAGGGCTATGCGCTTGCCGCGATCCAGCTTCCCCCGGGCAGTTCGGTCGAGCAGACCGACCGCGTGCTCAAAAAGGCGGTGAAGAAGCTGCTGGAAGTGCCCGGCACCCAGGCCGCTGTGATGTTCGCGGGTTTCGACGGCGCGTCGGGCACCCAGGCGCCCAATGCCGCCGCCGCCTATATCACCTTCAAGCCCTTCTCCGAACGTGCGGGCACCGACCGTACCGAGGCGAATATCGAGAACGACATGCGCGCGGCGCTTGCCGACATGGACGAGGCGATGGCCTTTGTCCTGCCGCCCCCGGTGATCCAGGGCATCGGCAATGGCGGCGGCTGGCGGATGATGGTGCAGGACCGCAATGGCGAGGGCTATCAGGCGCTCGAACAGGCGGCCGGCGGGGTGATCGGCGGCGCCCATCAGGAAAAAGGCCTGATGAACGTCTTCACGCTCTACAACACCGCCACCCCGCGCATCTATGCGGACATCGATCGCGCCAAGGCCGACATGCTGGGCGTACCGGCAAGCCGCGTGTTCGAGGCGCTGCAGGTCTATCTGGGTTCGGCCTATGTCAACGACTTCAACCTGCTCGGCCGCACCTTCCGCGTGACCGCACAGGCCGATGCGTCGTTCCGCGACGATCCGGCCGACATCGCGCAATTGAAGACGCGGTCCAATTCGGGCGGCATGGTGCCGATCGGCGCAGTCGCGACCTTCGAGAACAAGACCGGCCCCTATCGCGTGACCCGCTATAACCTCTTCCCCGCGGTCGAGATCGATGGCGAGACCGCGCGCGGCTTCTCGACCGGCCAGTCGATCGCGACGATGGAAGTGATGGCGAAGAGCCTGCCCTCGGGCTTCCGCAGCGAGTGGACCGGCATCGCCTTCGAGCAGAAGGCCGCCGGCAACGTCGCCGCGATCGTCTTCGCCATGGCGGTGATCTTCGTCTTCCTCGTGCTCGCCGCGCAGTTCGAAAGCCTGGTGCTGCCGCTCGCGATCATCCTGATCGTGCCGATGACCTTGCTCGCGGCAATGGCGGGCGTGAACCTGCGGGGGATGGACAACAACATCCTGACGCAGATCGGCCTGATCGTGCTCATCGCGCTCGCCGCCAAGAACGCGATCCTGATCGTCGAATTCGCCAAACAGGC
>JASBTC010000283.1 GCA_030148625.1 Sphingobium sp. | reverse complement strand
CAACCAGGGCACGACGACACGCGCCAACAACTGCCTCGCGCTTGGCATTCCCGCCGGCTTCGTCGCCGGCACGATCGGTTCGACGGTTCCGGGTTCCACCGGCGGCAATCCCAATCTCGACGTCGAAAAGGGCACGACCTGGACGCTCGGCATGGTGCTCACCCCGCGTTTCCTGCCGGGCTTCTCGCTCACCGTCGACTATTACAATATCAAGCTGACCGACGCGATCACCTCGATCCCGGTCAACACGATCATCAACCAGTGCGTCGATTCGCCGACGATCGACAATGTCTTCTGCCCGCTGATCACGCGTGATCCGACGACGCACGAGATCACCGACATCGCGCAGCGCGCCGTCAACCTGACCAAGCTGACCGCGTCGGGCGTCGATGTGGAGGCGCGCTATGGCTTCCCCGTCGGGCCGGTGCGCGTCGATTTCCGCGCGGTCGGCAGCTATGTGATCGATCGCGACGATTATCTGTCGCCCACCCAGCCCGATTTCCCGACCCAGCAGGTGGAAACGGTCTCGCGTCCGCGGATCGCCGCCAATTTCGGCACGACGCTGACTTATGGTGCGTTCAGCCTCGACCATGATCTGCGCTATTTCTCCAGCCAGTATCGCGGTCCCGTCGCCAATTTCGAAAGCGTCGGCGGCCAGCCCGCGCTCAACCCGGATTCGCTGCCGCCCGAATATCGCAAGACCGGCAGCCGCTTCGTTCATGATCTGCGCATGGGCGCGATGATCAACGAACGCAGCGAATTCTATATCGGCATCGACAATCTGTTCGACAGCAAGCCGCCGCTCGGCATCTACGGCGCGGGCTTCGGCGGCGCGAATTTCGATAATGTCGGCCGTTTCTTCTATTCCGGCATCTCGCTGAAATTCTGAAGGAAGACCGATGCGATTGTCGATGATCGTGGCGGCGGCGCTTTTCATGGCGCCGTCCGCAGCCCTGGCGCTCGACCCGAGCTGGACGGGCACCTGGCATGGCGTGCTCCAGAATCTGCCCGGTAAGCCTGGTGCGGAGCGGATCGATGTGACCTTCGAGGCGGGCAAGCTGCCCGAGCGCGAGGGTGAGTGCGCGACCTGGCGGACGCGTTATCTCCACGGTTCGGAACTGCGCCACCTCAAGGACTATCGGCTCTGCCGGCTCGCGGGCGAGGGCGAATATACCGTCGACGAAGGTGACGGCATCAAGCTGCCGACCCGGCTGCTCGGCGACACGCTCTATTCGATCTTCAAATATGACGATCACCTGCTCACCGTGATCACCCGCAAGCGCGGCGACATGCTGGAGCAGGAGATCATCTCCGCGACCGATCAGCCGGCCGCCAAGGGCGTCGTCACGCTGCATCCCAGTTCGGTCCAGCGTACGACGCTCAGCCGGGCCAAGCCGTGAAAGTGATGCGTGCGTTCGCGGCTGCGGCGGCGCTGCTGCTTTCGGCCGCGGCGCCCGCCCAAAGCGACGATCCCTATCTCTGGCTGGAGGAAACCCAGGGGCAGCGCGCGCTCGACTGGGTCGCCGCGCAGAATGCGCGGTCGCGCACCGCGCTCGAAGCCGGCAAGACTTTCGATCGCCACAAGCAGGACGCGGCGGCGATCCTCAACGATCGCAACCGGCTGGCAATGCCGCGCGCCGCCGGCGCCGATATCGTCAATTTCTGGCAGGATGCGAACAATGTGCGCGGCCTGTGGCGCGCGGCGGAGCGACGCGGTTTCGTTGCCGGGGCGCCTTTATGGCGGACCTTGCTCGATCTCGACGCGCTGGCCGCGCAGGAGAAGCGCAACTGGGTCTGGCGCGGCGTGACGTGCCTCGCGCCCGAGCATCGCCGCTGCATGGTCGCGCTGTCCGACGGCGGCAAGGATGCCGTCACCTGGCGCGAGTTCGATCGGGTCGAGGCCCGCTTCGTCGAGGGCGGCTTCGTCACGCCCGAGGCCAAGGCCGATCTGGTCTGGCAGGATGGCGATCATCTGCTGCTGGTCTCCGATTTCGGCGCGGGCACGCTCAACAGTTCGGGTTATGGCCGCCAGCTTCGCCGCTGGGCGCGCGGCACGGCGCTGGCCGATGCCGCCTTGCTCTACGAAGCGCCCGCGACCGATGTCTGGCTGCGGCCGATCGTCGAGCGCAACCATGTCCTGATCCTGCGCAACCGCACGACCTGGGATGCCGAACTGCTCCATCTCCGCGCCGACGGGCGTACCATGCGCGCGCCGCTGCCCGAGGATGCGACCTATCAGGCGATGATCGGCGATCGCGTGATCGCCCGCCTGCAATCGCCGCTGCGCGATCTGCCCGCCGGCGCGCTCGTCGCCTGGCGGCTGACGGCCGCCGTGCCGTCGCTCGAAACCGTCTATGTGCCGGCCGCGGGGGAATCGATCGTCTCGGTCGCCGCCACACGGTCGACGCTCTATGTCGGGCTGCTCCACAATGTCGCGGCACGGCTGGTCGCGCTGCGCGCCGGCCGGCCGCCAAAGGCGATTCCGGTGGCGCCCGACAGCGCGCTCGCTTTGGCCGATGCCGATCGCGATGGAGAGACGCTCTTCTATGTCGTCCAGGGCCTGACCCGGCCGGAGACGCTGTACGCGCTGGCCGATGGCGGCGCCCCCGTCCGCATCGCATCGGTGCCGCCGCGCTTCGATGCGGCGCGCTATGCGGTGTCGCAGCATTGGGCGGTCTCGCGCGACGGCACGCGCATTCCCTATTTCCTCGTGCGGCCCAGGGATGCCGCGGGTCCGCTGCCGGCGTTGATCCATGCCTATGGCGGCTTTCGCCAGCCGAGCCTGCCCACCTATCTTTCCGCGATGGCGCAGCTCTGGGTGGAGGCGGGCAATGCCTATGTCATCGCCAATGTCCGTGGCGGCGGCGAATTCGGCCCCGCCTGGCACGCCGCCGCGATCGGCCCCGGCCGGCAGAAATCCTATGACGACGTCCATGCCGTCGCCGAGGCGCTGCGTGCGTCGCAGGCCGCGTCGCGCGTCGGCATCTATGGCGGATCCAATGGCGGGCTGCTGGCCGGCGCCGTCTTCCTCCAGCGCCCGGGCCTCTACGACGCGGTGGTGATGAGCGCGCCGCTCACCGACATGAAGCGCTACAGCAAATTGCTCGCCGGCGCGTCATGGATGGCCGAATATGGCGATCCCGATCGTGCGGGGGACTGGGCCTGGCTGCGGCTTTATTCGCCCTATCACAATATCCGGCCCGACCGCGCCTACCCGCGGCCGCTGATCCTGACCTCGACCAAGGACGACCGCGTCCATCCCGCCCATGCGCGCAAATTCGCGGCGCGGCTGGAGGAGCAGGGCCATGCCTTCTACTATTACGAGAATGTCGATGGCGGCCATTCGGGCACGGCCAATCGCAACGAGCAGGCATATCGCACCGCGCTGATCCTGAGCTATCTCGATCGCGAGCTCGGCCGCAAGCCCGCCCCGCCGGGCCCCGCACTGGACAGCAAAGCGCTCTACGCGCAGCAATCCTATCTGACCGGCCTCGCCTCGGATGCCGGCTGGCGGACCACGCCGAGCGGGTTGCGTTACCGGATTGCGCGCACCGCCGCCACCGACGCGCCGCGCCCTCTCCCCAGCGATCGCGTGACCGTGAATTACGAGGGCCGCTTCATCGACGGCCGCGTCTTCGACAGCAGCTATGCGCGCGGCGAGCCCGCGACCTTCCCCGTCGCCGGCGTCGTTCGCGGCTGGCGCGAGGCCTTGCCGATGATGCGCGTCGGCGAACAATGGGAAATCGCGCTGCCCGCCTATCTCGGCTACGGCTTCGCCGGGCGCGGCGAGATTCCCGGCAGCGCGACATTGGTCTTCAGGATCGAACTGCTCGCCATCGCGCAATAACTTCCCCCAAATCTCCAATGGCGGATTGTCCGCGGCCGTGCATCATCCCGGTATGGGATTGGGTCGAGGGGGGTATCCGTGCAGCTAAGCTGGATCGCGAAAAGGATCGTTCTGGGCATCGGCGCGCTGCTGGCGTTCGCCATGGCGATGCCGGCACATGCGCAATTGCGCTTCGAGGTGACCTTGCCCGCCGGCGCTGCCAAGGGTCCGGTCACTGGTCGCCTGATCGTCGTCACCGCGCGAAGCGATACGCCCGAGCCGCGGCTCGCCATCGGCATGAACGGGCCGCCGGCCTTCGGCGTCGATGTCGAAGGATTGAAGCCCGGCGAAACCCGGATCGTCGATGCCAAGGCCGACGGCTTCCCCTTCGATCTCTCCAAATTGCCGGCGGGCGACTATAGCGTCCAGGCGCTGCTGATCCTCTATACCGAGGCCAAAAGGTCCGATGGCCACACCATCTGGGTGCCGATCCCCAAGCAGCGCGTCATCGCGTTCCAGGCGCCGGGCAATCCCTATAGCAAGGTGACCAAGCTGCGGCTCGACCCCGCATCCGCGACGGTCGTGCCGCTGTCGCTGACCGAGAAGATGGGGCCGGTTCCCGAGGAGCCCGACACCCCCTGGATCAAGCGCGTCAGCATCAAGAGCAAGATCCTGTCGGACTTCTGGGGCGTGCCGATGACGATCGGCGCCGAAGTGCTGCTGCCCAAGGGCTGGGCGGAGAATCCCAAGGCGCGCTATCCCGCCATCTACACGTTCGGCCATTTCGGCGGCCCGTTCAATTTCGACGCCGATCCCAAGAGCGACAGCGATCGCGCGCGCGCCGCCGCGGCGGATGCCAACGTCAAGACCGGCTATCAGTTCGCACAGGAATGGATGGGGGATAAATTCCCGCGCATGGTCGGCATCGCGCTGGTCTCGCCCGGCCCCTATTTCATCGAGAGCTATGCGCTCAATTCGGCCAATAACGGGCCCTGGGGCGATGCGATCACCAAGGAATTGATGCCCTATCTGGAAAAGACCTTCCACCTGATCGACCAGCCCTATGGCCGGATCGTCGAGGGCGCCTCGACCGGCGGCTGGGAAGCGCTGGCGATGCAGCTCCATTATCCCGACCTGATCGGCGGCGCCTGGGTGTTCAATCCCGATCCGATCGATTTCAGCCGCTACCAGCTGACCGACGTCTACAAGGAAGACAATATGTTCACGCTGCGCGTGAACGAATGGAATGCGACGGAAAAGCCGTTCCGCCGCAGCCGCGAGGGCCATCCGCTCTTCCCGTTGCGCAGCCTTGCAGCACTTGAGGGGATGCTGGGGTCCAAGGGGCGCTCTTACTACCAGCTCGATATCTGGCAGGCGACACACGGCCCGGTCGGTGCGGACGGCTATCCCGTGCTGCTCTTCGACAAGAAGACCGGCGCGATCGACAAGAGCGTCGTCAAATATATGCGCGAGCATGGTTATGACCTGTCGGCCTATGTCCGCGACAATTGGCCGGTGCTTGGCCCCAAGCTGCGCGGCAAGCTCAATTTCTTCGCCGGCGAGATGGACGATTTCTACCTCAACCTCGCCGTCTATCGCTTCCAGGACATGATGGGAGAGGTCGCGGGCAAGGATTATCCGATCCGCTTCGAATATGGTCGGCCGAAAAAGGGCCATAACTGGCACCATACCGACTGGGCGGGCGTCGTCCGCGAAGTCGCCGACCATGTCCGCAAGACCGCGCCCGCCGGCACGTCGGTCGCCGACTGGAATTATTGAGGGGAATGGCGATGGGACCGAAGGGCAAGAGGCTGGCACTGATCGGCGCTGCTTTCCTCGCCGGCGCCGCGATCCCCGCCGCCTGGGTGATGGCCGATGGCGGGCCGGCCAAGACGAACTTCGACGAGATCAGCGTGAAACGGATCAACATCGTCGAGCCCGACGGCAAATACCGCCTGGTGCTGGCCAATTCCGAACGCTTCCCCGGCCTGTTCATGGAGGGCAAGGAATATAAGCATCACAGCCGCACGGGCGGCGGCATGCTGTTCTTCAACGACGAAGGCGATGAGGTCGGCGGCCTCAGCTATGGCAGCAGCACCGTGGGCGACAAGCGCGCGGCGAGCGGCAGCCTGATGTTCGACCAGTACAAACAGGATCAGACCGTCGGCCTGCAATATAGCGAGGGCAATGGCCGGCGCACCGCAGGGCTGCGCGTCTGGGATCGGCCGGACTGGTCGATCAAGCCGCTGATGGAAATGAGCGACGCCGCCGCCCGCGCGACGACCGATGCGGAAAAGCAGAAGATCCGCGGCGAGATGCAGGCTTTCGCCATGTCGAAGGGCGGCATGGGGCAGGAAAGGCTGTTCGCGGGCAAGACGCAGGAGGATGCGATCGTCCGGCTCGCCGACAAGAACGGCAAGCCGCGGCTGCTGCTCAAGGTCGGCGCGGACGGCGCACCGAGCATCGAATTCCTGGATGAGAGCGGCAAGGTGGTGAAACGCATCACCCAGTGAAGGCCGCTCCGATCCGGAATCACGCGCCGGGGGCTTGCCTCCGGCCGTTCGTGTATGTGCACATATCAGGTAACATTTTGATTTATTTCAAAAAACTTTCACGATCCTGTCATTTTTCCTTGACGGGCGACCCGATCGATGATGCCATTGCGCGCGATGGATCATCAGTCCCGACTCCGCTGGTTTGCGCGCGAAGTGCTTCCGCACGAGTCCGACGTGCGCAAATGGCTTGCCGGGCGCATTCGGGGGCTGACCTCGTGCGACGTCGACGAAGTGGTGCAGGAGGCTTATGCGCGGATCTGGTCGGCGGATATCGACGCGATCGGCAATGCCCGCGCCTATCTGTTCGTCACCGCGCGCCATATCGTCGGCGAACAGATCCGCCGCTCGCGCATCGTCGCGATCGAACTCGTGGCGGATTTGGAATCGCTGAACATCATAGATGACGAGATCGGCGCGCATCGCCGGCTAAGCGGGCAGGAGGAAGTGGCCAGGCTCCACGCGATCCTGGAGGGGCTTCCGCCCAAATGCCGGCAGGCCTTCCAGCTCAAGAAGTTCGACGAACTGTCGCAGCGGCAGATCGCCGAACGGATGGGGATCGCGGAGAGCACGGTCGAGAAACATCTTGCCAAGGCGCTTCGCCTGGTCTCGGAAGAAATGAAGAAGACGCCGGATGTCGGCGCAAAGGATAGACGGTCTGGTGAGCGCAGGTTCTGGAAGTGGGGCTGACATCGACGTCCAGGCGACCGCCTGGGCGATCCGGTCCGCTGAACGCCAGCTAGACCCGTCCGAAAGCCAGGCGCTCGAAGCCTGGCTTGCCGAGCCGCGCCATCTCGGCGCCTATGTGCGTGCCCAGGCGCTCTGGCTCGATATCGATCGTGTCGCCTCGCTCGACAGCGGTTCGCGCATCGAGGCGCCGGTCGTCGAGGATCGCCCGAAACGCTGGCCGCGCTACGCGATGGCGGCCTCGCTCGCCGTCGCGCTGCTGGGCGGCGGCGTCGCTTACGACCAGCTTGCCGGCCGGGTCTCGACGGGCAAGGGCGAAGTGCGGGAGATCGCGCTCGACGACGGTTCCACCGTCGTGCTCAACGGCGATTCCGCGATCCAGGTCCGTTATGAGGATGACGTGCGGCGGATCATCCTCCGGCGCGGTGCGGCCTATTTCAAGGTCGCGCACAACAAGGCGCGCCCCTTCATCGTCGATGCCAACGGGCTGGCGGTCCGCGCCGTCGGCACCGAATTTGCGGTCGGCGTCGAGAACAGGGAAGTCGAGGTCACGGTCGAACAGGGTGTCGTCGCGGTCGCCGGCGTGCCCGGCAATGCCGCGCCGCGCTATCTGAAGCGCAACGAACAATTCGTCGCGGCCGCGACCGGTCCGCGCAAGGCGGTGCTCGAAGCTGCGGATGTCGAGCGGATGACCGCCTGGCGCAAGGGACTGCTGGTGTTCGAGGGACAGCCGCTCGGCAAGGCCGCGGCCGATGTGAACCGTCATTCCGACCTGCATGTCGTGATCGACGATCCGACCCTGGCGCGCGCCGAATTCATGGGCGTCTTCAAACTGGGCGATTCTCGCGGATTCGCAACCGCGGCCGCGCGCGCATTCAATGCCGATGTGGTGCAGAACGGACAGGAATTGCGGCTGGTTCGCCAGCAAAATTCGCCTTCGCACTGAGCGATTGTTTGGAAATGCGCCTTTGGCGCATCCCGCACCGCCCTCCACAGGCATTCCAACGATGCTTCGCATCGTCGGAACCTTGGCCTGCTCCGCCCACTCCCCCACCCGGCCTCCCAAAGGCAGTATCATCTGGGAGGCCGGGTGGGGGAGTGGGCCGGTGCGGCCTTGGAAATGTGCTCTTCCGCACATTTCCCAAACAGGCTCTAAGCGAATAGCGGATTTCATCGCACCGTCACTCTTCTGCAATGGAGGCGATTGGTTCGCACTCTCGGGGCAGGGAGAAACTCGATGAATTGGGGGCAATCAGTTCGGTTCGGCAAGCGCGCGATCCTGCTCGGTGGCGCAGCGGCGCTGCTCTGGGCGGCGCCGGCGGCGGCACAGGACAAGCAACGCTACAACCTGCCCGCGGGTGACGCGAGTTCCGCAGTGCAGCGGCTGGCGATCCAGTCCGGGCTGCAGATCATGGCGCCGAACGACGATCTTTCGGGCGTTACCACAAATCCCGTCCAGGGCAGTTACACGCCGGTTGAGGCTTTGCGTCAGATGCTGGCCAACAAAGGCCTGACGGTCAGCGTGTCCAGCGAAGGCACGGTCGTCATCCGCAAGGCGGGCGCCGAGGGTGAATCCCGGGATGGCGCGAGCACCGGCGGCGAGATCGTCGTCACCGGATCGCGCATCGAACGCACCGGCTTCGATACGCTCCAGGCCGCTTCGACCACCGACGCGGCGGAGATCGCGCGCCGCGGCTATACCAATGTTCTCGAGGCGCTGCAGGATACGCCTGGCTTCGCGCCGGCGGACAACAGCCAGATCGGCACCACGCAGGGCAATCTGGGCGTGGCCCAGAGCTTTGCCGACTTTTTCGGCCTTGGTTCGCAGCGCACCTTGACGCTGGTCAATGGTCGACGCTTCGTATCTTCGAACACCGTTTCGGGCACCGGGAGCACCGTCAGCCCGGGTTCGCAGGTCGATCTCAATCTCATCCCCGTCGGGCTGATCGAACGCGTCGAGACCGTCGCGATCGGCGGTGCGCCGGTCTACGGCACGGACGCGATCGCGGGGACGGTCAACGTCATTCTGAAAGAGGATTATCACGGCCTCGAACTGACTGGTCAGACGAGCATCAGCGATCGCGGCGATGCTGCCAATCAGTCGGTGCGTGCGTTGTTCGGTCGGAACTTCATGGAGGGGCGCGGCAATATCGTGCTAGGCGCCGAATATGTGCGGCAGGAAGGCATGCTGCTCAGCGGCCGTTTCCCGCGGCTCGTATTGGCGTCATCGGGTAATACCGACCGCAATGACGGCATCGCGGCGCAAAAGGTCGTCGATCGGCGTTTGGCGATCCTCTCCGAAGGGGGGTTGCCCTTCCGCCCAGGCACGTTGACCAATATCACCCAGAACGGCGTGCCGATGCAGTTTGCGCCGAACGGAGACTTGGTGCCGCTCAATCTTGGCGCGCGCTATATCGGCGATCAGGGCGCGTATCGCGATGGCGGCGATGGCTTGAATCCTGCCGATCACGCGCTGCTGCTGTCGCCCAATCATCGCATCCTGCTCAATGCGATGGGCAATTTCGACATTACCGACGGGATCAATTTCTTCGTCGAAGGATCCTATGCACATACCAGCGGTACGAAGCTCAGCGATCTGTTCCAATATGCGTCCGGGGGCCTGGGCGGGCCGCTCCTGACCTTCAGCGTCGACAATCCCTATCTGTCGCAGCAGGCGCGGAACATATTGGTCGCCAACGGCCTGACGAGCTTCCGCCTCGATCGTAATCTCAACGACATCGCGGACAGCCGGCCGGCGAAGACCGAACTCGACGTTTATCGCATCGTTGCCGGCTTCAAGGGCGAGTTCGCCGTCGCCGGTCAGAAGTGGAATTGGGATCTTGCCTATAATTATGGGCGCAGCCGCAATTCGTCCGAGTTCAACCAGATCAACCGGACACGTTTCCTGCAGGCGATCGATGTCGTCGGTACGCCGGGCAATGTCACCTGCCGTGTCGGCGGGAGCTGCATCCCGCTGAACCTGTTCGGCCAGAATGCCTTCAGTCCCGAAGCGGCGGCTGCGGTCATCGATCAAGGCGTCGGCATCAGTGTCAACGAACTCGAGGCATTCACGGCGAATATCGGTGGCAAGCTGCCGTTCGGTATCGCCGAGCCGATCTCATTCAGCATCGGTTACGAACATCGTCGAGAGGCCGGCTATTTCGCGGGCAACGACATCATCAATGGCGGCCTCACTCTGTTGGGCGGCGCACTCGGCTTCCCCGATGCGCCCAAGGCCAGCTTCAACACTGACGAGATCTACGGCGAAACGATCGTGCCGTTGATCGACGACGAAATGGGCGTGCCGCTGATCCGGTCCGCCCAGTTCGAGGGCGCGATCCGTTATGTCGATCATTCGACGGCGGGCGGCGACATCACCTGGTCGGCCGGCGGTCGGCTGGAGCCGCGCCTGGGGGGCGTGCTCGAAGGGATCACGCTGCGTGGCGTCTATACCCGCGCCATCCGTTCGCCGTCGCTTGTCGAGCTGTTCCTGAACTCCACACCGACCGCGCGCGCCGGCAACGATCTCTGCGACCGAACCCGCATCGACAGCGGCCCGAACCCGACGGCTCGTCGCGCGAACTGTACGGCGGCGCTTGCGGCCGTGGGCGTGACGAATGTGGCGGGTTTCGCACCGACGACGGACGGGGCATCACCATTCGGCACGGTCGGCGGCAACCCCAATCTGGGTAATGAAAAGGCGAATAGCTGGTCGCTCGGCGTTGTGTACCAGCCGCCAGCGATCCCGGGGCTGCGCTTCTCGATGGACTATAGCAGTGTCAAGCTGCGCGGAGCGATTTCGCGCTTCACCTTGGCCAGCGCGCAGTCGGCTTGTTATGACAGCACCAATTATCCCAACGAGGGTGGTTGTGACGCTTTCAGTCGACTGACAGCGGCTCAGGCGGCGGCCCAGAGCGCGGCGACGGGTCGGGCTCGCATCGCTGGCGATATCGCCGACAATTATCTCGAATCCTACTACAATAGCGCGGTAACCGATTTCGAGGGTATCCTCGGCGAACTCCAATATACGATGGAGGTCCCCAACATCGCATCGTCGTCGGGTGAGGTCGGTCAGCTCCGCTTCGGCATCAAGGCATTCCACGTCGCGAAATACACGTCGCAAACGTCGGGCGCAGCGCCGGTTCTCGATTCGGCGGGCGAAGTCGGGACCCCGTCCTGGCGGCTCAATGGCCGGATCGGCTATGCGTTCGATCCCTTCGATCTCGATGTCCAGGTGATGTGGACCGACAAGGTCAAGGCGAGCAATACGCTGACGATCGAGGATATCCCGATCCTCAACGTGCCGGCCTATACGATGGTCAACACCTCTCTGGGCTTCCGGGTCGCCGAGAATTTCCGCCTGCAGTTCAGCGTGCGGAACCTGTTCGACAAGAAGGTGCCCTACGAGGCGATCGTGCTCGGGCAGTTCGGCGCTTATGATCCGATCGGGCGAACCTTCCAGGCGCGTGCGTCGGTCAATTTCTGAGGCCATTGCCGGGCGGTGCTCCCATGCCGCCCGGCCACCCATGTCGACTTTGGGGGGATGATGCGGATATCCTTTTTGCCGGCCCTGACGGGCCTTCTCGCTGCGTCCTTGCTCGCCCCCGCCGTCGCGGGGGCGAAGGACTATACGATCGAACAGCTCATGGCCGGCGATTCGATCGGCGGCGTGTCCTGGTCGCCCGACGATTCCAGGCTGATCTTCACCAGCAACCGGACGGGCATCGCCAATATCTACGTCATGCCCGCGACGGGCGGTCCGGCGACGGCGCTCACCAATTCGGTCAAGGAGACGGTGAGCGCGATCGGCTATTTTCCCGATGACGAGCGCATCCTCTTTTCGAGCGACCAGGGCGGCAACGAACTGGCGCATATCTATGTCCGTGAGCGCGACGGCACCACGCGCGACGTGACGCCGGGCGCGAAGCATGTCGCACGCTTCGTCGAATGGGCGCAGGACGGCAAATCCTTCTTCGTCCAGACCAATGAGCGCGATCCTCGCTATTTCGATCTCTACGAGATCAAGGCCGACGGCTATGCCAAGACCCGGCTGTTCGAGAACGACAAGGCCTATCAGGTGCGCGCCGTCAGCGCCGACCGCCGCTATGTCGGGCTCAGCCGCATCGTCGATAACGCGACCAAGCATTGCTATGTCTATGATCGCACCGCGGCGAAGCTGATCCAGCTCACCGCCGAGGGCAAGCCGGTGGCATGCGAGCCGCAGAGCTTCGCGCCCACCGGCTCCGAACTCTTCTACACCACCGATGACGGCGGCGAATTCACCTTCCTCGTCCGGCAGGATGTGGTGACGGGCAGGCGCGTCACCGTCTTCAAACCCGATTGGGACGTGTCGGGCGCGGGCTTCTCGCGCGACGGGCGCACGCTCGTCGTCTCGGTCAACCAGGATGCACGGTCGCATCCCTGGCTGCTCGACGCGAAAAGCTTCAGGCCGCTGCCTTTCATCAATCCGATGCCCGACGCCAGCGTCGGCCTGCTGCTCGCCAACCATGCGAAAAAGGCGGTGCTGCGCGCGTCCAACGGCGCGACGCCGGGCGATGTGCTGATGCTCGATCTGGCGACGGGCAAGCGCACGCCGTTGCTCAGCGCGCGCTCGCCCGAGGTCGCGCCGGAGGATCTGGTGCCCGGCAGGGTGGTGCGCTTCAAATCCTATGACGGCATCTCGGTGCCCGGCATCCTCTATGTGCCCAGGGGCGCGAAGGCGGGCGACAAGCTGCCAGCGGTGATCCACGTCCATGGCGGGCCGGGCGACGAAAGCGCGATCGGTTATCGCCCGCTCGTCCAGTATCTCGTCAATCACGGCTATGTCGTGTTCGAGATCAACAATCGCGGCAGCAGCGGATCGGGCCGCACTTTCTATCATCTCGACGACAAGCGCCATGGCGACGCCGATCTCGACGATGTCGTCGCGGCCAAGGCGATGCTCGCCGAGACCGCGTTCGTCGATCCGGCAAAGGTCGCGATCCAGGGGCAGAGCTATGGCGGCTATATGACCCTGGCGGGCCTCGCCTTCCGCCCCGACGCGTTCGCCGCCGGCGTCGATCTCTACGGCGTGTCGAACTGGCCCAGGCTGC
>JASBTC010000273.1 GCA_030148625.1 Sphingobium sp. | reverse complement strand
TGGCTGTTCGCCAATTAAAGTGGTACGTGAGCTGGGTTCAGAACGTCGCGAGACAGTTTGGTCCCTATCTGCCGTGGGCGTCGAAATTTGAGAGGAGTTGACCCTAGTACGAGAGGACCGGGTTGAACATACCTCTGGTGGACCTGTCATCGTGCCAACGGTGCAGCAGGGTAGCTATGTATGGACGGGATAACCGCTGAAAGCATCTAAGCGGGAAGCCTCCCTCAAGATAAGATTTCATAGAGCCGTCGGAGACCACGACGTTGATAGATTGGATGTGGAAGCGCAGTAATGCGTGGAGCTAACCAATACTAATTGCTCTATTCGCGTTCGAGAGTCCCACCATCAATGACAGCTCTGGCTGGCATTGCGGTCGGATGTAAAAACGCAGCCCAATGAATTGGTCTTTATGTGCACGGTATCGATTTTTAAGAACAACACCCGCATGCGACTGCTTCATAGCTTGGAGGCCATAGCGTCAGTGACCCACCCGATCCCATCTCGAACTCGGCCGTGAAACCTGACTGCGCCGATGGTACTATCGCTTAAGCGCTGGAAGAGTAGGTCGCCGCCAGGCTTTGCAGCAGGCGCATCCGGGTCGTTCTTACACTCAGAACCCATTCATGATTATTCGGCCCTCGGGTCGAACAGAAAAGCCCCCTTTCGGGGGCTTTTTTTGTGTCTGGAATCCGGGAGCTGTTCCCTTCCCGTCGCTCCAGCGAAAGCTGGAGCCTATACGATGTGGTAAGCGGCAATGCGGGCGCGGGCTTTGCTTGGGCCCCAGCTTTCGCTGGAGCGACATGAGTGGTTTCTGCGCGCGGATTTCCAATCCGGAGGTCTTGCGAAACCTCTCCGGGACCACGGCCGCTCAGCCAGCCGGCAATGCCCAGTCGATCGGCGTCATGCCCTTGCTCTCGAGAAAGGCGTTGGCTTTCGAGAAATGGCGGCAGCCGAAAAAGCCGTTATGCGCCGAGAGCGGTGAGGGATGCGGCGCCTTGAGGACGAGATGGCGCGACGTATCGACGAACGCGGCCTTTTTCTGCGCGTAGCTTCCCCACAGCATGAACACGACCGGCTCGGGTTTTTCATTGACCAGCTTGATCACCGCGTCGGTGAAGCGTTCCCAGCCCTTGCCCTGATGCGCCGCCGCGCGCGCCATTTCGACGGTCAGTACCGCGTTGAGCAACAGCACGCCCTGTTCGGCCCAATGTTCGAGGAAGCCGTGATTGGCGCGTGGAATGCCGAGATCGGATTCCATTTCCTTGTAGATGTTGACCAGCGACGGCGGCGTCCGGATGCCGGGCCGCACGCTGAAGCACAGGCCGTGCGCCTGTCCCTCGCCATGATAGGGATCCTGACCCAGGATCACGACGCGGACCTTGTCGAGCGGCGTCAGATCGAGCGCGCGGAAATATTCGCTGCCCTTGGGAAAGATCCGCCGGCCCTTGGCCTTCTCGTCGATCAGGAATTGCCGCAGCGCGGCCATATAGGGGCTGGAGAATTCGGGCAGCAATGGTGCCTTCCAGCTATCGTGCAGCTTGACCGTGTCGCTCATGCCGGGCTTTGTCGATGACGCGTCGCGCCGAGTCAATCGGACCAGCGCGAGGCAAGCCTGTGTGGAGCGCGTCGATGACTCAACCCATATTCTATTTCGATTTCGGCAGCCCCAATGCCTATCTGGCCTGGCGCGTGCTGCCCGCGATCGAGGACCGGACCGGCGTCCGCTTCCGCAAGGTGCCGGCGCTGCTCGGCGGCATCTTCAAGGCGACGGGCAATCAGTCGCCGATGACCGCCTTTGCCGACATTCCCCTGAAGCTCGCTTATGAACATCGCGAGATCGAACGCTTCGTCGCGAAGCATCGCCTGCTCGATTTCCGGATGAATCCATATTTTCCGGTCAACACGCTCATGCTGATGCGCGGCGCGGTTGCGGCCGAGGCGGAGGGCGTCTTCGACGCCTATGTCGCCACCGCCTTTCATCACATGTGGGAAGCCCCCAAGAAAATGGACGATCCGCAGATCTTCGGCGACGCGTTCCGCGCATCGCGGCTGCCGATCGATCGCATCGCCGATCGCGCGCAGGATCCAGCGATCAAGGATCGGCTGATCGCCAACACCCGGGCGGCAATCGATCATGGCGTATTCGGGCTGCCGTCGTTCATCGTCGATGGCGAGCTCTATTTCGGCAAGGACCGGCTGGACGAGGTCGAACGGGCGCTTTCGCCGGGCCGATCCATCCCGGATTGACATGCACGCCCGATAGCCGTCCTCATCGCGCAATGAGCGATTTCGAAACGATCGCCGTCGATATCGACGACGGCACCCTGACCCTGACCCTCGACCGGCCCGACCGGCTCAACGCCTTCAACAAGGTGATGATGCGGGAGATGATCGCCGCGTTCGATCTCGCCGATGCGGACGACATGGTCCGTGCGGTGATCGTGACGGGGGCGGGGCGGGCCTATTGCGCGGGCGCCGATCTCGGCGCCGGCGATGCGACCTTCGATTATGGCGACGGTTCGCACTGGGGCGACGCCGGGTCTCCGGTCCGCGCCGACGGCAGTGTGGATTACGATCATGAAGGTGTGCGCGACGGCGGCGGCAGGGTCTCGCTGCGCATCTTCAACTGCCGCAAGCCGGTGATCGGTGCGATCAATGGCGCGGCGGTCGGTGTCGGCGTCACGATGACGCTGCCGATGGATATCAGGCTGGCAAGCGAGACTGCGCGTTTCGGCTTCGTCTTCACCCGGCGCGGTATCGTGCCCGAAGCGACGTCGAGCTGGTTTCTGCCGCGCCTGGTGGGCATGCCCCAGGCACTGAAATGGTGCTATTCGGGACGCGTCTTCGACGCCGCGGAGGCATTGGCGGGCGGCCTTGTCAGCGAAGTCCATCCTGCCGACGATTTGCTGCCCGCCGCTCGTGCGCTGGCGAAGGAACTGACCGCGGAGACCGCGCCGGTCTCGGTCGCGCTCACCCGGCAGATGCTGTGGCGGATGGCGGGCGCCCGCCATCCGATGGAGGCGCATCGGCTCGACAGCCGGCTGGTCTGGGCGCGTGGCGCGAGCGCCGACACGAAGGAAGGCGTGAACGCGTTTCTCGAGAAAAGAGCGGCTGAATTCACCGACCGCGTGTCGACTGATATGCCGCATTTCGCGCCGTGGATGGACGATCCCGATTACCGGGCCGATTGATGCGGCGCTTTTGAAAATGAGAGGCCCCGGACGTGTGCGTGACTTCACGCCCGGGGCCCTCACCGACCCACTGAAGCTTGAGTGGGCGGTGAGATCTGGAGCGATTTCCGATCAGATGGCTGCGTCTGACCTCGGGAAATCGCGATTGCGCAGCTCCTAGAAGGAGAACTTCACGGTACCGCCGAAGGTCCTGGGATCGCCCGGCTGGCCGGCGATCAGGCCGACATTGCTGGGCGCGACTTGCAGCAGCTCGAAATAATTGACGTCGAACGCGTTACGGACCCAGCCAT
>JASBTC010000270.1 GCA_030148625.1 Sphingobium sp. | reverse complement strand
GCGTCTCCGGGGAGGCGGCGTTGATCTCCGCGATCGTCGGCAGCCGCTTTTCGGCGAACTGATGCTCGGTGAAGCCGCCGACGACGCGCACCCATTGCGGCGGCGGCGTGTTCTCCGCCTGGCGCTTGAGCATCGCCATGGCGTCCGCCAGCGTCGGAACACCCTCCCAGCGCAGCTCCATATTATAGTTGAGGCCACCGCGGATGACGTGGATGTGGCTGTCGATCAGGCCGGGGATCAGGCGACGGCCGCCTGCGTCGATCACGGTCGCGTCGGCGCCGGCGGCTGCGCGGACCTCCTGTTCGGAGCCGACCGCGATGAAGGTGCCGTCGCGGATCGCCACGGCCTGCGCCTGCGGGTTTTCGCGATCGAGCGTGGTCACCTTGGCGTTGGTCAGGACGAGAGTGGGCATGGCGGGTCTTCCGGCTGAAGCAAAGGAGGGGGAGGCGAGGGCGGCGGCAGCGCCGGCACCCACGCCGGCAAGCGTCTGGCGGCGGGTGTAACGGCTCATGCGGTTTCATCCTTCCGATTTGCCCGGGCTGGCGCGCCGAGCACCTGGTCGGCGCAGTCGGTCCGGACATAGGCCAGCGCATCCTGGCCCCGGAACACCCGCTTGGCGACGGGCAACACCTGTTCGCCGAGCAGGATGCCGAGCAGGCCGATCAGCGCGATCGTCGGCGGGGCGGGGGAACGGACGTTGAGCAGGCTGTAGACGATGCCGACCAGCAGCCCCGCACCCAGCGAAAGCAGATAGGGTTTCATCGATCCGTCCTCCCGTCCTGTCAGCTACGCGCGAACGCGAGGAGATCGGCGTTGAGCCGATCCTGATGCGTGGCGGTCAGGCCGTGCGGCGCGCCTTCGTTCGGCACGATCTTCGCGGAGAGGAGACCGGCATTGCCGATCGG
Source organism: Sphingobium sp. (assembly GCA_030148625.1). Next base: position 5,859 of record JASBTC010000270.1, on the reverse strand, counting down.
CACGATCTGGTCGTCATCGCCATGGATCACCAGCGTCGGCACGTCGATGCTGCGCAGATCCCCGGTATAGTCGACCTCGGAGAATTCGCGTACGCACAGATATTGGCCGAGGACCGATCCCGCCATGCCCTGCGCCCAGAAGGACTGGCGCAGACCTTCATTGGGCTCGACGCCGTCGCGGTTGAAGCCGAAGAATGCGGTCGGCAGATCGAGATAGAATTGCGAACGATTGTCGAGCACCGCCTTGCGGATGCCGTCGAACACGTCGATCGGCAGGCCGTCGGGATAGGCCTCGCTCTTCGCCATGGTCGGCGGCACCGCGCCGACCAGCACCATTTTCGCGACGCGGGCGGTGCCATGGCGGCCGACATAATGGCTGATCTCGCCGCCGCCCGTCGAATGGCCGACCAATATCGCCTGCTTCAGGTCGAGCGAGTCGATCACGGCGGCCAGGTCGTCGGCATAGCTGTCCATGTCGTTGCCGGTGGCGGGCTGGTCCGAGCGGCCATGGCCGCGACGGTCGTGCGCGACGACGCGATAGCCCTGCTGGAGCATGAAGAGCATCTGTCCGTCCCATGCATCGGCGCTGAGCGGCCAGCCGTGCGAGAAGACGATGGGCTGGGCGTCCTTGCTGCCCCAGTCCTTGTAGAAGATGCGGGTGCCGTCGCTGGTGGTCACGAAGCTCATGGCGGAATCCTTTCGATATGATGCGATCGATGGACAGGCCGGGCGGGTGCCCGGCCCGCAAAGGGTCAGGCGTGGCCGCCCTCGGACGCGCCGAACATGGTCTTGGCATAGGTGACGCCCAGGCCATAGGCGCCGCCCCATCGCTTCGCGACGCCGGTCGTGAAGTCGTAGGTTTCGGCGCGCGCCCAGTCGCGCTGCAGTTCGAGCAGATATTGCAGCGCGGTCATCGGCTTGGCGCCGAGCTGAATCATGCGCTGGACCGCGCGTTCATGCGCTTCCTCGGAAATGTCGCCACAGGCGTCGGCGATGAAATAGACGTCGAAGCCCTGGTCGATCGCGGAAGCGACGGGGCCGACGATGCAGACCGAGGTCCACAGGCCCGCAAACACCAGACGTTCCTTGCCGATCCGGTTGACCGCGTCGATCACCGCCGCGTCTTCCCATGTGTTCATCGACGTGCGGTCGAGCAGTGTCTGGCCCGGAAAGGCATCGGTGACCTCGCTGAACATCGGCCCGGAAAAGCTCTTTTCGGCGACGGTGGTCAGGATGGTGGGGACGTTGAAGCCTGCGGCGGCGTTGGCGACCAGCGCGGCATTGTTGCGCAGCAGCGTGGGATCAATCGACTTGGTGGCGAAGGCCATTTGCGACTGGAAGTCGATCAGGACGAGCGCGTGATCGGTCGGGGAAAGCAGGCTCTTGCCGGGGGTCGGGGTGGCGGTGAGGGTCATTGCGAAATCTCCATTCCTTGGCTTGCTCCGGCCAGCAGCGCTGCCGTGAAGCCGGTGATATGGAGAATCGGCTCGATGAAATACTGGGATAAGTTCCGATATTATGTTCGAGTTTCTTGAAAGGTTGCTCGGCACCATCCGCATGCCGCACAAGGCTGCGCCCGCCGCATGGATATGCGGCGGGCGTCTGGAATCATCGCTGGTGCGGCGGGTCAGTTGGCCTTGATATAGGCGACCATCTGGTCGACCACCGTGCCCCAGCCTTCGTGGAAGCCCATTTTCTCGTGGGTTTCGCGGCCGGCCTCGTCGGCATGGACCGCGATCGCGGTGTAGCGCGTGCCCGTCGCGGTGGGTTCGAGCAGCAGGCCGGCGGTGAAGAAGGGCTTGGGTGCCGGGCGGAAGCCGGGCAGCAGCGCGTCGGTGAAGATCAGCCGCTGATTGGGCACGATCTCCAGATAACAGCCGAGATTGGGGAATTCGTCGCCCTCGGGCGAGCGCATCACGGTGCGGAAGGTGCCGCCGACGCGCAGGTCGATCTCGCATTCGGTGACGGTCCAGGGCTTGGGCACGAACCAGTTCCTGAGATGGTCGGGCGTGGTCCATGCTTTCCACACCAGTTCGACGGGCACGTCGATCTCGCGTTCGAGCACGAGGTCGAGCCTGGGGTCGGTTTTTCCGAGGGGTGATGTCATTCGGGCGTCTCCTCTTTCATCGTCAACAGATAGGCATCGAGCCGGTCGAGCCGTCGCTCCCAGAGCGTGCGCTGCTTCCCCAGCCAGTCTTCGGCGAGCTTCAACTGTTCGGGCGCGAGGCTGTAGGTGCGCACCCGTCCGGCCTTGCGCGATCGCACCAGCCCGCTTTTCTCCAGCACCTTCAGATGCTCGACAAAGCTTGGCAGCGCCATGCGATAGGGGGCGGCTAGCTCGCTCACCGAGGCCGGCCGCGCGCTCAGCCGTTCCAGCACATGGCGCCGCGTCGGATCGGACAGCGCCTTGAAGATGCCGTCTATCACCGGTGCGGTCTGGCTGGCTGGCATCATCATGCGATCCTCGCTGCGACTCGATGAGCGACGTTTAGAGCATCTCCAATACTTAGGTCAAATCCTAAGTATTGGAGATGCTCTTGCGGACGCGTGTTGGCGGGTTATTCGGGCCGCATCCAGAATCGCAGGAGTGATGCCCATGAGCCGTCGTCTGATCTCGAGCGGATCGCCTTTCGAAGCGACCATCGGCTATTCGCGCGCGGTGGTGCAGGGCGATTTCTGCTTCGTGGCGGGCTGCACCGGCTATGATCCGGATACGCGGATCATGCCCGACGATGCGGCGGAACAGGCGCGCAACGCCTTTCGCGTGATCGCCGCCGCGCTGGACGAGGCGGGTTTCGCGATGGCCGATGTGGTGCGCGCCACCTATTACGTCACCGATATTGCTTGGTGGCACGCGATCGTGCCCGTGCTCGCCGAAACCTTTGGCGAGATCCGCCCGGCGGCGACCGGGCTGATCGTCTCCGGCTTCGTCGCGCCGGAGATGAAGGTGGAGATCGAGGTGACCGCGATGCGGGCGAGCGCGGGGTGATCGCGCCGCTCGGGCTCGACGCGATCCCCGCGCTCGTGGCGCTGTGGGAGGCATGCGGGCTGACGCGCCCCTGGAACGATCCGGCCTCCGATGCGCGGATCGCGATCGAGGGGCGGTCCTCGGCGATTCTCGGGCTATGGGATGGCGATGCGCTGGCGGGATCGGTGATGGTCGGTTTCGACGGCCATCGCGGCTGGGTCTATTATCTCGCGGTTGCACCCGATCGGCGGCGGTCCGGGCTCGGTCGCGACTTGATGAAGGCTGCGGAGGCGTGGCTCGAAGCGGTCGGCTGCCCTGCGATCAGGCTGATGGTGCGTGACGACAATGTTCAGGCGCTCGGTTTCTACGCCGCCATCGGCTATGAGGTTCAAAAGGTGGCGACGATCGGCAAGAGGCTCGACAATAAGTGACGAAGACCCGGTATCGCGTGATCCATCAGCGCAAGTCGATGATCGAGGCGATCTTCAGCGGTCGCACCTGGACCGACTGGTACATCGCCCAGCGCCGCCGCTGGTATGGCTGGGAGAAGCTGGGCATTTTCCAGAGCGTGCAGGAGGCGGAGGACGCATGCGAGGAACATGCCGGAGGCCGGCTGCTGCGCGGCGGCAGCCGGATCGTCTCGGAATTCGGTGAGCGGGAGTGACGCGTGACCATTACAATGTACGGCATCAAGAATTGCGACACGATCAAGAAGGCGCGGACCTGGCTGGAGAGCCATGGCGTCGCTTATGATTTCCACGATTACAAGGCGCTGGGCGCCGATGCTGCGAAGCTTCGCGGCTGGGTGGCCGAACATGGCTGGGAAGTGATCCTCAACCGCGCCGGCACCACCTTTCGCGCGCTGCCCGATGCCGACAAGCAGGGCATCGATGCCGACAAGGCGGTGGCGCTGATGCAGGCCAATCCGTCGATGATCAAGCGGCCGGTGCTCGACCTGGGCGGCGAGACCATCGTCGGGTTCAAGCCCGAACGTTATGAAGCCGCCATCAAGGCGTAACCAAGCCGCGCCAGGGAATGGCTTCGCGATGCGGAGGGTTTCATGCGCTGGTCCATTTTCCTGTCACTGGCGTCGCTTGCGATGACCGCGCCGGCGCTCGCCAGTCCGATCGTGATCGCGCATCGCGGCGCCAGCGGCGAGCGGCCCGAACATACGATCGCATCCTATAGGCTGGCGATCGAGCAGGGGGCCGATTTCATCGAGCCCGATCTGGTGATGACCAGGGACGGCGTGCTGGTGGCGCGCCACGAGAATGAGATATCGGGCACCACCGATGTCGCCGATCATCCCGAATTCGCGGCGCGCAAGGCGAAGAAGACGATCGACGGCCAGTCGGTGACCGGCTGGTTCACCGAGGATTTTACGCTTGCCGAGTTGAAGACGTTGCGCGCGAAGGAAAGGCTGCCGATGCTGCGGCCGGGCAACGCGGCCTATGACGGCAAGTTCGAGATCCCGACCTTCCAGGAGATCATCGATCTTGCCCGGGCGAAGGAGAAGGAAACCGGCCGCCGGATCGGGCTGTATCCCGAGACCAAGCATCCCAGCTACTTCCGCTCGATCGGCCTGGCTCTCGAGGTGCCACTGGCCGCGCTGCTCGCGAAGAACGGCTATAAGGCGAAGGACGATCCGGTCTTCATCCAGTCGTTCGAGCTGGAGAATCTGAAGACGCTGCGCGGCCTGACCGGGCTCAGGCTGATCTTCCTGATGGATGCCAGCGGCGGGCCGGCCGATGGATCGGGCAAGACCTATGCCGCGCTGGCGACACCCGCCGGGCTTGCCGAGGTGGCGAAGACCGCCGACGGCATCGGCACGGCCAAGGAGATGATCGTGCCGCGCACCGTGCTCGGCCGTTCGGGCGCGCCGACCAGCCTGGTCAAGGACGCGCATGCGGCGGGCCTCAAGGTCCATGTCTGGACCTTCCGCGCCGAGAATTATTTCCTGCCGCTGGAGATGCGAAAGGGCGTGGATCCGCGCAAGGCCGGCGATCTCGCGGCAGAGATCGGGCAGTTCGCCGCGCTTGGCGTCGATGGCGTGTTCAGCGATTTTCCCGGCATCGCGGTTGCGACGTTGAGGCGTTAGGGGGGCAGGACAAGCCGGATCGAAGCCATTTTTTGTCATTCCCGCGAACGCGGGAATCCAGCTTCTTCTTCTTTTTGGTGCTCCACGGAAAAGCTGGATTCCCGCGTTCGCGGGAATGACAAAAGGATAGGTAAGGTCGGCGCAATAGCCCGGCTTCACACTTCCCAGCCGAACACCTCGTGCAGTGGCTTGCCGAAGATATCGGCGATGCGGAACGCGGTTTCGAGCGAGGGGGAGTATTTGCCCTGTTCGATCGCCGCGATGGTCTGTCGCGTCACGCCGACGCGTTCGCCGAGTTCGGCCTGCGTCATCTCCCCGGCCAGGAAGCGCAGGGTGCGGATGGTGTTGGTGATGCGTTTCCCCGCCATCACCAGCCCCGCCGATAGCCGCGTATCTCGATCGTGCAGCGTACCAGCTCGGCGATCACGATCGCGCCGAGTATGGCATTGACCAGCACGGCCTGACCCAGGCCGAGGAGCAATGTCGCCAGCGCCAGGAACAGCGTTGGGATCAGCACGGCATAGGCGATCGACGATGCGCGCCGTGCGATCTCGCGATCGCGTTCGTCGCTCGGCCGTTCCGCGTCGCGGACATTGCTCAGCGCGATCAGGATGCTGCCGATCGTCATGCCGATGGTGAGCAGGATCACCACCGCGATGAACAATCCCGCGCTGGCGGGGCCGAGCAGCCAGGGTTGATTGCCCAGCATCGCGAGCATGAAGAAATAGGGGCCAAAGGCGAGCGCCAGTCCGCCAAGCGTCAGCCACGCGATCTTTTCCCGAAACGCCATTCG
>JASBTC010000407.1 GCA_030148625.1 Sphingobium sp. | reverse complement strand
GCCCGTTCGTCTTTCGCATCGCGCACAATCGCGGCGTGGAACATGTGATGAGGGAAGTGCGGATCAAGCGGCAAAGGTCGGTCGAGATCGATCCGGAGCCTGGCATCGCCTGCCTGGAGCAGCACATCATGGCCGAGGATTCCTCCGAGAGAGTGCGACGGGCGATCAGGCGGCTCGCGCTGCCCTATCGCCAGGTGATCACGCTCCTGCTCGAGGATCTGAGCTATGCCGAGATCGGCGAGACATTGGGAATCAGCGCCTCGAACGTCGGGGTTCGCGTGAATCGCGCCAAGGCGCAGTTGAAGGCGATGCTCGATGGATGATGCGTTTCTCGATCGGTTGAAGAGCGACTGGCGGACGGGCGCGACCGATGTCGGGCATCTCCGGCAAAGGGTCGCTCGCCGCAAAGCCTGGCTTCGGGCGGCGCCATGGGGAAATCTGGCGAGCGCACTGCTCATGGGCGGCTTGTCGCTGGGCTTCGCCCTTGCCGCGTTCGACCAGCGCGACGCGGTGATGGCTTTGGGTGCGTTCGCCTATCTCGTCGCGCTGATCGCCATCTCGGTCGGATTCCTGAAATCGTTGAAGGATCGCCCGGCCGACAGTCAGGAAACGCCGCTCGACTTTCTGCGCCTCCACCGCGGATTGATCGAGACGATGCGGAGATCGTTATGGGGGGCGCGGTGCGCCGCGATCATCCTGGCCATGCTGTGCGTAGCGGCCTGGCTGATGGCTTCGGCCGGATATGCACGGCCGGGCGTGGCGGCAATCCAATCGGCGACATGGGGCGGAACGGCCATTCTGACCTGGATCTGGCAAATATGGCGCCGGCGCGGGCTCAACGACGAGGCGGAGGCCTGCGATCGGATGATCGCGGCATTCGAGGAGGCCGACCAGGCGAAGTAACCGCGCCCGTCCCGCCCGGCGACATCAGCGACGAAAACCGACCATGGCGCGATCGGCACTCTCGCACCGCGCCGTGCGGCCCGCTACGCTCGCGGCTCGATGCGTTCCGACCACCAGATTCTTACCCGCCAGGCGGCATTGCTGACGATCGGGCTGTGGCTTGCCACCGCCTGCCTCTTCCTCTTGCCGTCGGTGCTGCTCAGCATTCCGTTCTCCGCATCGATGCTTGCGGGCGTGGGCAGCACCGTGGCGCTCGGCATTCCGGTCTCCGCGCTCATCTATTGGAGTGCCCAGCGGTTTCGCGATGCCCCACCCTGGCGGCGCTATGGGCTCACGGGTGCCGTCGCGATGATGGTCGCCGGTGCGGTGGCGATGATCGACGCCTACAAGAGCGCCTGGCTGATGCGCCTGCTCAATCCCGAAATGGGGCCCGAACGCGTGATGTTCCGCGCGCTCGGCAGCCTTGCCGCCTGGGTGCCGCTGTTCGCGCTGATCGCGGCGCTGTACCTGATCTTCATCCACCATGCGCACCTCGCGTCGCGCGCACGCGAGGGCGCCGAGGCGCGCGAGAGCGCGAACCGTGCGGCGCTCGCGGCCGCCGAGGCCGAACGCGCGGCGACGGCGGCCCGCCTGGAAACGCTGCGCTACCAGCTCAACCCGCATTTCCTGTTCAACACGCTCAACGCGATTTCCTCGGCGGTCGTCACCGGTCGCGCCGACGCGGCGGAGGCGATGCTGGGCAAGCTCTCCGATTTCCTGCGCACGACCCTGACCGCGCCCGCGAGCGGCATGGTCGCGATCGAGGACGAATTGCAGACCTTGGCCGACTATCTCGCGATCGAGGGCGCCCGGCTGGGCGAGAGGCTGAACGTCGAAATGAACTGTCCGCCCGAGCTGCGCGACGTGCCGGTGCCGGCGCTGGTGCTCCAGCCGCTGGTCGAAAATGCGATCAAACATGGGGTGGGATCGACCAGCCGGCTGGTCGCGGTGTCGGTCGACGTCGCCCGGATTGCCGACGACGTCCGGATTTGCGTGACCGACGATGCCGGGGGGCACGGAAAGATATCCGCCGTTCCCGGCACCGGGCTGGGCCACGCCAATGTCCGCGAGCGGCTGGCGGCGATCTATGGCGCGACGGCATCGCTGGACGCTGCGCCGACGGACACCGGCTATCGCGCCAGCGTCCGCTTGCCCGTGGCGGATTGAACGGACGATGCGCGTCCTCCTCGTCGACGACGAACCGCCTGCCATCGAGCGGCTCGCCGCCTTCTTCACCAATATTCCCGGGACAGAGATCGTCGGCGCCGCCGCCAACGGGATCGAAGCGCAGGCGGCGATCGATCGGCTGCATCCCGATCTGGTGATGCTCGACATCCAGATGCCCGAAATGGGCGGGCTCGCGCTCGCGGGCACCCTGCCCCTCGACGAACGCCCCGAAATCGTCTTCGTCACTGCGTTCGAACAGTTCGCGCCCGACGCGTTCGAGGTCGAGGCGGCCGACTATCTGCTGAAGCCGGTGCGGCTCGATCGCCTGCGCCAGGCAGTGGAGCGCGCGAAGCGGCGTCAGGCCGGCCGGCGCGCGGCAGCGCAGGCCGTAGCGCCGGCAACGGCATCGGCGTTCGACGATGCGATCTGGGTGCAGGTGCGCGACGGACAGACACGCGTGCCGGTGGCGTCGATCGACTGGATCGAGGCCGCGGGCGATTATGCGATGCTGCACACACCGTTGCGCAGCCATTTGTTGCGCACCACCATGTCGGCGCTCGAAAGGCGGATCGATCCCGCCGAACTGATGCGCGTCCACCGTTCGGCCTTCGTCCGGCTCACGCGCGTCGTCGAGATCCGCCGGATCGACAAATGGTTGCTGACTTTGGTGCTGTCCGACGGCGCCGAAGTGGCGGTGGGCCCGAACTACGCCAAGGCCGTCACCGCCGCTCTCTCCGCCTGATCCACGCTATCCGCGCGTGAAGGTCCAGCGATTTGGCCCGCTGGTCAGGACGAACCGGCCGCCGGTAAATTGCATGTCGTAACGCTCGGTCGCTTTCGCGAGCGGAGAAGTACCGCGGCGGCCACAGCTCGTCGCGAAGCTTTCGGTGCCGCCCTCGACCATGAAGCTCGCCTTGCCGCCGTCCTGCGCGAAGCGTCCCTGCTTCACCTGCGTCGTCGTGATCATACAGTCCT